>CAZABU010000227.1:0-1506 GCA_964483225.1 uncultured Ruminococcus sp. | reverse complement strand
ACTTGTACTCTGATGGAGGAACGACGTTACATAGCTATGCACCCGGAAAGAAGGATAGTAGTTTTTCTATTCCCGACGGTGTTACTGCTATTGGCGACAGTGCATTTTATGATTGCAAAAGCCTTACGAACATAACGATCCCGGATAGTGTAACCTCTATAGGCTACGGCACATTTTCGTGGTGCAAAAGCCTTACGAACATAACGATCCCGAATAGTGTAACCTCTATAGGCGTTAGCGCATTTTCGGGGTGCGAAAGCCTTACGAACATAACGATTCCGAATAGTGTAACCTTTATAGGTGGCGGTGCATTCGAGGGGTGCGAAAGCCTTACGAACATAACGATCCCGGATAGCGTAACCTCTATAGTCGACAGTGCATTCAAGGGGTGCGAAAGCCTTACAAGCGTAACAATCCCGAACAGCGTAACATCTATAGGCCACGGCGCATTTTCGGGGTGCGAAAGCCTTACGAACATAACGATTCCGAATAGTGTAACCTTTATAGGTGGCGGTGCATTCGAGGGGTGCGAAAGCCTTACGAACATAACGATCCCGGATAGCGTAACCTCTATAGTCGACAGTGCATTCAAGGGGTGCGAAAGCCTTACAAGCGTAACAATCCCGAACAGCGTAACATCTATAGGCGACAGTGCATTTTCGGGGTGTGACTCGCTTACCATCTACTGCGAGGCTGCGGAGAGCCCCGGTGGCTTTGAGGACGGGTGGAACGGCGACTGTCCCGTGGTTTGGGGATATAAGGGCAAATAATTTAACGAGATAATAAATAAAAGGAGATATAAAAATGATTGATATCAAATTTTTAAGAGAGAACCCTGATGTTGTAAAGGAAAACATCAGAAAGAAGTTCCAGGATGCAAAGCTGCCCCTGGTTGACGAGGTTATTGCCCTCGACGAGGAGCTTCGTGCAAACAAGAAGAAGGCAGACGACCTTCGCGCAAACCGTAACAAGGTTTCCAAGTCCATCGGCGCCCTTATGGGACAGAAGAAGTTTGCCGAGGCCGAGGAGGCAAAGAAGCTGGTTGCAGAGCAGGCCGCAGAGCTTGCCGCTTGCGAGGCTCGCGAGGCCGAGCTTTCCGAGAAGGTTACCAAGATCATGATGATAATTCCCAACATCATCGACCCCTCGGTTCCCGTAGGTAAGGACGATTCCGAGAACGTTGAGGTAGAGCGCTTCGGCGAGCCCGTAACGCCCCCCTTCGAGATCCCCTACCACACCGAAATCATGGAGCGCTTTGCAGGTATTGACCTGGATTCCGCGCGCCGCGTTGCAGGTAACGGCTTCTACTACCTGATGGGCGATATTGCAAGACTCCATTCCGCAGTCATTTCCTATGCCCGCGATTTTATGATCGACCGCGGCTTCACCTACTGCGTGCCCCCCTTCATGATCAGATCCTCCGTTGTTACCGGAGTTATGTCCTTTGCGGAGATGGACGCGATGATGTATAAGATCGAGGGCGAGGACCTCTATCTCATCGGTACC
>CAZABU010000226.1:0-1515 GCA_964483225.1 uncultured Ruminococcus sp. | reverse complement strand
AGCATTAAAAATTACCGATTGGTTATGTGAAATTACCAATCTTATATCCCATACAGATCGGCGACGCGATGCTGATTGTATAAATTGCCCGGTACTGCGTTAAATTAAAATAATTCAAGAGAAACCGTTGACAAAATCACGGTACCGTGATATAATATAAGTGGCAATAAAACAAAAGGAGAGGCAAAATGCCTGTATTATCAAGATTCTACGGGATCGTTATCAGAATGTATTTTCTGCAAAGTGAGCATAATCCGCCGCACATACATGCAATTTATAACGAGGATGTTGCGGCAATTGATTTTATGACGGGGGAGGTGCTTGAAGGGCATCTGCCGAGTAAAGCGATGAATATGGTACAGGAATGGATCGCTATGCACAAGGACACCTTGATGGAAATTTGGAAAACGCAGGAGTTTAAGAATATCCCGCCGCTCGAATAAGGAGGTAGTACTATGTTTCACAAAATCAAAAACGTTTCTGCTCTCCCCGAATACAAATTGAGCGTTCAGTTTTCGGAGGGGGTAACGAAGATCTACGACGTGAAGCCCTTGTTTGAAAAAATACCCGTTTTTGCAGAGCTGAAGGACAGTCCTCAGGAATTTGCTTGCGTGTCTGTTGACGTAGGCGGTTACGGTATTGTATGGAACGACGACCTTGACCTTTCCTGCGACGAGCTTTGGGAGAATGGCGTTCGGGTCGATACTCCATTTGACGGGCTGATGGCGTTTAGCGATGCCACCGAGCTTTGGGGACTTAATGAAAGCACGCTCCGTAAAGCAATTACCTATGGCAAGCTGGTCAACGGCGTTGACGTTTGCAAGTTCGGCAAACAATGGGTGGTTTCCATAGAAGCTATGAAACGGGAATATGGAAACGGTCAAGACAGAATATAAGAAAAACAAACACGCGGGAGCCGAGGCTCCCGCGTGCGCTTTTTGCATCTTTTGCTAACTTTAGTTTACTTACCTTTAGGTTATTCGGCGCTGTCCTCGGTGGTAGCCACTGCAGCCTTGCCGCCGACGAAGCCGGAGAGCATGGAGCCGAGGTCAATGCCCGTGGACTCTCTTATACCCTCCATTATTTGGCTGGAGCTGTTCATAACGTCGCGGACGAGCTTTGAGGAATTGCCGTCGCCGTACATAACGATCTTGTCTGTCTGCGCCAGAGGTGCTGCGGCGTTTCTGACGATCTCGGGCATAGCCGAGAGGTACATCTCGAGCACCGATGCCTCACCCATCTTCTTCTGAGCCTCGGCCTTCTTCTCGATAGCCTCAGCCTCTGCAAGGCCCTTGGCTCTGATACCCTCTGCCTCCTGCTCCATAGCGTAGCGGAGAGCCTCTGCCTCGGCCTTCTTTGCCTCTGCGGCGCGGAGTGCTTCGTACTGACGGGCGTCTGCCTCGCGCTGGCGCTTGATGAGGTCGGCCTCGGCCTGCTTTTCGGACTTGTACTTGAGGGCGTCTGCCTGCTTCTTGATCTCTGCGTCAAGCTCACGCTCCTTGATTGCGATCTCCT
>CAZABU010000225.1:0-1548 GCA_964483225.1 uncultured Ruminococcus sp. | reverse complement strand
CATACCGTCGCGCTGATCGTTGAACCACCAGCCGGAGCCAAACTGGATCTTGCCGGGAACGGTGGAATCCTGGAAGCAGCCGAGCATGGTGCCAAGGACATAGTTATCCTTGGGATTGAGGGTATAGAGAATGGTTCTGGGAAGAACCTCGGACTCCTCAAGATGGTTCATAAATGCGCCGAGGGCCTCTGCGATGCAAAGGTCGTTGATGGAATCGTAGCCGGTGTCGGGGCCGAGCTTCTTATACATTCTGCCGTTGTTGTTACGGAGAGCACCGATGTGAAGCTGCATAGTCCAGCCGAGCTTGGTGTATTCCTCTGCGCAGGCCTTGAGCACCGCAGTCTTGAAGGCGTCGATCTCCTCCTTGGTAAGTGCCTCGCCTGCCATACGCTTGTTGAAGGCGGCCTCGGGGTCACCAACGCCGAAGGGAACGTACTCGAGTGCGTGATCGGAAAGACGGCAGCCGAAATCGTTGAAGTAAGCAATTCTGCTCTTTATCCAAGCGATAAGCTCGGCGTAGGTCTTAACGCCGGTCTGCTCGACATAGGGAACGAAGGTATCCTTGCCGATCTCAACGGCCTTATCGGGGCGGAAGGTGGGAAGGATCTTGGTGGAGAAGTCTTTAAGTGCCGCGTGATACTCAAGAGTATCAATGGGATCGTCGGTGGTGCAGATGACCTCAACGTTAGATCTCTTGATAAGCTCCCGGGCTCTGAACTCCGGCTTTGCAAGGCACTCGTTACACTTGTTCCAGATCCTCTCGCAGGATTCCTCGGAGAGGGGCTCGTCGATATCGAAGTATCTCTTGAGCTCCAGGTGAGTCCAGTGATAGAGGGGGTTACCGATGAGGAGAGGCATCGTTCTTGCGAAGGCCTTGAACTTATCGTACTCGTCAGCCTCTCCGGTCACGTATTCCTCAGGAATACCGTTGGAGCGCATCTGACGCCACTTGTAGTGGTCACCGCCGAGGAAGAGGTCGAAGGCGTTCTTGAACTGGTAGTTCTCTGCGATCTGCCTCGGCTGAAGGTGGCAATGATAGTCGATGATGGGAAGATCCTTTACCATCGCGTAAAGCTTCTTTGCTACCTCGCTTTTAAGCATAAAGTTATCATTAATAAAACTCATAGCGTTACACCGTCCTTAAATATTGAAATTTCTCTGTAATCATTGATCTCGTTTCTGGTTTCGTTGCCGCTTGCAACACCGATGACGTAATCGAAGAGCTCGTCGGTCAGGGGCTTTCCCTCAAGGGTGGGAGAGGCGTCAAAGTCGATCCAGCTGCTCTTGCGCTCCGCAAGAGAATGGTTGGTGGCGATCTTTACCGTAGGAACGGGAGCGCCAACGGGGGTGCCTCTGCCGGTGGTAAAGAGTATGATATGAACGCCCGCCGCCATAAGGTTTGTTATAGCAACGATATCGTTGCCGGGGCCATTCAGGAGAGAGAGACCGTTTTTCGTGAGTCTGTCACCGTAATCAAGCACGTCCACCACCTTGGAAAGGCCCCCCTGCGAAGGCATAGGCATCGTAGTAGGTATAAACTGCTTGCCT
>CAZABU010000224.1:0-1574 GCA_964483225.1 uncultured Ruminococcus sp. | reverse complement strand
TTGACGAGGAGGACTTCAAGGCTCGCCGCGACCTCTTCTACTGCGGACGCACGCTCTTTGGCGCGCCTGCCGTGAAGGGACAGGAGCTTGAGGACCACTATTTCGGTGCCCTGCCCACCCGTGTCAGCGCCTTTATGAAGGAGCTGGATATGGAGCTTTGGAAGCTGGGAATCAGCGCAAAGACCAAGCACAACGAGGCAGCACCCGCACAGCACGAGCTGGCACCCATATACGAAACCACCAACATCGCCGTTGACCACAATCTTCTGACGATGGAATATATGCGCACCCTGGCGCCGAAGTACGGCATGGCCTGCCTTCTGGCGGAGAAGCCCTTCGACGGCATTAACGGCTCGGGTAAGCACAACAACTGGTCCATCGGCACCGACACGGGCAAGAATCTTCTCAAGCCCGGAAAGAATCCCGCGGAGGACAAGCAGTTTATGCTTATACTTGCCGCCGTCATCACCGCGGTGGACAAGTACCAGGATCTGCTTCGCATATCTGCCGCTACGGCGGGTAACGACTGCCGTCTTGGCGGTCACGAGGCCCCCCCTGCCATCATTTCGATCTTCCTCGGCGACGAGCTGGAGGCCCTCGTTCACTCCTATATAGACGGCTCCCGCTTCTCGAAGGCCGAGCGCAAGTATATGTCCCTCGGCGTTACCACCGTTCCCACGATACGCAAGGACACCTCGGACAGAAACCGCACCTCGCCCTTTGCCTTTACGGGTAACAAGTTCGAGTTCAGAATGGTCGGCTCGTCGCAGAATATCGCTATGGCCAACATCGTTATCAACACGGCGGTGGCCGAGGCGCTCTCCGACTTTGCAAACGAGCTTGAGGAGACCGTGGACTTCGACAGGACCCTCAACGGCCTTATCTGCAACGCCCTTCGCAACCACAGCCGCATTCTCTTCTCCGGCAACTCCTACTCGAAGGAATGGGAGGCCGAGGCGATGGAAAGAGGGCTCTACAACTTCAAGTCCGCCCCCGAGGCCTACGCCCACTTCACCGATGAGAAGAACGTTGAGCTCTTCGGCAGGTTCGGCGTAATGAGCAAGGCGGAAATGAACGCAAGACGGGAGATCTATTTCGAGAGCTACCGTAAGATCAAAAACATTGAGGCTCGCACCATGCTGGAGATGACCGTGCGCGATATCATTCCCGCGGTATCAAAGTATATCGGCGTGCTTTCGGATTCGGTGAACGCGAAGCGCATGGCCGTAAAGAACGCATCGGTATCCTGCGAATGTGAGATAATCGAGAAGCTCTCCGACCTGCTCGGTCGCACCTACGAGGCCTACACCGCCCTTGAGCGCGTGGAAAAAATCGCAGTTGCCAAGCCCTCCGACGAGGAGGCAGCCTTCTACTATCAGTCCTCCGTTATCCCGAAGATGGACGCTCTGCGCCGCGCGGTCGACGAGATGGAAACTCTCACTGACAGAGAATATTGGCCTATGCCCACCTACGGTGATATCACCTTCAGAGTCTAATTTTGACAACTTAAATTTACAAAGGGACTAGCTCAAATACAGTAAAATGTGTTTGGGCTAGTTTCTTTTTTATTTTTT
>CAZABU010000223.1:0-1661 GCA_964483225.1 uncultured Ruminococcus sp. | reverse complement strand
CGTCGTCAGCGTAGTGACGGTAGCCGAGAATGTTCTGACCGCGGAAGAGCATCTGAAGCTTTGTATTCTTCATATGATCCTTGATGGTACGGAGTCTTGCCCAGGGGTCCTCATGGAGGAATCTCAGACAGGAATCAAAGGTTGCGCCGCCCCACGCCTCAACGGAGT
The DNA here is from genome assembly GCA_964483225.1 of uncultured Ruminococcus sp. GTDB lineage: Bacteria > Bacillota > Clostridia > Oscillospirales > CAG-272 > UBA1740. The sequence goes on along the minus strand of CAZABU010000223.1, from coordinate 1,493 downwards.
AGTAGCCGACCTTATCCATATCGTCGAGAATGGGAATCATCTCCTCGGTCGTCATACGGGTAGCCGCCAGCGACTGATGAGCATCACGGAGAACGGTCTCTGTGATCAAAACTTTCTTTTCGTTATCAAAAGATTTATTCAATGTTTTATCATCCTTTCATTAGAATGCCGCCTCCGATCAACGGAAGAAGCTGAGGAATACGCCGGCTGCAACTGCAGAGCCGATAACGCCCGCAACGTTGGGACCCATAGCGTGCATAAGAAGGAAGTTGGAGGGATCAGCCTTGCGGCCCTCGTCCTGAGCTACACGGGCAGCCATAGGAACGGCGGATACGCCGGCAGAGCCGATAAGGGGGTTGATCTTACCGCCGGTGAGCTTACACATGATCTTACCGGTGATAAGACCTCCACAAGTGGAGATAATGAAGGCGCAAAGACCAAGAATTATGATGAAGATGGTCTGAGGCTTTAAGAAGTTCGCCGCATTTGCGGTAGCGCCAACGGATACGCCAAGACAGATGGTAACGATGTTGATAAGCTCGTTCTGAGCAGTCTTGGAGAGTCTGTCAGCAACGCCGGAAACGTTGAAGAGGTTACCCAGCATAAGGAAGCCTACCAGCGGTGCTGCATCGGGAACGATGAAACATACGATAGCGGTAACTACGATGGGGAAGATGACCTTCTCAACCTGAGAAACGGTTCTGAGGTTGGACATCTTGATCTTGCGCTCGCTTTCGGTGGTGAGCAGCTTCATAAAGGGAGGCTGAATGATGGGAACCAGAGCCATGTAGGAATAAGCTGCGATAGCTATAGCACCGAGAAGATGGGGAGCGAGCTCCTTGGTAACAAGGATTGCGGTAGGACCGTCTGCGCCGCCGATGATACCGATAGCACCTGCCTCCATAGGCGAGAAGCCCATAAAGAGAGCGAAGAAGAACGCGGCAAATACACCGAGCTGTGCGCCGGCACCCATAAGAAGAGACTTGGGGTTAGCAATAAGGGGAGAGAAGTCGGTCATAGCACCAACGCCCATAAAGATCAGCGAGGGATATACACCAAGCTTAACGCCGAGGTAGAGAATGTCCACAAGACCGCCGTGGTTGACGACCTCCTTTACGATGTGGGACATTCTGATGTGAACCGCGCCTTCGGAAACGTAAGCCGCGTCACCGAGATAGAAATCAAAGAGATAATTGAAATACTGAACGTCCGATTCAACAAGTCCGCTAAGATTAAAGGTGAGAGAATCTTCTCCTACCGTATAAAGTGCGGGGTTGAGGTTGGAGAGGAAGTTCTGCATATGTACGGAGAGCGTTCCTGTGATCTCTCCGTCAACAACGGAGAGGTAATAATCATCGAAGAAATATTCAAGGTGGATGAGCTCGGCGCCGGGCAGGTTGGCGAGCAGCATACCGAAGGCGATGGGCATCAGAAGCAGGGGCTCAAATTTCTTGACGATAGCAAGATACATGAGCGTACCTACAATGACGTAC
>CAZABU010000222.1:0-1663 GCA_964483225.1 uncultured Ruminococcus sp. | reverse complement strand
GCATAGCTCTGCCGCCAAGCACGAAGGAGGGACGGACGAGAACGGGGTAGCCGACTCTCTTTGCCACCTTGACGCCCTCCTCGATCTTGGTAACCGCCTGACCCTGGGGCTGGGGAATACCGAGGGAGGAAAGAATCTTCTCGAAGGCATCTCTGTTCTCGGCTCTGTCAATAGCCTCGCAGTCGGTGCCGATGATCTTTACGCCGCGAGCCGCAAGAGGCTCCGCAAGGTTTATGGCCGTCTGGCCGCCGAGAGATGCGATAACGCCGTCGGGCTGCTCGTAGTCGATGACGTTCATAACGTCCTCCGCGGTAAGGGGCTCGAAGTAGAGCTTGTCCGAGGTGGTGTAGTCGGTGGAAACGGTTTCGGGGTTATTGTTAATGATAATAGCCTCGTAGCCGCATCTTCTTATGGTATTTACCGCGTGAACGGTGGAATAGTCAAACTCTACGCCCTGTCCGATACGGATAGGACCTGCGCCAAGCACCACTACCTTCTTCTTATCGGTGAGGATAGACTTGTTCTCGCCCTCGTAGGAGGAGTAGAAATAGGGGGTATATGCGCCGACGTGAGCGGTATCGACCATACGGAACACGGGAATGATGCCGTTCTGCTTTCTTGCCGCAACGACGTCAAGCTCGGAGCAGCCCCAGAGCCTTGCAATATACTTGTCCGAGAAGCCCATCTTCTTTGCCGCGCGAAGCAGAGCCGCATCGCCCTGCGCCGCCTTGAGAGAAGCCTCCATATCGGTGATCTTCTTGAAGGATTCGAGGAAGAAGGGAGTGATCTTGGTGATCTCCGCGATCTCCTCTACGCCGTGGCCGCGGCGCATAAGCTCGGTGATAGCGAATACGTTATCGTCGTGGAACTCCTCGATATATTCCAGCATCTGCGCGTCGGTCTTCTCGTCGAACTTCGCCATATGAAGGTGGCAGACGCCGATCTCCAGAGAGCGCACGGACTTCAGCAGACACTCCTCGAGGTTAGAGCCGATACCCATGCTCTCGCCGGTGGCCTTCATCTGGGTGCCGAGCTTGTTGGGCACGGAGGTGAACTTATCGAAGGGGAATCTGGGGAACTTCGCAACGATGTAGTCAAGGCTCGGCTCAAAGGAGGCCTTCGTGCCTGCGACCTCGATCTCGTCGAGAGTCATACCGAGAGCGATCTTGGCGGTAACCCTTGCGATAGGATAGCCCGAGGCCTTGGAGGCCAGGGCCGAGCTTCTGGAAACGCGGGGGTTGACCTCAATGAGGTCGAGCGCGAACTGCACGTTGCAGCCGCCCTCTATCTTCAGCTCGCGGATAAGCTTGATGGCCGAGTCGTTGAGCATCTTCAGGTCGTGATCGTTAAGGGTCATAATGGGCGCGACGACCATACTGTCACCGGTGTGAACGCCGACGGGGTCGATGTTCTCCATACCGCAGATGGTGATGGCGTTGTCAGCCGAGTCACGCATAACCTCGAACTCGATCTCCTTATATCCGCGCACGCTCTTCTCAACGAGAACCTGGCTAACGGGAGATGCCTCAAGGGCGCCGATTGCCAGCTCGCGGAGCTCTGCCTCGTCGTAAGCAAAGCCGCCGCCGGTGCCGCCGAGGGTAAACGCGGGGCGGAGAACTACGGGGTAGCCTATTCTCGCCGCTACCTCTGCGCACTCCTCAAA
>CAZABU010000221.1:0-1667 GCA_964483225.1 uncultured Ruminococcus sp. | reverse complement strand
GGTAAATACCTCCGAGTTCTTCCACCTCTGGGTAATCGAAACGCCCTTCGACGTTGATGCCGAGCTTCCTTTCTCTGCCGCAGGCCTCAACGTTATCATCACTCCCGACAAGCTTGAGATGTACCGCACAAGAAAGGTGCGTATCCTCAACGGTGCTCACACCTCGCTCGTTCCTTACGCTCTCCTTTCCGGCTTAGATACCGTAAAGAGCTGTATCGACGACCCCACAATGCGTGAGCATATCAGAAAGTGCGTATTTGATGAGATAATCCCCACTCTCGACCTTCCCCGTGACGAGCTTGAGAGCTATGCCGCAAGCGTGCTTGAGCGCTTCAGCAACCCTTATATCAAGCACTATCTCACCGATATTTCGCTGAACTCCGTTTCCAAATTCAAGGTCAGAGTTCTCCCCTCGATTCTTGAGTACATAAAGAGATACGGCAAAATGCCCGAGACCCTTCTCTTTGCATTTGCAAAGCTCATCGATTTCTATAAGACGGATATGACCCGTGATGCCGCTGACGTTTGCGAGTTTATGAAGAGCCACACCGTCGCAGAGATACTTGCAAATGCCGAGCTTTGGGGCGAGGATATCTCCCACCTGACCGCCGAGGTAGAAAAATATGTTAATAAATAAGCTTGATAACGTCGATATTAATCTTGAGGACGGACATAAGTACGCCCTGCGAGATATAAAGTGCGGCGAGAATATCATAAAGTACGGTAATCCTATCGGACACGCCACCGCTGATATCAAGGCCGGCGAGCACGTCCATACCCATAACGTAAAGACCAATCTCGGGGGTAACCTGGAATATACCTATGAGCCCCTGTTCCACGATATCCCCGCCGAGAGCGGTGAGAGGACCTTTATGGGCTATATCCGCGAAAACGGCGACGTGGGTATCAGAAACGAGATATGGATCGTAAATACTGTCGGTTGTGTAAACAAGGTGGCAGAGAAGCTTGCCGCAAAGACAGGCGCGCGCCATTTCCCCCATCCCTTCGGTTGCTCTCAGCTCGGCGACGATCAGTCAGTCACCCAGAAGATACTCTGCGGAATGGTCAATCATCCCAACGCCGCGGGCGTTCTCGTTCTCGGCCTCGGCTGTGAGAACAACAACATCGAGGTGTTCAAGAAGGTTCTCGGCGAATATAACCCCGACAGAGTAAAGTTCCTTAACACCCAGGACCACGACGACGATATCGCCGCAGGCGTGGCTCTCATCGAGGAGCTGCAGGCCTACGCTGCAAAATTCGAGCGCGTGCCCGTGCCCGTATCCCGCCTTCGCCTCGGTCTGAAGTGCGGCGGCAGCGACGGCTACTCCGGCATAACCGCTAACCCACTTGTCGGCAGACTTTCGGATAAGCTTATTGCAAACGGCGGCAGCTGTGTCCTCACCGAGGTGCCCGAGATGTTCGGAGCCGAGCATCTGCTGATGCAGAGATGTGAGTCGAAGGAGGTCTTTGACAAGACCGTTAACCTCATCAACAATTTCAAGGACTACTATACCCGCCACAATCAGGTCATCTACGAGAACCCCTCGCCCGGAAATAAGGAGGGCGGTATCACCACCCTCGAGGAAAAATCCCTCGGCTGTGTGCAGAAGGGCGGCCTTTCCAAGGTGGTGGACGTGCTTGATTACGGTGACAGACTCACGAAAAAC
>CAZABU010000220.1:0-1708 GCA_964483225.1 uncultured Ruminococcus sp. | reverse complement strand
GAAGCTGTCCTTAGTGACCCGGATAAGCTTCAGAGCCTCATCGCTTACCTTGCCGACAGGGAAGGTCCTCGCGCTGTCGCCATTATAGCCGCGGTAGCGAGCTCCGACATCAACCTTTACGATATCACCCTCGGAGATGATCCTCCTTTGTGAGGGTATTCCGTGTATGACTTCATTGTTCAGAGAAATGCACGCGCTCCCGGGAAATCCGCCGTAGCCGAGGAAGGAGGGAGTAGCTCCGCACTTTTCGATAAAGTGCCGAATCTTAGTGTCGATCTCCTTCGTCGATGCTCCGGGGCGTATCGCATCCCTTGCCACGAGGAGAGCCTCGGCGGTAATGCGTCCCGCTTTCTTCATCAGCGCAAGCTGCTCGGATGTCTTGATAACAAACATATCAGATACCGAGTGCAGACAGTGTACGTGCGGTGGTATCCTCTACCTTTTCCGCACCATCAACAAGACGAAGCTTGCCGCGAGCGCTGTAGAAAGCCTTAAGAGGCTCGGTGGTAGAATGATACACTTCCAGTCGAGAGCGCACGACGTCAGGCGCATCATCCGAGCGTATAGAAAGCTGCTCGCCGCACTCACACGCAGAACCCTTCGGAGAAGGATTGTAAACCGTGTGGTAGGTCTTGCCGCATTTCTGGCACACTCTTCTACCCGACATTCTCTCCACGATAGTCTCATCGGAGACCTCAAGGGAGATAACAGCGTCGAGCTCGATGCCCATATTGTCAAGCGACTCTGCCTGGGGAACGGTGCGAGGGAATCCGTCAAGGATATAACCCCTCTCGCAGTCCGATTTGGCAAGGCGCTCCTTTACGATCCCGATAACGACGTCATCAGGAACAAGGTTGCCCTGCTCAATAAATTTTTTGGCTTCTGTGCCCATTTGAGTTCCGGCTTTAACAGCCTCGCGGATGATCGCTCCGGTGGAGATGGTAGGAATACCAAGTCTTTCGGAAACGATCTCCGCCTGAGTGCCTTTACCGGCACCGGGCGCACCAAGAAAAATTATTTTCATTTGAGTTACCTCTATGCGTAAGTCTTAGTTAAGGAAGCCCTTATAGTTACGCATTGTGAGCTGTGCCTCAAGCTCTCTGAAGGTCTCGATAGCAACGCCGACCACGATAAGAAGCGTGGTACCGCCGAAGCTGAATACGCTGGTAAGACCTGCCGCGGACTGCTGTGCATAGTACTCGTAAAGAGACTCATAGTAGGTGTAGCCGTTGGCAGTGGCCTGCTCGATTGCCTCGAGATAGCCACCCATGCAAATCCACTCGAGAAGATATCTGATTGCGTGAGGACCGAGTACAACGGGGAGAACCGCGATAACACCGAGGAAGAGAGCGCCAGCAAGAGTGATCTTGTTGAGGATCTTTCTGATGTAATCAGAGGTGGGTCTGCCCTGTCTGATACCGGGGATAGCTCCGCCCTGCTTCTTAAGATTGTTCGCTACCTCAATAGGATCAAAGGTGATCTGAGTATAGAAGTAAGCAAAGCCGATAATAAGAATGAAGAGCAGAATGGGGTAGATGACTCCTTCGGAGCCGATAACCTCAGCGAAGGTGTGCCAGCCGGGAGTCTTGCTCGCGGAGATAACGCCTGCGCTCTCAAGAATCTGTAATACAGTCGGACGTATGGAAACGTTGGAAGATGCTAAGATTTTGGGAATACCGCCTTTCATATTCAGCTTTTTGGGCAGATG
>CAZABU010000219.1:0-1713 GCA_964483225.1 uncultured Ruminococcus sp. | reverse complement strand
CAGTTCAATAAGTTCAACACCGTCTATCAGCTCTACGCGGATAAGCTTGACGGCAGGCTCGCGGGCGTGACCGATTTCCTTATGATACCCGAGTATCTGATGTACAGGCTCACGGGCGTGAAGAAGAAGGAATACACCAACGCCACCACGTCGGCTCTCGTTAATGCGGAGAGCGGTGAATACGACGAATACATATTCAGGGCGCTGGGATTGCCCGAAAATCTTATAACTCCCGTTTATCAGCCCGGTACCGAGGTGGGTGTGCTTTCGGCTGAGGTCGCGGCCGAGGTTGGCGGAGCGCCGACGGTGGTGCTTTGCGCGACTCACGATACCGGCTCTGCCGTTGAGGCCATCGAGATGGAAACCGATTCGCCCTATATTTCCTCGGGTACCTGGTCGCTGCTTGGAGTCAAGACCGAGCGCGCACTCACCGATGCGGAAAGCCGCAGCTCCGGCTACTCCAACGAGGGCGGCGTCGGCTATAACCGCTATCAGAAGAACATCACCGGAATGTGGATAATCCAGAGCCTGCGTCGGGAGCTTTGCCCCGATACCTCTTATAACGAGATCGCCGAGATGGCGGCCGGCTCCGATTACACCGCCACCTTCGACGTAAACGACGAGAGCTTTATGGCTCCCGCCGGCATGGAGGGCGCAATCCGCAGCTACCTTGCGAAAAAGGGAAGTGCCGAGCCCGGCGGCGCCGCAGATCTTTTCAACTCGGCCTATCACAGCCTCGCCCTCGGCTATAAGGAGGCCATCGCCGACCTTGAGAAAAACACAGGACGGCAGTACCCCGAGATATACATTGTGGGCGGCGGCGCGAAGAACACCTATCTCAACGGTCTGACCGAGAAATATACCGGTAAGCGGGTGCGCGCTCTCCCTATAGAGGCCACCGCCATCGGAAATCTGAAAATACAGCTTGAAAGAGGATAAGAATATGAACGCTTACGAATACGCAAGAGAAAAATACGCGGCCCTCGGTATTTCTACCGATAAGGCCATCGAAACGCTGAAGAACGTTACCGTTTCCATTCATTGCTGGCAGGGCGACGACGTTTCCGGCTTTGATAACAAGGAGGCGCTGTCCGGCGGTATCCAGACCACGGGTAACTATCCCGGCAGAGCAAGGACCCCTGAGGAGCTTATGGCCGATATCGATAAGGCCTTTGCTATGGTTCCCGGAAAGAAGAAGCTCAACCTTCACGCCTGCTACGCCATCGTCGAGGACGGCGAGGATTACGGCAGAGATAAGATAGCTCCGAAGCACTTCAAGAAGTGGGTGGAGTTTGCAAAGGCGAGGGGCTGGGGCCTTGATTTCAACCCCACCTTCTTCTCCCATCCTATGGTAAAGGACAATCTGACCCTCTCCTCTCCCGACGAGCGGGTGAGAAGATATTGGATAGAGCACGGCAAGGCCTGCATCAAGGTTGCCGAGTACTTTGCCGAGCAGACCGGCGAGCCCTGCGTTATCAACTTCTGGATTCCCGACGGCTACAAGGAGGTGCCCGCTGACAGATATTCTCCCAGAGCAAGATTCAAGGCCTCCCTTGACGAGATCCTTGCAATTCCTTACGATAAGAAGAAGGTCTACGTGACCCTGGAGTCCAAGGTCTTCGGCATCGGTGTGGAGGCCTACACCGTAGGCTCTGCCGAGTTCTGCCTCTCCTATTCCACCAGGAACGGCATCACTCCTCTTATGGACAACGG
>CAZABU010000218.1:0-1774 GCA_964483225.1 uncultured Ruminococcus sp. | reverse complement strand
ATATGGTGGCGGCTCGCTTACCGCGCTCCCGATCATAGAAACCCAGGCGGGTGACGTTTCGGCGTACATTCCCACCAACGTTATCTCCATCACCGACGGTCAGATATTCCTCGAGTCGGAGCTGTTCCACTCCGGTGTCAGACCCGCGGTAAACCCCGGCATCTCGGTTTCCCGAGTCGGCGGTAATGCGCAGATCAAGGCGATGAAGAAGGTTTCCGGTACCTTAAAGCTTCTCTACTCTCAGTACAGAGAGCTGCAGGGCTTCGCGCAGTTCGGCTCGGATCTCGACGCCGACACCAAGGCAAGACTTGCCCAGGGCGCGCGAATCGTTGAGGTGCTGAAGCAGAACAGAAACTCGCCTATTGCGGTTGAGCTTCAGGTAGCTATAATTTACGCGGTAGTAAACGATCTTCTCGGTAGCATCGCGGTTGAGGATATCTCCGCCTTTGAGGCTGAGCTCTTCGACTATCTCCTTGCGACCAAGGAGACACTCCTTGCGTCCATCAGAGACACCGGCATCCTCTCCGCAGAGGCAGAGGCGGAGCTGAAGGAAGCGATTCTCTGCTGCGTTGGAAAGTTTGCAAAAGCATAATTTTTTGCAAACAAAAGTAGTCAAAATATAGTTTTACCGAAAGGAGCGACAACCACATGGCAGGCGCGTCAATGAATGATATAAAAGCGCGGATCAAGAGCGTGACAAGCACTATGCAGATCACCAAGGCTATGGAGCTTGTCGCAACCTCCAAGCTTCGCCGCGCGAAGGAAAAGGCGGAAAGGTCCCGTCCCTTCCACAAAATACTCGGCGAGGCCATCAGCGAAATTGAAGGCTTGGCAGATATCGGCGAGGGCATCTGGTCGAGGGCAACTGCGGGAGAGCGCACGCTCTTTATCGTAATTGCCGGTGACAGAGGTCTTGCCGGCGGATACAACTCCAACGTATTCCGTCTTACCCGTACTCTTGCAGAGGACACGGAGGCCCTGTTCCTCCCCATCGGAAAGAAGGCCCTTGAGCATTACAGGCACCGGGGCGCACCTATATATTCCGAGGGGCCGGAATACGTTTCCGACGTTTCGGTCGGCGATGCCTTGGCGATTGCCGAGAGCATTTGCGAGGGCTATAAGTCGGGAGAATTTGACAGAGCCGTCGTCGTGTATACGCGCTTCGTCTCTATGCTTACGCAGATGCCCGTTTACGAGCAACTGCTGCCCCTTGAGAGGAGCGAGGCACAAAAGGACGGTTCCCACACGACGGATCCCCTGTTCGGCGGCGATCCCGAGGTGATCCTCGATAAGATCGTGCCCGAATACGTAGGAGGTATTCTCAACTCGGCGATCTGCGAGGCTCTTGCCTCCGAGTCGGGTGCGAGAAGAACCGCGATGAACGCGGCAAACAAGAACGCCGGCGAAATGATAGACACCCTTATGCTCAGCTACAACCGAGCACGCCAGGCAGCAATCACCCAGGAAATTACAGAAATCGTATCGGGTGCGGAAGCGCTCTGATACTGAAAGGAACACAGGCAGATGAACAAAAACATCGGCAAAGTTGTACAAATTATCGGCCCCGTCATCGACATCAGATTCGAAGGCGGAGAGCTCCCCGATCTGCTGGATGCAATCGAGATCGAGCACGAGGGCAAGAAGCTCGTCTGTGAGGTTGCGAGCCAGCTGGGCGACGATACCGTAAGGTGCATCGCCATGTCCGGTACCGACGGAATGCCCCGCGGTATGGACGCGGTTGCAACCGGTACGGGCATCACCGTTCCCGTCGGAA
>CAZABU010000217.1:0-1895 GCA_964483225.1 uncultured Ruminococcus sp. | reverse complement strand
TTTTACTCTGCGCCGAGGGTGCCGACCGAGGATATAGGAATACCGCCCGGAGCGGAATACGACCCCTACCGCGAGATACTTACCGAGTGGGTACGGGTGGTTCGTCGCACCGAGCATCGGGACGTGGAGATCAAGTCCTTTGACGGGCTGACCCTGAAGGCGAAATATTTTGAATACGAGAAGGGTGCTCCCATTGAGATACTCTTTCACGGCTACCGCGGAACGGCGGAGCGTGATACCGCCGGCGGCGTGCTCCGTTGCTTTGCCGTGGAGCATAACGTCCTGCTCATAGAGCAAAGAGCCAGCGGAAACAGCGAGGGCAACGTGATAACCTTCGGTATAAACGAGTCCCGCGACTGTCTGTCCTGGATAGATTTCGTTATCCGCGAGATCGACCCGGGCGCCGAGATAATCCTCTCCGGTGTTTCCATGGGCGCCGCAACCGTTATGATGGCGGCAGGCAGAGAGCTCCCCGCAAACGTGGTGGGTGTGCTTGCCGATTGCGGCTACACTACGCCGAAGGCCATAATTAAAAAGGTCATCAGGGAGATGAAGCTCCCCCCCGATATAGTCTACCCCTTCGTAAGGCTTGCCGCCCGCGTCTTCGGCCACTTCGACCTCGAGGAGGATTCGCCCCTGGAGGCGGTAAAGAGGGCAAAGGTGCCTATCATATTCTTCCACGGTGACGCCGACGGCTTCGTGCCCCACGAGATGAGCATTGAGAATCACGCGGCCTGCGCATCAAGAAAGAAAATGGTTACCATAGAGGGCGCGGCACACGGCCTGGCCTACCCCGTCGACGAGAAAAAGTACGTCGAGGAGGTTCGAGCTTTCTTTGACCCGATAACCCGCAAAATGGGCGAAAATGAAAACTAAAGTTCGCAAAAATCCGCTTTTTGATATACAAAAAATCCCCGAGCAGGCCTTTCGCCGCTCGGGGTAAATTTATGTCCGAAGCTCGGATAAATGTAATGCTGTGTTGTCGAAATGCGGTAAAATTCGCTTTGCACTTATGCTAGTGACGCGGAAATTTACGATAAAAGACACGGGCTAAAAAATTCCTTTGTTGTATTTTATCATAGCGTAGAGGCTGATGCCGAGCCCCGCGCCGATCCCTGCGATCAACAGCGCCGCTCCGACTGGAACGAGAAACAGCGCTCCGGTGACCTCCGAGATCAGAAACATGGCACCGAAGACGATCAGCGCCACCCCCACCGTCAGCGTCCCCGCACCGACAAGTCTGCCGAAGGGGAGTCTGTCCTCCTCCGTGACTCTCTGGCGGTGATACCAATGGAGGGTGGATATGTTACCCGTCATATTGACGATGCCGATAACGGCAATAAATGCGCCGAGGACGGCAGTGGTTATGAAGGTGGTCATAAGCTCCTCCCGAAAGAATAATCTCATCATTCTATATTATAGCATGTTTTACGCATAATTTCAAGGGGGGGCAGATTGCTTTTCAGCTTTGGCACCGCGGTGTGTGCTTGCTTTCTTGTAAGTCGGCACGGAAAACAAAGAAAAAACAGACGGACATCGAATCCGTCTGCTTTTGTACGGGAAATTGCCTCGCCCTGCGAGGTCTCCGCGGGGAAGCGACGGAGAAGCAACACGGGAATTTCATTGGAGATGAATATACCCACGCTTGCCGCTTGTGAGCAAGCTCCCGGACGGCTTCGCGGGGTATGCGAACCCATATTCGCGTTTGTGCAGGTTCGCAAGAGAAGCAAATCACAGTTAAGGGGCGCTTGATTTGCAAGCGCGAGTGGGTTCGATGAGTGTACCGGCCACCAGAATAGAAAAAGGACACCACATTTGTGGTGTCCTTTTCTGGTGACCGGTACGGGAATCGAACCCATGTTTTCAGCGTGAGAGGCTGATGTCTTAGCCGCTTG
>CAZABU010000216.1:0-1916 GCA_964483225.1 uncultured Ruminococcus sp. | reverse complement strand
AAGACTTCAGCTGGCAAAGCACGCAGGTATGCAGGTAATGGAGCTTGTCAGAAAGAATATTCGCCCCAGAGATATTATGACCGCAGCGGCTATCAGGAACGCTATTACTGCGGATATGGCCCTGGGCTGCTCCACTAACAGTATGCTTCATCTTCCCGCTATCGCAAATGAGTGCGAGGTAGAATTTAACCTCGATACGGTAAACGAGATCAGCGAAAAGACTCCCAACCTTTGTCACTTAGCTCCCGCAGGTCCCACCTACATGGAGGATCTGAACGAGGCGGGCGGCGTTTATGCCGTGCTCCGCGAGATCGACAAGCTTGGACTCCTCGACACCTCGGTCATGACCGTTACCGGAAAGACTCTTGGCGAAAACATCGCCGAGGCAAAGAATCTTGACGAGTCGGTAATCAGACCCGTAAGCAACCCCTTCACCAAGACCGGCGGTATTGCCGTTCTGCGCGGCAACCTTGCACCAGACGGCTGTGTCGTCAAGAGAAGTGCGGTTGCTCCCGAGATGCTCGTGCACGAGGGTCCTGCCAAGGTATACGAATCCGAGGAGGAGGCTATCGCGGCTATCTACGCCGGTAAGATCGTCAAGGGCGACGTTGTGGTTATCCGCTATGAGGGACCCGCAGGCGGCCCCGGTATGCGTGAGATGCTTTCTCCCACCTCGGCTATCGCGGGTATGGGACTTGACAAGGACGTTGCGCTCATCACGGACGGAAGATTCTCCGGTGCTACCCGCGGCGCATCCATCGGTCACGTTTCGCCCGAGGCAGCAAACGGCGGAACCATCGCCTACGTAAAGGACGGCGATATCATCTCCATCAATATCCCCGAATACAGGATCGAGCTGAAGGTTTCCGAAAAGGAGCTGGCAAGCAGACGTGCAGAAATGCCTATCAAAAAAAAGGAAGGCATTTCCGGTTATCTCAAGCGCTACGCGGCGCAGGTAAGCTCTGCTGACAAGGGCGCGATCATCAACTATAAGTGAGGATAAAAATTCAATGGCAATGACAATGACGCAAAAGATACTCGCGTATCACGCAGGTGTGGACAGCGTTGAGGCGGGCGAGCTTATTCTCGTTTCTCTTGACAGAGTGCTCGGCAACGACATCACCTCACCCGTGGCTATCCGCGAGTTCAACAAAATAGGATGCGAGGGAGTTTACGACAAAGACAAGGTCACTATGGTCATGGACCACTTCGCTCCCAACAAGGACATAAAGGCGGCAGTACAGTGCAAGATGTGCCGCGACTTCTGTAACGAAAAAGAGGTTACACACTTCTACGACGTAGGACGTATGGGCATTGAACACGCGCTTCTGCCCGAGAAGGGTCTGGTCATTCCCGGGGACGTGGTGATCGGAGCGGATTCTCACACCTGTACGTACGGTGCGCTCGGTGCATTCTCTACCGGTGTCGGTTCCACTGACATGGCCTGCGGAATGGCTACCGGAAAGGCATGGTTCAAGGTCCCCTCGGCTATAAAGTTCGTGCTGAAGGGCAAGCTTCAAAAATTCGTTTCCGGCAAGGACGTTATCCTTCACATTATCGGCAGGATCGGCGTTGACGGCGCACTCTACAAGTCTATGGAGTTTGTGGGTGAGGGCGTTGCCGAGCTCTCGGTTTACGACAGACTTACCATATCCAATATGGCGATCGAGGCCGGAGCAAAGAACGGCATCTTCCCCATCGATGAGCAGACTCTCGAATACGTAAAAGGACGTACTGACAGAGAGCCTATGATATTTGAGGCCGACGACGATGCGGAATACGATGAGGTTTACGAGATAGATCTCTCAGAGATCAAGTCTACGGTAGCCTTCCCCCATCTGCCCGAAAACACCCGCACCATCGACGAGGTGGGAGAGGTCGTTATCGACCAGGTGGTTATCGGCTCCTGCACCAAC
>CAZABU010000215.1:0-2042 GCA_964483225.1 uncultured Ruminococcus sp. | reverse complement strand
AAGAGTCTTGCCCTCGGTGAGTCCGGGCTCAATGGACTCCTTGTAGAGCTTAGCCTGCTTTTCGTCGTTGATGAGTATCATAATAATGTCAGCCGCAGCAGCCGCGTCCTTAGCGGTCATAACCTTGAGGCCCTGAGCCTCGGCCTTTGCCCAGCTCTTCGAGCCCTCGTAAAGACCTACGATAACGTTAACGCCGGAATCCTTGAGGTTGAGTGCGTGTGCGTGACCCTGAGAGCCGTAACCGATGATAGCGACGGTCTTGCCGTTGAGCTTTGCGAGGTCGCAGTCCTGCTGATAGTAGATGTTTGCCATGATAGTTTTCTCCTTGAATATGTAAAAATTATTTTTTGTTTGATGGATTATTTGCCGTGTATGCCGGTCACGGTCTTTTTAGAGAGCAGGGTTCCCGAGCCGCGCTCGAGAGCAACGATGCCCGTACGGCACATCTCGAGTATTCCGTAGGGCTGGAGATACTCGATAAAGGCGTTGAGCTTATGGGGGTCGCCGGTAATCTCAATGCACATCTCGTCCGCCGTAAAGTCGATCACCTTCGCGCGGTAGACGTCGATGGCGGCGAGAACGTCGGTTCTGGTATCAGAGGAATTTTTCACCTTTATGAGCGCAAGCTCTCGCTTTATGGCAGTAGACTCCTCGATGACCTCAACCTTTTTGACGTTCACGAGCTTTTTGAGCTGATTTATCAGCTGTGCTCTTGCATATCCGTCGCCGGAGAGGGATATGGTGATTCTCGAATATTCCGGAGATTCGGTCTCGCCAACGGTGAGAGCGTCAATGTTGAAGCCGCGGCGCGTAAACATACTCGTAACACGGGTAAGCACGCCGAACTTGTTTTCTACGTAGACCGCAATAACGAATTTATTCAATTTCGCCGCCTCCAATCTTTACGATAATATCATCGACGGAGCCGCCGGGAGGAAGCATCGGGAGAACGTACTCGTCCTTGTCGATAACCGTGTCGATAACAACGGGGCCGCCCTCGCGGAAGGCCGCGGTCAGCGCCGCCTCGAAGTCCTCGGCGTTGTCAACTCTGAACGCCTTCGCGCCAAAGGCCTCTGCAAGCTTGACGTAGTCGGTCTTGCGCTCAAGCACCGTGTTGGAATATCTCTTTCCAAAGAACAGCGACTGCCACTGGCGTACCATACCGAGCACGCCGTTGTTCATCAAAACTATGACAAGAGGAACGTTATATGTAACCGCAGTAGCCAGCTCGTTGAGATTCATTCCGAAGCTACCGTCGCCGGTAACGAGCAGTGTGGGATCTCCGGTAGCAACGGCGGCACCGATAGCTGCACCAAGACCGAAGCCCATTGTGCCAAGACCGCCGGAGGAAACGAAACGACGGGTTCTGTCGAACCTGACGTACTGTGCCGTCCACATCTGGTGCTGACCGACGTCGGTTGCAATAACCGTGCCCTCGGGCTTTCCGGCGTTTATAATGTCAAATATCTTTTTGGGGGTAAGTCTGCCGCCTGCAAGGCGCTCCGCCTCCTCGGTAAAGCGCATCTCGTCGGCGCGAAGCTTGGTTACAAGCTCCACCCATTCGGGATTTTCCTTTTTTTCGGCCTTCGCCGCGATCCTGAGGAAGGAGTCACGTACGTCGGCGACAATACCGAGGTCGACCTTTACGTTCTTGTTGATTTCCGAGAAGTCGGGGTCGAGCTGAATTATCTTCGACTGAGTTGCGTATTTTGCTACGTTTCCGGTAGCTCTGTCGCTGAAGCGCACGCCGATACCTATGATGAGATCTGCGTCCTTCTGCGCCCGGCTGGGATTCCGATACCTATGTCCGTTACATGGGTGTGGATTACAAAATTTCCATCCGGCGCGACTCTGAGCACGGTTTCTATTCTTCCACTGAGGCTTCCAACGATACCTGGGAGTACAATTATGAGATCAACCCCTTCAACGGTGTACCGGAGCTGTATTACATCTTCACCGATCCCAACCTCACCGTTACCGGCACTGAGCTGGTTAGCGGCGGCGATATTGTGGAATCCTTTGTGCAGGTGGAAGATACCAAC
>CAZABU010000214.1:0-2062 GCA_964483225.1 uncultured Ruminococcus sp. | reverse complement strand
CGTTGGGTCTCTTGCCAAAGCCACAAGATCTGTATTTGGTAGTAGTATAGCATATTTTGTGCAAAATGTCAATGCTTTGGATATACAGAAAAATCTAATACAAAAGGAAGCCTTCGTGTGAAAGCTTCCTTTTTTTGTTTTGTTTTCTTATTTATGCGGGGTGGGTTATATTCCGGCGAGAATTTCCTCTACTCTTGCGAGGGCTGCGTCGATCTTATCAAGATCCTTACCGCCGCTCATTGCGCTGTCGGGGCGTCCGCCGCCCTTACCGCCGCAGATCTGAGAGATCTCGCGCAGAATGTTGCCTGCGTGCGCACCCGCCTTTACTGCTTCGGCGCCTGCTGCCGCAACGAAGTTGAGCTTGCCGTCGGAAACGGCCGCAAATACGGCAACTGCATCGGCGTGCTTTGCCTTTACTGTATCGCAGAGGCCGCGAACCGCATCAGGACGCATATCGACCCTTGCACAGAGGAGCTTGAAGGCTCCTACCTGCTTAAGTCCGTCCAGAAGGGAAGCGGTCTTCATCTCCGCGATGCGGGAGTTTGCACTCTCGAGCTCACGGCGAACCTCCTTCATCTCGGTCTGCAGGCTTGCCGCCTTCTTTGCGATGCCGGCGGGGTTGGGGGATTTAAGCTCCTTTGCGGTCTCGCGGATAAGCTCGTCGCGCTCTGCAAGCAGAGTGAGCACGCCAAGACCGGTGGTGCCCTCGATTCTGCGGACGCCTGCCGCAACGGAGGACTCGGAAATGATCTTGAAGAGGCCTATGGAGCCGGTGTTCTGTACGTGGGTACCGCCGCAAAGCTCGGTAGAGGAGGAGCCGATCTTAACGACTCTGACCTCGGAGCCGTACTTCTCGCCGAAGAGGGCCATAGCGCCCATCTTCTTTGCCTCGTCGGGGGTGGTGACTACGGTTTCGCAGCCCTCAGCCTTCAGTATCTCGGCGTTTACAATTGCCTCGACCTTGGCTATCTCCTCGGCGGTCATTGCCGCGAGGTGGGAGAAGTCGAAACGAACGCGATGCTCGTCAACGTAGGAGCCGGCCTGCTCAACGTGAGTACCGAGAACGGCGCGGAGTGCCGCCTGGAGCAGGTGACAGGAGGAATGGTTTCTTTTGATGGAGTTTCTGCGCTGTGCATCGATGGAGGCGGTAATCTTGCCACCTACGGCGAGAGTTCCGTTCTCGATCTTGCACTGGTGAATATATACGCCGTCCTTCTTCTTGGTGTCGGTGACGGTAACGCAGAGGCCGTCAGCACTGATAGAGCCGGTGTCGCCCACCTGACCGCCGCCCTCGCCGTAGAAGGGGGTCTTGTCAAGGATAACCGAGCACTCGCCCTCGGAAAGCTCGCTGACGCTCTCCTCGTCGGTGATTATTGCAAGCACCTTTGCCTCTGCGGTGTCCTCGGTATAACCGACGAAATCGGTGGCAGGGAGGTTTTCAAGAAGGGATTTCGAGGAATCGGACCAGCCGGAGATATTACCTCTGGCGGCTCTGGCGCGGTTCTTCTGCTCATTCATAAGAGCGGTAAACTCCTCGGTGTCGATCTCCAGGCCGGATTCCTCTGCAATCTCACGGGTAAGGTCGACGGGGAAGCCGAAGGTGTCGTAAAGCTTGAAGGCGTCGGCGCCGGAAATAACGGTCTTGCCTGCGGCCTTTGCATCGGCGATAACGCCGGAGAGGATACCCAGACCCGCATCAATGGTGGCGTTGAAGCGCTCCTCCTCAAGGACGATAACCTTGAGAATGTAATCGTGCTTTGCCTTGAGCTCGGTGTAGGCGTTCTCGTTCTGAGAAATAACGATCTCGGACAGACCCTTGAGGAACATACCGTTGATGCCGAGAAGCTTGCCGTGGCGGCAGGCGCGGCGGATAATTCTACGAAGAACGTAGCCGCGGCCCTCGTTGGAGGGGATAACGCCGTCGCTGATCATAAAGGTGGCGGATCTCACGTGGTCGGTGATAACTCTGATGGAGATATCGTCCTCGCGGTCTGCACCGTAGGTCTTGCCTGCAATCGAGCAAACGGTATCCAGCAGGCTTCTGACGGTGTCAACCTCAAAG
>CAZABU010000213.1:0-2114 GCA_964483225.1 uncultured Ruminococcus sp. | reverse complement strand
TGCGGTACAGCCAGAGCAGCTCGGCCCCCTCTTTGCCCCAAGGGTACCGCATACGGGTGAAGGGGTCGTGATAGCCCTCAACCCCTGCTTCGTCACCGTAGAACACAGTAGGAATACCCGGAAGGGTTGCAAGGGCGGTATACGCAAGCATCAGGCGCCTCGTGGCAAGCTCGCGCTCACCGACCGTCATTCGCTTCACTCTCAGCTCGGCGTTTGTGTAGCCGTCGGGTGATTCTCCGCCAAGAACCGTGAGAATACGCTCGGTATCGTGAGTTCCGAGCAGATTCATCTGCGCGTGCATAACTCGCTCGGGCGCATTTTTCATCACCTCGCAAAGAGCGTAACGAAGGCTCTCGGTCTGCCCCTTCAGAACAAAGTCGATAAGCCCGGTGCGAAGCGGATAATTCATTACTCCGTCAAGCTCGGTGCCAATATAATACCGTTTGCGCTTGCCGTAGGCAATCTTATTTGACGCATCCTCCCAGACCTCGCCGTAAAGCATCGATTCACCGTCCTCGGAAAGCCTCGACTTTATAGAAGCTATAAACTCGTCGGACAGCTCGTCGGCCACGTCAAGTCGGAAGCCGTAAATACCCATTCTGCGGTATTTTTCGATAACGCCGCCATCTCCCACGAAAAAGCTCCTGCATTCGGAAATGTCGGGGTTAATTCGAGGCAGAATTTCTATATCCCACCAACAAGTGTACTTATCGGGGTGCTCCTTAAAGTCAAACCAAGGATAAAACTCAGAATCGCGCGACTGGTAAGCACCGAGAGATGCGTAGCTGCCGTAGCGGTTGAAATATATGCTATCTGCACCGGTATGATTAAACACACCGTCGAGAATAACGCCGATACCTCGGCGCCGACATTCGGAGAGTAATCTCGAAAGAGCCTCCTCGCCGCCCAGCAAACCGTCGACCTTCATATAATCGCCGGTGTCATATCTGTGATTTGAAACCGAATCGAATATCGGGCTGAGATACAGAGTATTTACACCGAGAGTGGTGATGTAGTCAAGCTTCTCCGTAATACCGTCGAGCGTACCGCCGTAGAAGGTGTTATTCTTCAATGGGGCACCGGGGTATTCCGGATATTCAGGGATAATATCCCACTCCCCCTTCGGGAGAATTGCACCTGTCTTTTCCCCACGGGCACCGCCTCTTGCAAAGCGGTCAACAAAAATATGGTATATAATGCCGCCGTACATTTTAGCAGGCTCGGCATAGGAGAACTCGCAGACCGTTAACTGAGGCAGATCCCTCGGCGAGCCGTCGCGGTCAAAGGCGAAGCAATCTGCCCTGCCGTGTCCGTACATTACGCCGTACGCGGTCAGAAGCTGCGGACGAATGAAGTAAAGCCCCGTGGAGAGCTCTGCGGTCTTCATTTCGAAAAGATACTCGTCAAATCCGAGCTCGGTTGAGCAAAATATGCCCGAGAGGCTATGTACCTTCTCCGAGCAGGATTCGTTATAAATATCAATAGATACGGAGCAGGTACCGAGCTGCCTCGGCAGAGTCATCCGTATCTTGATTTTTTTCTCTACTTTTTCATAAGCGGAGCTGTCGCAGTCTCGATCTGCGTGGCAATAGGTGATGCTACCACGCAGATGGGCTGCAGAATCCGCCGTAAGGCGAAGTCTATGCACTGAAAAAACCTCTTATCAGGATTTGATTTTATTTATAGGGGTCGCGTGCCAGATGTTTTCAGCATAGTTGCGGATACTGTTATCGGAAGCAAAGATACCGCTGGTAGCAGTATTGATAAGCGACATACGCGACCATTTTTCGGTGTTTGCGTAATCCTTGGTTGCTCTGCCGTAGGCGTGAGTGTAGGACTCGAAGTCAGCAAGGCACATGAAGGGATCGGCAACGCCGAAGCTACTGTTTACAAGATAATCGGCAATGTGGGAGAAGTCCTGGCCGCCGATGGGTCTGTAAAGACGGTCAACAACGTGGCGCAGCTTCTCGGAGCTGTTGTAGAAGCTCCTGGAATTATAGCCGTTTCTCCAAAGCTCGTCAACCTCGTGGGTGTTAAGACCGAAGATATAGATATTATCCTTACCGCAGGCCTCGGCAATCTCAACGTTTGCACCGTCGAGAGTACCCATAGTG
>CAZABU010000212.1:0-2132 GCA_964483225.1 uncultured Ruminococcus sp. | reverse complement strand
GATATTCTCCCAGATAGCGTATCCGTAAGGACGGATTATCATACATCCCTTAACGCTCGAATAGTCGATAAGGTCTGCCTTCTTAACTATATCGGTGTACCATTTGGCAAAATCCTCGTCCATCGAGGTGATCTCTGTGACCAGCTTCTTGTTGTCGTTTGCCATAACCATAAAGCCTTTTATATCCTTTCAAAACAAAAAACGTTTACTATATAAAACATCAGCATAAATTATATACTAAATTGAAAAATTTGTCAAGTCATTTTATTCATCGAAATCAAATCTTTTCATAAAGTCCCGAAAACAGCATAATAGTCCACAAAATTTTGAAATCCTCCATTGACAAGGGCCTCCGCGCGGTGTATTATTAGATTGTAGAATCTTTCCGCCGGAGGCTTTTTATGAAACGCTTTGCTGACTCTCATATTCATTTTTACGATTATAATTATAAAGAATCCGTCAGGTGCCTCGATGATATGCACAGGCTCGGAGTCACCGATACTGCTGTATGCTCTCTTGCCGCATATCCCACGAGCGGACCTGCCCAGAATCTTTTTGCACTCTACGTTAAAAGCAAGTACGATGGTCCCATGAAGCTGCGTGTGTTCGGTTCCTTGCACGAAATCGATATTTATAGAACCGTTGATTACGAAAAGCAGCTGGACGAGCTTATATCTATGGGCTGTGAGGGTATGAAGTTTATCCATATGAAGCCGAACGCGAGAAAGGCAATCGGGAAGGGAATTAACGATCCCTCCTACGACAAGGTCCTATCTGCAATGGAGGAGCGCGGTACCCCTATGGTTCTTCACTCAGGAGATCCTGCTATTTTCTGGGACAAGGATAATATTTATCCTGCCGCAGTTGCTCGCGGTTGGTTTTACGGCGACGGCTCATATATGCCTTACGATGCTTACTACAAGGAAGATTACGAAATGCTTGACAAGCATCCGAGGCTCAACGCGATAATTGCGCATTTCTTCTTCCTCGGTGATAATTATGACGAAGCCGTAAGAGTTATGGAAACCTATCCGAACGTCAAGCTCGACCTGACGCCAGCCTGGGAGGTGTACGTTGATTTTGCGACCAAAATTGATAAATGGCACGATTTCTTTGAGAAATATTCCGACAGAATAATTTTCGGTACTGATTCCAGCGACAGAAGAAGCTTCGAGGGCATCGAGCAAACCCGTGATCTTGTTTACAGCTCGCTTACTCACGATAGCAGCGAGTTTTCGCATAAGGGGGTCGGTGGGCGCATGATTCGCGGACTTGACGTGTCGCAGTCGGCGCTTGACAAAATAACCTACGGTAATTTTGCAAGGTGCGTTGGTGAGGAGCTGCTGGCCGTTAATACCGATAAGCTTTATTCTTACGCAGAGAGAATGCTGCACGATCTCGCGGATGACGATAACACGAGAGCCAGCATAAAGTGGCTTCGGGCGCTTCTCTGTAAATAAGACGGATATTTTCTGCTAAAAATTCAAAAAAATAACATAAATGTAAAAAGCCCTTGTAAAAAAGGGCTTTTTTGCAAGTTTTTTTATAAAATTTGCAAAATCACTTGAAAAATGCTTCATAATATACTATAATATAGGCATTGAAATCGAATTTTGAAGAAAATTTTGAATTTTCAAAGGAAAAATCATTCAAAAAGGGAAATAAAATGAAGAAGTATAGCGAATACACAAGAGAAGAGCTTTTGGCGGAGCGCACAGCGCTTGCGGAAAAATATGACGAATATAAAAAAATGGGACTTTCTTTGGATCTCTCTCGCGGAAAGCCTAACTCGGATCAGCTTGATATCAGCCTGCCCCTCCTTTCCGAGGCGAGACCCCGTGAGAAGTGCTTTTCCATCAGCGGTATCGACTGCCGTAACTACGGCTGCCTTGACGGTATCCCGGAGATGAAGCGTCTGTTCTCTGATATGCTGGGCATAAAGGAGGAGTATATCTCCGTCGGCGGAAATTCCTCCCTGCAGATAATGTATGACACTCTCGCCCGCGCGATGCTCTTTGGCGTTCTCGGCTCCGAGCGCCCCTGGTGCCGCGAGGAGGGGCTGAAATGGATCTGCGTTACTCCCGGATATGACAGGCACTTCAAGATGACCGAGGCCCTGGGCTTTGAGCTTC
>CAZABU010000211.1:0-2214 GCA_964483225.1 uncultured Ruminococcus sp. | reverse complement strand
ACGATACCGAGGTGGATAGGGTGATGGCATTTGGTGTAGCAGGCCTCTCCGTTATTGCAGATAGCCTTTCTGCCATTAAGTATGCAAGCGTTACTCCTAAGTACGACGAGCGCGGACTTATTTGCGATTTTATCACCGAGGGGGATTTCCCCAAGTTCGGTAACGATGATGACAGGGTAGACTCCATTGCAAAGGAGCTTCTTGAGAGATTTATAACCGAGCTTCGCAAGAATCCCGCATACCGCGGTGCCCGTCATACGCTTTCCGTGCTTACAATCACAAGTAACGTGGTATACGGAAAGAAGACCGGCTCCACTCCTGACGGACGTAAGGCAGGAGAGCCCTTTGCTCCCGGTGCAAACCCCATGCACAACCGGGAAAAGAACGGCGCCCTCGCCTCCCTTAACTCGGTGGCTAAGCTTCCGTACGAGGCCTGCCGTGACGGTATATCCAATACCTTCTCCATTGTTCCTGCTGCTCTTGGTAAGGACAACGAGGAGCGAAAGGCTAATCTTGTGAGCATTCTCGACGGATATTTCGTACAGAACGCACACCACGTTAATATCAACGTTCTCGACAGACAGAAGCTGATCGATGCTATGGAAAATCCCGAGCTTTATCCCAATCTTACTATCAGAGTTTCCGGATACGCCGTAAACTTCCATAAGCTTTCGGTTGAGCAGCAGAAAGAGGTTATCAGCCGTACCTTCCACGAAGCGATCTGATATGAAGGGGCACGTTCACAGTATACAGTCCCTTGGTACGGTTGACGGTCCGGGCGTTCGTACCGTTGTCTTCACCGAGGGATGCCCGCTTCGTTGCGCGTACTGTCATAATCCGGATACCTGGTACCGAGATCCCGCGCATCTTCGCGAGGCGGAGGATGTTGCTGAGCAGGTTCTTCGATTTTATCCATATATCAAAAACGGAGGCGTCACCTTCTCTGGCGGCGAGCCCTGTGTTGAAGCAGAATTTCTGTGCGAGCTCTCGTCGCTTTTGAAGAAAAAAGGGCTGCATATAGCGCTGGATACTTCCGGTGCTGTCGACAATCCCGACGTAGATAAGCTGCTCGAATATGTTGATCTCGTTCTCCTGGATATAAAAATGACGGACGAGGCCTCTTACGGCAATTATACCGGTGGCAGTCTTGATAGAACACTTGCGTTTTTAAGAAAGCTTGAGCGGCGCGGTATCCCCGTGACGGTAAGACACGTGGTCGTGCCGGGCATCAACGATACGGAGGAGAGTATAACGCGGCTTGCAGAGATTGCTTCCTGCTTCAAAAACGTAATTTCGGTGGAGCTGTTACCTTATAAAAATCTTTGCCTTGAGAAGTATGAAATGCTTGGGATAGAGTTCCCGCTACGTGACACTCAGCCGATGAGCGCGGCGCGGCTTTCAGAGCTTGATTTGATATTGCAGAGGACCTTCACAAAAAAATCTTGACACTTGCCGCATACCTGTGTTATAATTAAATCAATAACATAGAAAAGAGGAGATTTTATGCCAAACGAAAATTCTTATAAGATCAGCACTAAACGTAAAAATCTTTTCCTCCGTGTGTGTCCCGGTCATTTTGCGACCAGCCACAGCCATATCAATTATTACATTGACGTCACAACTCAGAAGACCCGTCTTTCCGAGGCTTCTGCCGTGGCAAAGGAGCTGGTGTCTTATTTCAAGCACAGCACTATAGTTGATACTGTTTTGTGCTTGGACGGTACCCAGGTCATCGGTACCTGTCTTGCGACCGAGTTGACTAACGCCGATTTTGTCAATCTCAACGCTCACAGAACCATCTACGTAGTTACTCCCGAACACACCTCCGGCAGCCAGATCATTTTCCGTGATAACATTATGCCGATGATAGAGGGGAAGAACGTGCTTATCCTCGCCGCATCCGTTACTACGGGTTATACGGCGCAGGCGGCTATAGAGGCTATCAAGTATTATAACGGTCACATTGCCGGTGTATGCTCATTATTTGCTACCGTGGATGAATGTCTTGGCTATACCGTTCATTCGGTATTCGACCCCAAGGATCTTCCGGGTTATGCAAGCCATCCTTCCCACGAGTGTCCGCAGTGCAAGGCGGGGCAAAAAATCGACGCGCTTGTAAACAGCTTCGGTTTCTCTAAAATCTGATGATATAAATGTTTTGGGCTGTCGCATTTAGGGATAACCGAATAAAAAATGAGTGGAGACATTATAAAA
>CAZABU010000210.1:0-2230 GCA_964483225.1 uncultured Ruminococcus sp. | reverse complement strand
AACAGGTCGCGGGTTCAAGTCCCGCCATCAGCTCCACAAAGCACTTCAGTTTTCAGAAGTGCTTTTTTTAATAAATTTTTTGGTGGAATTTATGGATCTTTGTAATCTCAACGTGATAAAATCGCTTATGTCCGACGCGGGCATTACCTTCCGCAAGGAGTTCGGACAGAACTTTCTTACAAACAGAATTATCCCTGCGGACATCGCAGATAACTGCGCCGACGAGCAGGACAGCCTCATACTCGAGATCGGCCCCGGAATCGGCTGTCTTACTCAGGAGCTGGCCATGCGCTATTCCCGTGTGCTGGCGGTGGAGATAGATAAGGGGCTTATCCCGATCCTCGGAAAGACTCTTGCCGAGTTTGATAACGTGACGGTCATAAACGACGATATTATGAAGGTGGATCTCCCGGCGCTTATCGAGGAGTATGCCGAGGGCAGACCTGTCAGCGTCTGCGCAAATCTTCCTTATTATATCACGACCCCCATTCTTATGCGCCTGCTGGAGAGCGGCGTGCGCTTTTCCTCGATTACCGTTATGGTGCAGAATGAGGTGGCGGCAAGGCTTGTCGCAAAGCCGGGCAGTGCAGACTACGGTGCCATCACCGCCGTCCTCGGCTACTACGGAGAAACGAGGAAGCTCTTCAAGGTTTCTGCCGGCTGCTTCGTGCCCGCCCCGAAGGTGGACAGCGCCGTGGTGCGCATCGACCTCTACTCCGAGCCGAGGTATGATATCGCGGACGAGCGCCTTTTCAGAAATCTTATCAAGGCGGCCTTTGAGATGCGCAGAAAGACCCTCCAGAACGCCATCAGCGCAAAGCTGCCCCACTTCACCAAGGAGCAGATCACCGAGGCGATCGTTGCCATAGGTCACGACGAGCGCGTGCGCGGTGAGCGCCTTTCCACCGAGGATTTTGCAAGGCTTTCAAACGAGCTTTCCGCGATTATGTAAATCAAAAAGAGAGAACAAATCGGTTCACAATACCGAAAACGTCCTCTCTTTTTTTATTTAGCTTTAATCATTTTCCCAGGCGAGGGCACGCAGCACAGCCTTGTGCCAGCGGCGGAGATTTTCCTCTCGCCACTCGGCATCTGCCTTCGGCTCAAAGATACACTCCACCTTGCGGTTTTTCTTAATATCGTCCGTGGAATCGTAAACTCCCGTTGCAAGTCCGCAGAGGTATGCGGCGCCGAGAGCTGTGGTTTCGATGCACTCCGGGCGTTCGATGGGAATACCGAGAATATCGGCCTGGAACTCCATCAGCAGGCGGTTTGCCGATGCACCGCCGTCAACGGCAAGCGAGCTGACCTTAAGACCTGTGGATTTTTCCATAAGGGCGGTGACGTCGGCGGTCTGATAGGCCATAGATTCAAGCGTTGCGCGAATGATATGATTCTTGCTCGTGGCACGGGTGATGCCGATGATCATACCGCGGGCGTAAGGATCCCACCAGGGTGCGCCGAGTCCTGCAAATGCGGGGACTACCATAACGCCTCCGGAGTCCTTAACCTTTCTCGCGTAATATTCGCTGTCGGCTGCGGATTCGATAAGCTTCATACCGTCCCTGAGCCACTGTATCGCCGAGCCGCAAACGAACACCGAGCCCTCAAGGGCGTAGGTAACCTTGCCGTCGAGACCCCAGGCCACGGTGGTAACGAGGCCGTCGTCGGTCATAACGGGGCTCTCACCCGTATTCATCAGCAGGAATGCGCCGGTGCCGTAGGTGTTCTTCAGCTCACCTGCGGAAAATCTGCACTGGCCGAAAAGCGCCGCCTGCTGGTCGCCGATGGCGCCGCCGATAGGGAGAGATGCTCCGAGGATCGTCGGGTCGGTGTATCCGAAAATATGTGAGGAGGGGTAGACTGCGGGGAGCATTGACTTGGGGATTCCGAAAAGTCCGAGTAGCTCATCATCCCAGCTGAGGGTGTTTATATTAAAGAGCATCGTGCGGGAGGCATTGGAGTAATCGGTGGCGTGTACGGCACCGCCCGTCAGCTTCCAGATGAGCCAGCTGTCAATGGTACCGAAGGCCAGCTCGCCGCGCTCGGCTTTTTCTCTCGCGCCATCAACGTTGTCGAGTATCCAGGCAACCTTTGATGCAGAGAAATAAGGGTCCAGAAGCAGGCCGGTCTTTTCCTTTATCATCTTGCCGTAGCCGCCCTCGGAGAGCTCCTTACAGTAGTCGGCGGTTCTGCGGCATTGCCAGACGATGGCGTTATAGATGGGTGC
>CAZABU010000209.1:0-2301 GCA_964483225.1 uncultured Ruminococcus sp. | reverse complement strand
TAATCGCAAGAGATACTCTTGAGATAGTGAACGGTCTTAATAAGTAATTTACATTGAATGCCGCCGACTCCTCGGCGGCATTCGGCACAAGGAGAGCTTTTTATGTACGACGAGCTGACAAAGGTCGATATAAAGAAGATGGAGGAGGAGATCGCCCATCGGAAGAACGTGCTCGCTCCGGAGCTGGGCGCTGAGCTTCGGCGTACGCGTGAGTTCGGTGATCTGTCCGAAAATGCGGAATACAAGGAGGCAAAGCGCCTCAAGCGCAAAAACGAGAGCCGCATACGCTATCTTGAAAATATGATCAGAACGGCGAAGGTGATAGATACCGAGTCTGCAGAGGACACCGTAGGTCTTTTTGACCGCGTGCTTATCTTTAATGAGAAAATGGGCACGGAGAAGGAGATACAGATAGTAACGACCCTCAGGCAGAACGCTCTGCTCGGCTACGTGAGTAAGGAGTCGCCCCTCGGGCAGGCTATAATGGGCAGACGGGTCAGCGACAGAGCACTTGTTCGTGTGAACGAGAATATGAGCTATTATGTTCAGATAAGACGGATAACCAAGGGGGAGGATAACGAGGACCTGCCCATCAGCGGATATTAAAATTTCATACAAAGGAGAACGGAAAATGAGCAACGTTGGACGCACTTATCCTTCGGAAATGTCAACTTATATTGACAAAAAGACGGGCAGAGAGGTTATAAAGCTCACAGATAGCGGTATAAACTTTCACCTTTATTTCACCGAAAATTCCTTCACCGGCGACGATAAGGCTATAATTTACAGGCATCAGGAGGGGTCGCTTCAGGATCCCAAAGGGGCAATAAATTTGTTCCGGCTCGATCTGGAAACCGGAATCAGAACCCAGCTGACCGATTTTGACGCTATGGGTATAAAGCCCGGCGTATTCAATAAGACCGTCGACGGCAGTATTCTGTTCTATAACACCGCAGATGAGCTTTACGCCATCGACGTTGCCACCGGTGAGCATAGGCTCCTTGCAAGATGTCCCGTAGGCTACACCTTCGGCTCCACGTCTGTCAGCTTTGATAGCCGTTACGTGGCTATTATTGCAGGCGGAAAGTCTTATGCAGACATAAAGAGCTCCCACGAAAACTACGGCGGCTTCCTCGAGAATTTCTACGGACATAAGTCGGGCAGAGTTATGATCGCCGCGGTTGACGGCTCCGGCTACGAAACTCTCTACGAGGATACCCACTGGCTGGGTCACGTGCAGTTCGCACCCGACACCAACGAGTTTATTACCTACTGTCACGAGGGACCGTGGAACTACGTTCAGCAGAGAATATGGATGCTCAACACCATCACTCGTCGCTCGAAGCCCTGCTACGTTCAGGCGCAGAAGGACAGCCTCGGCCACGAGTTCTGGACCCGTGACGGTCTGGTGTTCTATGACAACCGCGGCAGAGGTCACGACGGTACCATTACCTCGGACAAGAACCAGGCGGTAACTATGGACTACGACGGTCCGGAGGATATTCCTGAGGTCGGCTTTGTTGATAAGGACTGCAACGTGGTAAGAAAGCTGGAGCTGCCTTACTACTGTAATCATTACCACGCAAACGTGGATAATACGAAGCTGGTTGCCGATGCGGTGAACGACCTGGTGCTTATTGACATATCCACCGATAAGCCGAAGCTCGATACCCTCTGTGAGCACAACACCTCCTGGAGATGGCAGGGTGTACACTGCCACCCCACCTGGAGCTGGTCTAACAATGCAATTCTTTACGCATCTGACCGTGACAGAGAGGGCGAGCCGCAGCTCTACCTTGTAAAGCCTTAAATTTTACCGGGCATCGATTTTTTCGGTGCCCGGTGTTTTTTTCGCATTTTGTTTTTATTTTCCCACCCCTTGACAAATAATATTATTTGTGCTAAAATACTATGGTTAAATTATAATAGGGAAGTATGCGGTTTTGAGCCGCTGAGAGGAAAAATGGCTGATTTTGCAACCGAAATTCAAAGACGACGCACCTTTGCAATAATATCCCACCCCGATGCGGGAAAGACTACGCTTACCGAGAAATTTCTTCTTTACGGCGGCGCAATTCAGTCTGCCGGCTCGGTAAAGGGTAAGCAGAATGATAAGCACGCGGTATCCGACTGGATGGAGCTTGAAAAGCAGAGAGGTATCTCTATTACTTCCTCGGTGCTCCAGTTTGAGTACGACGGCTACTGTATAAATATTCTTGACACTCCCGGTCACCAGGACTTCTCCGAGGATACCTACCGTACCCTTATGGCGGCGGACTCGGCGGTAATGGTTATAGATGC
>CAZABU010000208.1:0-2344 GCA_964483225.1 uncultured Ruminococcus sp. | reverse complement strand
TATAAGTCATCTCATACTCCTTAACCTCTACCGAGTCGGGATCAACAAGGGACCAATTAACAATGGTTTCCTTCATCAGAAGCTTGTTCCCGGTAAACGTAAGCTCCACAGAGCCAACCTGGCCTTCGGAAGAATAGGTTCCGCTTATCTTACCTCCGCCGCAAGATATCAACGCGATGCAAACCATAAGGATCACCAAAGCGCCTGCAAGGATTCTTGAACTTGCCTTTTTCATAATTTTGCCTCCTTGAAAAGGTATTTTTTCT
This sequence comes from uncultured Ruminococcus sp., assembly GCA_964483225.1. Lineage (GTDB taxonomy): Bacteria > Bacillota > Clostridia > Oscillospirales > CAG-272 > UBA1740. The sequence continues at coordinate 2,078 of CAZABU010000208.1, read as the reverse complement.
CGGATTTTCTCCGGATATCAATATTATAACCTGTTTCAGGTTAAAAGTCAATACCCTGTTTTAGGTTATTATATAATTTCTTTACATAAAATTACTTTTCTTTTAGGAGGCCGCTTTATGTACAGGAGAATCCGCGATTTGCGACAGGACCGTGATATGACACAGACGCAGGTAGCGGCGATGTTGGGAATGTCGCAGACCGGCTACTCAAAGTATGAAACAGGAGAAAACGATATTCCCACCGAAATACTGATAAAGCTGGCACGCTTCTACAAAACGAGCATTGATTATCTGCTCGGCGAAACCGATGACCCGAAGCGCTACGGCTGAGCCCAAACATAAAAGAGCGTTGCATCTGCAACGCTCTTTTTCTTTTGTCTTATTTTTCCTGTCGCTTTATTGCGCTGAGGGCTAAAAGCGTCTGCGCGGGAACGTAAAACAGCCACGCGGCGTTAAAGCCCGGATGAGCGAGAGCGTAAGCCAGCGTTCCCTCTACAACGGGCAGATAACCGTCCAGCATGGAAAATCCCACGAAAACGTCGCAGAGGACGAACAGAAGAAGTCCCACCGCCAGCAGCGGAGCTCTGCCGAAGGAGATGAAGGCAAAGACCGCGTTCAGCACGAGATTTGTGAAATACAGCACCGACACGACCGCAAGAGCATCTGCGCCACCGCCGAGAACGGCGAAGGTCGCGACGAGCATCACTGCAAGCAGCGCCAGCCTGACCGACAAATGAATATTGCGGAGCCTTTTTTCCTCGCACTCCAGCATAATTCTGAGAAAATAAGCGATCTGTACCACGGAGAAGAAGATCATAGCAAGCAGTCGCTTTGGCGGATCGACCACCACCAGGAACAGATCCGAAAGCACGGTGAAAAGCAACGCCGCCTGTGTCAGCAAATATGTCGCGCGACGCTGAGGAAACAGCGATGCAAACAGGAAGGCCAGCGCCACCGCGCAAAAGGATATTATACTGTTGGCTCTGCCGCCGACGGTCTGCACAAGAACCGCAAGCACGGTCTCGGCGGCGATGAAGGCCGCCGCAGATATTTTAGCTACCCTCTCAGCTCCCCGCATTTGCTCTGACCTCTGCAATTTTTTTCGGGAGCAGAACGCTGCAGCCGTACATTATGCCAAAGACGATGAAGCCCAGCAATATAAATCCAAACAGATAAATAAGGAAGAATAGCGGATACGGAATGTTCAGCGATATCTGATCGAGAATGGGAAGCGAGCAGTTGTGGTAAGGGCTGACGAAGAACATATTGAAGGTATCGTCCATGCCGTTGGCTCTGAGGGCGTTATGCACTATTACGTTCAGAATCATTGCGATACCGAGCAGGGTCGCGAAGACCGGCACCGAGCGCAGATAATACTTTATATCCAGCTTTCGCCTTTCGTGAGCCGCGTAAAGCACGCCGAGGGTTATCTGCATTCCGTGATGAAGCATAGTCTGGATATTGACACCGATGCTGTAGGTAAAGCAGGATTCGGGATAAGCGTATACGCAAAGGCCACCCACAATGGAGAAGAAGGCCATGAATCCAATGGCGGCATCCCGCGCCTTGCTGTCAGGGAGCCAGATTATGAACGGAAGGATATAGTGAGGGCTTGAGCAGAGCTGGAAGGGGAAGGAGTACCAGGAGTAATCCCACACGAAGCTCCCTGTCGCCTCATCGTAATTCACCCAATCATAGGTGACCTGCTTATATATGTCAAAAACAACGAGGGTGATGAATACTATAAGAGATATGAGTCTTAATGTCTTGTCAGAGCAATCCTTGAATTTTATACACATAAACGCCGTAAAGACGATTATAATACCAATCCACATAAGATGGTACCAATCGTAGCTCGTGGGCGTCGGCATTTCGGTTTCAAGAAATGCAAGAAGATTTTTCCAAAATTGCATAACGTTCCCTGTCCTCGCGGCTGGGGCCGCAGCGTTTTTTATTGTTTTTTTAGTACCTTTTCCGCCACACGGACGGCGCCCATCGCATCCTTTGCGTAATAGTGAGCACCCACATGGAACCAGTAATTGCACCACTTGTGGCCCAGATAGCTTTCGGACTGTGCA
>CAZABU010000207.1:0-2359 GCA_964483225.1 uncultured Ruminococcus sp. | reverse complement strand
GCGGAGTAATGACCTGGCCTGACGGTAGGCGCTACGAGGGCGATTGGAAGAATGACAAGCGCGAGGGTCGCGGAGTAATGACCTGGCCTGACGGTGAACGCTATGTGGGCGATTGGAAGAATGGCGTGCGCGAGGGTCGCGGAGTAACGACCTGGCCTGACGGTGAACGCTATGAGGGCGAGTATAAGAATGGCAAGCGCGAGGGCCGCGGCATCGATACCTATTCTAACGGTAGTCGCTACGAGGGCGATTGGAAGAATAGCAAGTGCGAGGGTCGCGGAGTAATGACCTGGCCTGACGGTGACCGCTATGAGGGCGAGTTTAAGAACGGAATGCTTGAGGGTCGCGGCACCTATACTTGGCCTAACGGCGAGCGCTATGTGGGCGAGTATAAGAATGGCGTGCGCGAGGGTCGCGGAGTAATGACCTATTCTAACGGTGATCGCTACGAGGGCGATTGGAAGAATGATAAGCGCGAGGGTCGCGGTACCTATACTTGGCCTGACGGTAAGCGCTACGAGGGTAAGTATAAGAATGGCAAGCGCCACGGTTACGGTATTTTTACAAGTGCTTTCGGTAGACGCGAGGAGCGTTATTACGAAAACGGCGTACAAAAGCAGTAAAATCAATTAATCAGACGGAAAGGCGGAATTTACTTTGAAGGACAGTATTTTTCGGGTGAAGGAAAACAGGCGGATTGCGAAAAACACCTACGAGTGCAAGCTGGTCGGTGACGTTTCGGACGTTACCGCGCCCGGTCAGTTTGTGAATATAAAGCTCGACGGCTTCTATCTGCGCAGACCTATCTCGGTTTGCAACGTGGAGGACGGCGTGCTGACTCTTATATATAAGGTAGTGGGAGGTGGCACCGAGCAGATGGCCGAAGCGCCCGCAGGCACCGAGTGGCTCACGCTCACCGGCCTCGGCAACGGCTATGACACGAGCCTCAGCGGACAGCGCCCCCTGCTTATCGGCGGCGGCGCAGGCGTGCCCCCTATGTATCTGCTCTGCAGAAGGCTTATCGCAGAGGGCAAGACCCCCTCGGTGATCCTCGGCTTCGGCAGCGCTGACGAGGTATTTTATAAAGAGGAATTTGAGGCGCTGGGCGCTACCGTCTACGTTACCACCGTTGACGGCTCGGCGGGCATCCGCGGCTTCGTTACCGATGCTATGGGCGAGGTGGATTACACCTACTTCTACACCTGCGGCCCCGAGCCTATGCTGAAGGCGATCTACGACAAGAGCGAAACCTCAGGCCAGTTCAGCTTTGAGGAGCGTATGGGCTGCGGCTTCGGCGCCTGCATGGGCTGCTCCTGCAAGACGAAATACGGAAACAAGCGCATCTGCCGCGACGGCCCCGTGCTTGTAAAGGAAGAGATTATTTGGTAGAGAGAAAGGTTTCGTTCCATCTACCGTAAAAAAACGGTGCGCTTTCTCTCAAGATTTTTTTCGATTTGGAGCCACGATCCAAATCGCTGCGCAAGCGCAGAACAAAAAATCTGACCGATGGGAGAGCGAACAAGGTGGAATCACCCCATCTATCATAAAAAACGGTGCGCTTTCTCTCAAGATTTTTTTCGATTTGGAGCCACGATCCAAATCGCTGCGCAAGCGCAGAACAAAAAATCTGACCGATGGGAGAGCGAACAAGGTAAATTAAATCATCAAATGGAGTTTTGAAATGACGGATACGAAGGTTACACTCTGCGGTATTGAAATGGACAACCCCATAATCCCTGCCAGCGGTACGTTTGGCTTCGGATATGAGTTCGCAGAGCTTTACGACATAAATATACTCGGTACCCTCTCCTTTAAGGGTACCACCCTGAACCCCCGCTTCGGCAACCCGACCCCCAGAATCGCGGAATGCTATGCGGGTATGCTCAACGCGGTGGGACTTCAGAATCCCGGCGTGGATAAGGTCATCTCCGAGGAGCTCCCGAAGCTCCGTCAGGTGTTCCATAAGCCCGTTATGGCAAACGTTTCCGGCTTCTCTCTTGAGGAGTACGTGGAAACCGTGCGCCGCCTTGACGGCGAGCCTGACATCGGATGGTTCGAGGTAAATATCTCCTGCCCCAACGTTCACGGCGGCGGTATGAGCTTCGGTACCTCGCCCGAGATGGCGGAGCAGGTTACGAGGGCCGTGAGAGAGGTTACGAAAAAGCCCCTTATCATCAAGCTCTCTCCCAACGTTACCGATATCGTTTCTATTGCGAAGGCCTGCGAGGCGGGCGGCGCTGACGGCGTTAGCCTGATAAACACCCTTCTCGGTATGAGAATGGATATGAAGAAAAGACGCCCCCTTCTCGCAAACACCACCGGCGGCTTCTCCGGCCCTGCCATCTTCCCCGTAGCGGTG
>CAZABU010000206.1:0-2364 GCA_964483225.1 uncultured Ruminococcus sp. | reverse complement strand
GAGCTCGTCTACCTGACCGGTGGCCAGACCGATCTGGTTACCGTAGGAGGAGTAGCCTGCTGCCGCAGTCTGCACGATGGTGCGCTGAGGCAGCTTGCCGGGAATCGTCTCGGAAACGGGCGTGGTGGGGTCAGCCGCGCCGGTGACGCGCATGGCCGCGTAAACGTAGGATCTGCCCGACAGCGGGTCACGGATCGCACCGCCGATACAGGTAGCGGCACCGCCGAAGGGCTCGATCTCGGTAGGATGGTTATGTGTTTCGTTCTTGAAGAGGAGAAGCCAGGGCTCGGTCTTGCCGTCAACGTCAACGTTGATCTTAACGGTGCAGGCATTGATCTCCTCGGACTCATCGAGTCCGTCAAGCTTACCCATCTTCTTCAGGCACTTTGCGGCGATGGTACCGATGTCCATAAGGTTAATGGGCTTTTTGCGCTCGATGAAATCTCTGGAGGCAAGATAATCCTTAAAGGCCTCGGCAAGCACGTCGTCCTCAAAGGTGACCTTATCAACGGTGGTGTTGAAGGTGGTGTGACGGCAATGGTCGGACCAGTAGGTGTCGATCATCTTGATCTCGGTGATGGTGGGGCATCTGCCCTCGGTCTTGAAGTAGCTCTGGCAGAACTTGATATCGTCAAGGTCCATCGCAAGACCCATGTTTGCAATCATAGCGGCAAGTCCGTCGCTATCGAGATCAAGGAAGCCGTCAAGAGTCTTTACAGAGGTGGGAACCTCATACTCGGTAGCGAGGGTCTCCTTTACAGCAAGAGAGGCCTCTCTCGCCTCGACAGGGTTTATAACGTGCTTTTTGATTCTGGCAACGTCCTCGTCGGAAAGCCTGCCGTAAAGCATATAAACTCTCGCGCTTGCAACGGTGGGCTTATCGCCGTGGCTGATAAGCTGGATGCACTGTGCGGCAGAGTCTGCTCTCTGGTCAAACTGACCGGGAAGATACTCGGTGGCAAATACCACAGCGCCGTCGTTTTCAACGTCCTTATAAACGTCGTCGAGCTGGGGCTCGGAGAAAACGGTCCTAGCGGCGTAATTAAACAGCTCCTCGGTGATGTTCTCCGCATCGTAGCGGTTGATAACTCTAACGCGCTCAACGGTATTGATACCGAGGAAGGTCTTGATCTCCGAGAGAAGCGCTCTCGCCTCGTTATCAAGGCCGGCCTTTTTTTCTACGTATATACGGTATACCATTTCAGTTGTTTTCCTCCAATGCTTTCATAGCCTTCGCGCCGATGTCGGAGCGGTAATATGCGTTTGCGAAGCCGACCTTCTCGCACTTTGCGTAAGCCGAGCGGATAGCAGAAGCGAGATCGTCCTCAACGGCGGTAACACCGAGAACACGGCCACCCGCATTAACAAGCTTGCCGTCGGAGAGCTTTGCGCCCGCTACGTATACGCTGTCGTAAACCTCGGGAGCGATGGTGATCTCGTAGCCGCTCTCATACTTTTCGGGATAGCCCTTTGATGCCATAATTACGCAACAAGCGGAACGATTTGCAAACTTAACTTCACATTTATCCAGATTTCCAGAGGCCGTAGCCTGCATAATTTCCAGAAGGTCGGATTCAAGAAGAGGGAGCACTACCTGGGTTTCGGGATCACCGAAGCGGCAGTTGTACTCGATAACCTTGGGGCCTCGGGGAGTCAGCATAAGTCCAAAATACAGGCAACCTCGGAACTCTCTGCCCTCAGCCTTCATCGCCTCTACGGTAGGAAGGAAGATGGTATTCATACATACCTCGGCGATATCGTCGGTGTAATAAGGGTTGGGGGCTACGGTACCCATGCCGCCGGTGTTAAGTCCCTCGTCGTTATCAAGGGCACGCTTATGGTCCATAGAGGATACCATAGGCACGACAACGTTGCCGTCGGTGAAGGAAAGGACGGAAACCTCGGGTCCTGTAAGGAACTCCTCGATTACGATCTTCGAGCCGCTGTCACCGAACTTCTTGTCCTGCATAATGGACTTAACGGCATCGATGGCCATTTCCCTATCGGTGGCGATTATAACGCCCTTGCCAAGAGCAAGTCCGTCAGCCTTAACTACGGTAGGAATAGGACAGCTATCCACGTACTTAAGCGCCGCCTCGGCATCCTCAAACACCTCATACTCTGCGGTGGGGATACCGTACTTTTTCATAAGATTCTTGGAAAACACCTTACTACCCTCGATGATGGCGGCATTGGCCTTGGGTCCAAAGGCGGGGATTCCGACAGCCTCGAGAGCATCGACACAACCCAGCACCAGGGGATCGTCGGGAGCAACGACGGCAAAGTCTATCTTATTTTCCGTAGCGAACTTAACGATCTCGGGAATATCCTTTGCGCCTATTGCCACGGGGGTACAGTCACCCG
>CAZABU010000205.1:0-2409 GCA_964483225.1 uncultured Ruminococcus sp. | reverse complement strand
ACCTCTGGCGAACCGGTGTCATTCTCGTTGATCTTGTACTCAGCGATAATGGCGGTCTTGTTTTCCTTGGAAATCATCGTTGTCTTCACCTTTCTTAAAAATATTTCCCAAAACCAAGCACGGCGCGGGTGAAACGCACGGGCCACGCAAGGGATATATCCCAAACGGAGCAGGGCCATACGCAGTACCGAGTCAAGGGCCGTTGGTTATTATATCATAAAAGAATTTATTTGTAAAGGGGTTTTATAAAATAAATGTGAATTTTTTGTAAATTCACTTTGTGACCGCATCATGTTGCTCGGTCTGCGCACTGTCCTTTGCCTTTGCGATCTCGGAAAAGATGATAGCCTTCGGCATATTCCACTTGAAGTGAGTGGCGCACATTCTGATGGTGAAAATTACGGCAATACAACTGACCGATGCGATAACGTCGCGGGCGGCAGAATCGGGAATGATATACACAGCCACGATGTAGTATACCGCAGATCCGATAAGCGTCGCGACCGCGTAGACTCTCTTCCGGAGCACAAAGGGGATCTCGCGGAGCATCATATCACGGATTATCGAGCCGCCGACAGAGGAGAGCATACCGAGAATGATGGCGACAAGCGCCCCACGCTCGAGGTACATCGCCGTTCCGGAGGCGGAAAAGATGCCTATACCGAGAGCATCGAGAATATTGTTTATTCTTTCTACGTTTGCTTCCTCTTTCACATACTTTTCCTTGAGTATTCTCGCGGCCATAAATACGCAAAATGCTACAAAAATGCAAACAATTATGTGCAATTTTAACTCTGTAAAGAATATTGGCAGCTCATCGGAGGCTATCGTATCACGAAGAAGTCCACCGCCAAAGCAGGTAATTACAGACAGGAATATAACGCCGAAAAGGTCGGTCTCCTTGTCGATGGCGACCATAGCACCCGCCGCCGCGAAGGATACTATTCCTATCATCTCGATGATAAATAAAACCGTTCCCACAGTCGGACCTCGTACTATCAGATTTTAGTGAGAAGAAGCTTCAGCGCGTTTGCTCTGTGGCTGATGGCGTTCTTTCCCTCGTCGCTCATCTCGGCAACGGTGCGGCTCTCGCCGTCGGGAACAAAGAGAGGGTCGTAGCCGAAGCCGCGGTTGCCTCTGCGCTCGGTTATGACCGTACCGTACATATATCCCTCGGCCAGCACTTCCCTGCCGTCAGGATAGCAAAGTGCCATCGCGCAGGTGTAGTGTGCGGTACGGTCGGCCTTGTCGGCGAGATTTTCCAGAAGCAGATCGTTGTTTGCCTCGTCGTCGCCGTGACTGCCGTCCTCACCCGCGTATCTCGCGCTGTATATTCCGGGGGCTCCGTTTAGGGCGTGGGCACATATGCCGCTATCGTCAGCGAGGGCGGCAGAACCGGTGATCTCGGCTATCTCACGGGCCTTTTTGAGGGCGTTTTCCATAAAGGTCGTGCCGTCCTCAACGGTTTCGTGATCCACTCCGGCCTCACGGAGCGAGAGTATCTGCTCAAACTTACCGGCGAGAATATTCTTGATCTCTTTTATCTTATGGGGGTTATTTGATGCGATTATCAGCTTCATACTTCGTTACTTGAGGCGCGGTCGGTACCAAGCGCGCCTCTTTCTTTCCTTATTTCAAATTAGAACAGACCTGTGATCCTGCCGCTCTCGTCGACGTCGATCTTCTCTGCCGCGGGGACCTTGGGAAGGCCGGGCATGGTCATGATATCGCCGGTGAGAACTACGATGAAGCCGGCACCCGCAGACACCTTAACGTTCTTGATAGTAACTGTAAAGCCCTCGGGAGCGCCAAGCCTTGTAGGATCGTCGGAGAAGGAGTACTGAGTCTTTGCAACGCAGATGGGGAGCTTATCAAAGCCGAGGGCCGTAAGCTGAGCGATCTGCTTCTTTGCCGCAGGGAGAACGGAAATACCGTCACCGCCGTAGATCTTCTTGGTTACCGCCTCGATCTTTTCCTCGATAGTGGAATCGAGATCGTAGGAGAAGGTGAAGTCGCCCTGCTCCTCCTCGCAAAGACGGACAACCTCACGGGCCAGCGCCTCGCCGCCCTTGCCGCCCTCTGCCCAAACGGTAGAGAGCACGACGTTTACTCCAAGAGCCTTGCACTTCTCAATAATAAAGTTGATCTCGGCATCAGTATCGGTGGGGAAACGGTTGACAGCTACCACGGAGGGGAGCTTATATACGTTCTTTATGTTGGATACGTGGCGAAGAAGGTTCGGCACACCGCGCTCAAGGGCCTCAAGATTCTCTGCGGCGAGCTCGGTCTTGGGAAGTCCGCCGTGCATCTTCAGAGCGCGGACGGTAGCAACCACGACCACAGCAGAGGGGGTAAGTCCGGCATAGCGGCACTTGATGTCGAGAAACTTCTCTGCTCCGAGATCGGCAC
>CAZABU010000204.1:0-2422 GCA_964483225.1 uncultured Ruminococcus sp. | reverse complement strand
TCAAGACGCAAATCAATGTGCCGGGATCGTGTTTTTTGTCGGTTATGCCTAAATGCGACAGCCCCTTTACGTATTAGGTGTTTTTCATAACGATCGAGCCAACGCATTCGCTGACGTGCTCACAAGCGTCGGAGCAGGCCTCAAAGCAATCATAGATCTTATACCAAGAAAGAGTTACGAGAACGTCGGTGGATTTTTTGGTAAGCTCGTGCATCGTGGAAAGATAAAGCTTATCGCACTCCTCCTCGACGTCGTTCTCCGCAACTATAAGCGAATGAAGCTTCTTCGACTTCTTGAAGTTCTCGAACTCTGCCATTATCTCGCAAAGCAGGTCGCAGGCTCTTACAAGCTTCTTCGCATACTCGATCGCGGCAGGCTCTATAGTCTTTATATTGTATATATACAGCTTTTGCAATACCTCCTCAAGAAGGTCAAGCACGGTGTCGAGCTGCTGGCTCATCATGTCAAGATCCTCACGGTCAACGGGCGTTACGAACGCCTTGGCGAGCATTTCATTCATTTCGTGCTTCTTCATATCTGCACTGTGCTCGAACACGTGCATTTCCTCAAGCATCCTTTCAATATTGCTCGCGTCATAATTTTTTAGGCACTCAACGAGGTAAACGGACGCCTTCTTTGCAAGAGCCGAGCACTCTGCAAAATTATCGAAATAGAATTTATCACCCTTTGCCATTTTTATGTATTTCCTTTCAAGTTAGTTAAAAATAAGTAAGAACAGTTCGGTTACCAGGAAGGCGAGCAAGCCACAGCCCGGGAAGGTCAGTATCCACGTCATAACCATTTCCTTTACAACGCCGAAATTAATAGCAGACACTCTCTTGACCGCACCTACACCCATAATAGAAGTGGTCTTTACGTGGGTGGTAGAAACGGGGAGTCCGAATACCGAGCAGAACACAAGAGATATTGAAGATGCAATATCGGCAGAGAAGCCCTGATACTTTTCGAGCTTTACCATATCCATACCAACCGACTTGATGATCTTTTTACCGCCGATTGCCGTACCTGCCGCCATAACGAGCGAGCAAACGATCATAAGCCAGGTGGGGATCGCGAAGGTCGCTGCAGCAGCTCCGGTTCCCTGCAATGTAAACACGCAGAGCAGAATAATACCCATAAACTTCTGACCGTCCTGTGCTCCGTGCATAAATGCCATCGCTGCAGCGCCAACGATCTGAGCGCCCTTGAAGAAGGGCTCGGTCTTCGGTCTGTTCATATTGAAGCAGATGCTGGTGACGAGCTTGCCGATAAGCCAGGCAAGGCCGAAGCCCAACACCACAGAAATAACGATACCGATAAGGACCTTGCTCCATTCGCTCCAAACGATCGCGTCAAAGCCCGTCAAAGCCATAGCGCCGCCTGTCAGACCTGCGATAAGGGCGTGGCTTTCACTCGTGGGAATGCCAAACACCCAGGCAAGAGTCGCCCATATAACGATGGCCAGCATTGCTGCGCACAGTACGATAATAACGGTTTCGCCCGAATTATCTCCGAAATCCACCATGCTCGTAATAGTTACCGCAACCTTGTTGCTGATCTGCGTCATTACAAAGACGCCGAGAAAATTGAACACCGCCGCCATCAGTATTGCCGCCTTAGGTGGCATACACCGTGTTACGACGCAGGTGGCGATGGCGTTAGGCGCATCCGTCCAACCGTTCACCAGGATGACGCCGAGTGTCAGCGCTACCGCGATAAACAGCAGCGGATTGGCCGTCATTTGACTCCAAAACTCTAAAAATTTCATAGAATACCTTTCCTTTATTCTCTCGAGCGGCCTGCGCCCGATTTTAACCTATCTTATAACATTGTACCATCCTATCGGTAAAGATGGAGTAAAGAAACGATCTGCAGATTTGTTGTGCCCGCTCACGTAATTTCGCCTTCATCCGGTACGGCTATAAGATCTTCGACGTACGAAAGGCGGCGAGCCGAAGCCCACCGCCTTATTTTATTATTCTGCGCCTTCAAATCACATCAGCTTGAGATAAAGAGCCTTGATCTCCTCTACGCTTGTTTCGCGAGGGTTGCCGGGACGGCAGGCATCGTCATAAGCAGACTGAGAAAGGAAGTCTATATCCTCGGCCTTCACGATCTCCTTAAGATCCGCGGGGATTCCAACGTCAAGAGAGAGCTGCTTGACCGCATTGATCGCTGCCGCTCTTGCCTCTTCAATGGTCATCTCGGATACTCCCTCAACACCCATAGCAGCCGCGATATCTCTGTACTTCTCACCGGTTGCGGGAGCGTTATACTCCATAACAGTGGGAAGGATGATAGCGTTTGCCACGCCGTGGGGCGTATCGTAAACCGCACCGAGAGGATGAGCCATAGAGTGAACGATACCAAGACCAACGTTGGAGAAGCCCATACCTGCGATGTACTGACCGAGAGCCATGCC
>CAZABU010000203.1:0-2430 GCA_964483225.1 uncultured Ruminococcus sp. | reverse complement strand
AAATTCCAAAACAGAATATGAAAAGAAGGAAGTACTAAAATGGCATAGTACACCCTGTTTCAGAATTTATGAAATTATGTCGCAAGCCTATTATATCACAACGCGAAAATAAATGCAATAGTTTTATAAAAAACTCCGTCGCCGTCGCTCGCTCCCGCCGAAAAAATAAAAAACGCAGAGCCGTGTGGCTCTGCACATAATAGATTCGGTTTTGTTCTGCCGTCAGGCTGCTTTTTTTATGCGGCTTCGTCAAAGCGCGCCCGCCGTCAGCTTGATCAGCAGCTCGGTGTCGTCGGGTTGGACCTTTGCCTCATAAGCTGCTTTATTCCGTACCTCGGCGCCGCATCTGTCACAGCGATGGATTATGATAAATCCGCGCTTGGGGTCGGGCAGGGCGCGGACAGGGCGAAGAATACCGCCGCAGGGGTTTGCTCTGTCACCGGGGTTGATGTCCACGTGGAGCGAGCAGAGGCAGAAGGGGCAGTGGTTCCTCGAGGTATAACCGAGAGGGAGGACCTCCTTGCCGCAATTTTTGCAGATGAAGCCGGAGTCGTTTTTCTTGAATCGCTTTTCTTCCATAATATATACCTCGTTATTTGCCAACGCAGAATTTTGAGAATATATCCGCAACCACGTCCTCGCGGACGCTCCTGCCCGTCAGCTCGGAGAGGGCGTCGATTGCTCTCTCAACGTCGCCGGAAACCGCATCCTGGGCAAAGCCGAGGGCGAGCCCGTCGATGGCCGCCTTGACAAAGCCTCTTGCCCGCTCCAGGGCTGCCGCCTGTCTTGCGGAGGATAGCACTGCGGATTCGCCCACGGTGATTTTCTCGTCGGTGAACAGTCGGTTGACGGTCGAGGAGATTGAACGGAGCGCCGCCTCGGGCTCACTCTTTACCGAAACCGTCAGAATATCGGTGAAGACGCCTGCGAGCCTCTCTGTGTCAAATTCCGCGCCCTTGTCGGACTTGTTCAGAATAGCGAGCTTTACTGCCGACGAGCCTTGTATCTCACGGATAAGCTCCTCGTCCTTTTCGTCAAAGGGCTCTGAAATATCGAAAATTGCAAACAAAAGCTCACATTTTGCTATCATTTCGCGGCTCTTTCTGATTCCTATGCGCTCGACTGCGTCGAGATCGTCGCCGCTTCTGATTCCGGCGGTGTCGGCCACTCTCAGCATAACTCTGCCGAGGGGGACGGTGCTTTCCAGCACGTCGCGGGTGGTACCCTCGATATCGGTGACGATGGCCTTTTCCGCCCCGTGGAGAAGGTTATACAGTGAGCTTTTTCCTGCGTTCGGCTTGCCGCAGATGACGGTGCCGATGCCCTCGCTGATGGCTCTGCCGGTGGGGTAGGTGGCGAGCAGGTCGGCGATGCTTTTCTCTGCGTCGGCAAGCGCTTCTGCAAGCTCCCCGTCGGTAAAGTCGCCGAGGTCCTCGTCGGGGTAATCTATGCGCGCGTAGATCGAGCTCATAAGAGTGACGAGCCCTGCGCGGATAGCCTCTATCCTCTCGGACAGCAGGCTGCGGGAATCTCTCGATGCCAGCCTTATCTGCTCGCGGCTCCGTGCCTCAAGAAGGTTGCCGATAGCCTCCGCCTCGGTGAGCGAAAGCCTGCCGTTTATAAATGCTCTGCGGGTGAATTCTCCCGCGCCGGCGGCGGTGGCACCGTGGGCAAGCAGAAGCTGTAGCACCGTGTGGGTGATAAGTATTCCGCCGTGACAGCCGATCTCAACCGTGGGCTCACCGGTATAGGAGTGGGGCGCGGGGAAGTAGGTCAGCAGCACGTCGTCAAGCACTCCGTCTGCGTCGTGAATATATCCGTATACCTGCGTTCTCGGAGCGTATTCGGAGATCGCCTTGCCCGAAGCGGAGCGGAACACCTCGCCCGCAATAGATAGGGCAGAGTCGCCCGACATACGGATAATCGCAACCCCACCCTTGCCGGGTGGGGTCGAAATCGCCGCTATTGTATGCGTCAGTATATTCATTACTTGTCGTCGTCCTCGAGGACGGTCTCCTCGGCGGAACGGGTAGCCGCAACGGCAACGGTCTCCTCTGCGCTTTCCTCCTCGGAGAGGTCAGCGGGCATGGACGCCTCGATGGATGCGGTAGCCTCTGCTACTGCGCTTTCCTCCTCGCTGGGAGCAAACTCCTCGGCGAGCTTGTTCTCCTCCGCCTCAAAGAGCTCGGTGGGCTTCTTGTCGGTGAGGAAGATAACGATCTTTCTGTTGTTGTCGGAGCCGATAGAGTTGGTGGAAACGCCCTCGATGCCCTGGATCTCGGAGTGAATGATTCTTCTCTCGTATGCGCTCATGGGCTCGAGCATAACGCTTCTCTTGTTGCGGAGAGCCTTTGCGGCCATTCTTCTCGCAAGAGCTCTGAGGGTTTCCTCTCTCTTCTTTCTGTAGCCCTCGATGTCGATGGTAACGCG
>CAZABU010000202.1:0-2450 GCA_964483225.1 uncultured Ruminococcus sp. | reverse complement strand
TTTTGCATAAATTTTATTTGTTATATTCTATTTTATTTAGTCAAAATATATAACAGGCATCGCCGAAGGAAAAGAATCGATACCTTTCGGCTACTGCTACTTCGTAGGCGCCCATAACGTTTTCTTTACCTGCCAGGGCGCTGACGAGCATTATCAGGGTGGATTCGGGGAGGTGGAAGTTGGTTATCAGGGCATCGGTGGCCTTGAATTTGTAGCCCGGGTAGATGAAGATACCGGTCTCGCCGCTTACGGGGTGGACCTTGCCGTCAGGGGTGGAGGCGCTTTCGAGGACACGGCAGGAGGTGGTGCCGACGGCGATTATTCTGCCGCCTGCGGCTCTGCGGCGGTTTATCTCCTCGGCAACGCTCTCGGAAATGTGAAAATACTCGCCGTGCATCTCGTGGGATTCTATGCTCTCCACCTTCACAGGGCGGAAGGTACCGAGGCCGACGTGGAGCGTTACCTCACCGTAGCCCACACCCATGGCGCGTATTTTGTCAAGAAGCTCCTCGGTGAAGTGCAGACCGGCAGTAGGTGCGGCGGCAGAGCCCTCCTCTCTTGCGTAGACGGTCTGGTAGTCCTCCTTTTTCTCCAGCTTCCTTGTGATGTAGGGAGGCAGAGGCATATTGCCCACCTCGTCGAGGACCTCGTATATGTTCTTATATTTTTCCTTATCGTAATCAAAGCGCACCGTGCGGTTGCCCCCCTCCACGATGTCGGTAACCGTGGCGCGGAGTATTCCGCCGAAGCTGAATGAGGCCCCAACCTTTGCGCGCTTTCCGGGACGGACGAGGGTCTCCCACTCGCCGCTGTCAAGAGCGCGGAGGAGCAGCAGCTCCATATCCGAGCCGGTCTTGTCGGTCTTGCCGAGGAGTCTTGCGGGAATGACCTTCGAGGAATTGACCACCAGCATATCCTCGGGGCGCAGATATTCGGTTATATCGCGGAAGATTCGGTGGGTGACCTCTCCGCTGCTGCGGTCCAGCACCATAAGGCGACAGCCGTCGCGCTCCTCGCTTGGACTCTGGGCAATCAGCTCCTCGGGCAGCTCATAGTAGAAATCCGAGGTCTTGAGGTCGGTCTTTATTCTTTCGTTTTCAATTCTTTCGGTGTTTGACATTCTCTTCTCCTGCGTGTCGGCTTTGACGTTTTTTCATAAGATATTATAAAGGTAATATTATTATACACAAACGCGGAAGCTTTTTCAAGATATAAAGGAATTTTTGCTATGAAGAAAAAAGAGATATTCAGAGGGGTGGGCACGGCGCTGGTGACGCCCTTCGCCGACGGTAAGATCGACTACGGGACGTTTGAGAGGCTGATCGAAGGGCAGATCGGTGCCGGGGTGGAGGCTCTGATAATCGGCGGAACGACGGGCGAGGCGGCAACCCTCTCGGCAAAGGAGCGGAGCGAGCTTTACCTGCGGGCAGGGGAGCTTATCCGAGGTCGGACGAGGCTCATTCTCGGCACGGGCACCAACGACACGGCGGAGGCGGTTGCTCGCACGAGGCAGGCGGCAGAGCTTGGCTGCGATGCCGCGCTGGTGGTTACTCCCTACTACAACAAGGGCACCGAGGAGGGTATTTTCCGACATTACCTGCAGATTGCCGAATGCTCGGAGCTGCCGATAATTTTATACAACGTACCCACGCGCACGGGGGTGAACCTTGGGCTGAGGCTCCTCGGCAGGCTGGCAGAGCACCCGAATATCGTCGGGCTGAAGGAGGCGTCGGACTCGACGGATAGGCTGGTCACTCTGGCAGAGCTCGGCGATGCTCTGCCCCTTTACGCCGGAAACGACTCGCAGATATATCCGACGCTGGCGCTGGGTGGGCGCGGAGTAATTTCGGTTACCTCAAACCTGTTGCCGGAGAAGGTCAAGGCCGTCACCGACGCCTATTTTTCGGGGCAACAAAGCGAGAGCCTTTCGGCGCAGCTGCGGCTCTTCCCTCTCATACGGGCGTTGTTTTTGGAAACCAACCCCGCGCCGGTCAAATGGGCGATGGAGAGCCTTG
This sequence comes from uncultured Ruminococcus sp., assembly GCA_964483225.1. Taxonomy (GTDB): domain Bacteria; phylum Bacillota; class Clostridia; order Oscillospirales; family CAG-272; genus UBA1740. Next base: position 435 of record CAZABU010000202.1, on the reverse strand, counting down.
GGCTTTGCCGCTCCGAGGTGCGCCTGCCGCTTTCCGAGCCGAGGGAGTCCACAAAGGAAGCGCTGGCAGAGGCTATGAACGCGCTGAACGGATGATGCCGAGAATTTACAGCATGGGGCTGTCTCATTAAGAATTCAGTAAAATCAATGCAAAAACAGAAAAATGCAGTCAGAAATACAGATTTAGCGAATTCTTAATGAGAACAGAACCGGGGCGAACGGATTTAGAGCGAAAATCCTTGGCTGACGAGCGATAGCCGTATAAAAATACGGCGAGCGAGGAAACGAGGATAGAATAAAAACTTAAATTAAAACGAAGAAAACCGTAGGTTTTCCGCCTTAATTTCTTAAAATTCGCATAAGTAAACGACAGAAACACTGTTATGACAATGCTTCTGTCGTTTTTTATTCGGTTGCGCCTAAATGCGACAGCCTC
>CAZABU010000201.1:0-2472 GCA_964483225.1 uncultured Ruminococcus sp. | reverse complement strand
TTGGTACTCAGGCTGTAAACAACGTGCTCTTCGCTCATGAGGGTAGATATGCAAGAGTTACCAAGGAGTTCCGTGCACTTGTTCGCGGCGAGTACGGTAAGTGCCCCGCACCCATCACCGACGATTTCAGAAGAAAGATCATCGGCGACGATGAGATCATTGATTACAGACCCGCCGACAAGATCGTTCCCGAGATTGATTCCCTTCGCGCGAGAGTTGCACCCTATATGGAGCAGGACGAGGACCTTCTTTCCCTCGCTCTCTTCGAGCAGGTTGCTATCAAGTTCTTCGAGTGGAGAAAGCAGCAGAAGTACGGTATTGATTCTAACGCTGACGCTGCAAACGGTATTCACGCCATCTAATATAGAGAAAAAGAAATCCGCTCCGGCGGATTTCTTTTTTTGTCACAGCACGTAAAATTCACTTTTTCTAATTACATAACGCCAAACAACTGCCATCTGCGCCAAAGCGACGGCTTGAAAACGTAGTGATCAATTGCGCCTTTCTTGGAAAATGCAAAACGGTCATTAATATGCAACACAACGGCGAGGTTACAATGACAGAGATACGTTGCGAAAATATGAATGACAAGCTCAAGATCAAAGCAGGATCTACCGTTTTCATCAACGGTAAGTTATATAAATAATTATACATTTCAAGCAATATAAATAAAAAGCAAGAGTACAAGGAGAAAATCCTTATATTCTTGCTTTTTTGTTATATCCTAATCTTCTAATCACTTACTGCTTCGAGTCTGCATCCTTGCAGGCCTGCTCAGGGGTTTTGAAGCCGTACATAACTGCAAGCAGATCATCGCCGTACTGCTTAACCATCTTGACTGCGAAAAATACGCAATTCTCCATAACGCTCAGCGAGGGCAGGCACTCGCAATCGTCACCACAGTCGACGGTAACCTTGTATCTGATCTCACCGTCATTCATATCCAACTCAAAGTTACCCACCTTAAGTCCGTAGTTTGCTCTGGTGAGATATTCGGCAACCGCCATACGGCAATTACTGTCAGCGTTGATGTTGATGGTAGCATACACGCTAAAGTTAGTATTACGGGGAATAACGATCAGATTAGTTTCCTTGAGCTTGCTGTCAATGTTAAAGCCGAGACGGAAAATCTCCTTATCGTCATCATAAGTGTACCGCCAACCCTTCTGATCCAAAAGATCTGCTATTCTCTCGCGGATAATAGGTGAATGTGCCATTAAAAAATACCTCCAAAGCTTATTTCTCTTTTATTTTAACACAAAGATTCACACCAGTCAAGTGTTTTCGGTTATTAAACGGTAAAAAGAGTCGCGCCCGTTATCGGACGCGACTCAAAAAAATTATTTGTTTTCACCGTCAGAGGGCTTATCCTCTTCCTTATCCGCCCAAGCGGTATGCTGCTTACCGAATATCTCGGCAAGCACGTCATCGGTGAGCTGTTCACCGTTAGCAACACGCTTTGCGAGCTCCTCGCGACGGAGTCTTTCCTCCTCCTCTGCACGCTTACGCTCCTCCTCTGCAGACTTGTTTTCCTCATCGCTCTTACGCTTACGCTCGATAGCAATGTTTTCAATGGATTCCATAGTAGGAGCCTCCATCTGCATAGCGGCGAGGAACTGATCCTCGTCCATAGACTCATGCTTGAGAAGGAACTCAGCAACGAAGTGAAGCTTATCGATATGCTCGGTAAGAATAGCCTTGCATTTGTCGTAGGCATTACCGATTATAGCTCTTATCTCATCGTCGATATCAGCCGCAGTCTTTTCGGAATAATTCTTTCCGGAGGAGAAATCTCTGCCAAGGAATACGGCATCGTCAGAATGCTCGGAGCCGTAAAGCACCGTACCGAGCTTGTCGCTCATACCGTATCTCGTCACCATATTTCTCGCAACAGAGGTAGCTTTCTGTATATCGGAGGAGGCGCCGGTGGAAACATCATCAAGTATGATCTCCTCGGCAACTCTGCCACCAAGGCTGAGAACTATGCTATCCAGCATCTCATTTCTCGACGCGGTCATTCTGTCCTCGGTGGGAACGCTAAGAGTTACACCTCCCGCAGAGCCTGCGGGAATTATCGTAATATGCTTTACAGGGTCGGTGTTCTCGCAATAGTAGGATGCAACGGCGTGACCCGCTTCATGATATGCACAAAGCTTGTTATCCTTCTCGGTTCTGACCTTGCTCTTTTTCTGAGGACCGAGCAGCAGCTTCATATACGACTCTTCGATATCGTCCATACCGATAAGAGCCTTGTTACGCTTTGCCGCGCGGAGTGCCGCCTCATTCATAAGGTTGGCAAGCTCGGCGCCTGTAAAGCCGATGGTAGTCTGAGCAATCTTGCGAAGATCTACGGTAGCCTCAAGCGGCTTATTACGGCAATGAACCTTCAGTATCTCTTCCCTGCCCTTGATATCAGGATAATTAACTGTCACCCTTCTGTCAAATCGACCGGGACGAAGAAGGGCGGGATCG
>CAZABU010000200.1:0-2491 GCA_964483225.1 uncultured Ruminococcus sp. | reverse complement strand
CACCTCGGTATCGTGGAGAGCAAGCTGTGTTTTTTCATAGGCATACTTATCGTGCATAAAATGAATGATGTTCATAGTATCCACGTATTCGCCTGCAAGCCAGGAAATGTAGTAATCCAGACGGTGGCGCACCTCCTCGTAATTAAGGACACCGCTCTCCATAACAGGCATTTGAGGGCCGATCTTCATATCGTAGCGCTCCTCTCTACCGCCGTTAAGAGCAAGAAGCAGGATCTTAGGAAGGTTGCAGCGCGCACCGAAGAACTGCATCTGCTTTCCGACCCTCATCGCGCTGACGCAGCAAGCGATAGCATAATCGTCACCGTAGCAGGGGCGCATAACGTCATCGTTCTCGTACTGAATGGAATCGGTATCGATAGAAACCTTAGCACAATACGCCTTGAACGCGGCAGGAAGGCTTGTCGACCAAAGAACGGTCAGGTTAGGCTCGGGTGCGGAACCGAGATTGTAAAGCGTGTGAAGGAATCTGAAAGCGCTCTTGGTAACGAGTGTTCTGCCATCGTTGCCCATTCCTCCGACAGCCTCGGTGATCCACACAGGGTCGCCGCCAAAAAGCTCGTTATACTCAGGGGTACGAAGGTGTCTTATCATACGGAGCTTGATCACAAACTGATCGATAAGCTCCTGAGCTCCCTGCTCGTCGAGTATACCGCGACGGATATCACGCTCAAGGTAAATATCAATAAAGGTTCCTACACGTCCAAGGGACATTGCAGCACCGTTCTGCTCCTTGTTTGCCGCAAGGTAGCCGAAATAAAGCCACTGGATAGCCTCGCGTGCATTGGTGGCGGGCGCGGATATATCGCATCCGTAAATAGCCGCCATCTCCTTGAGCTTGCCAAGGAAATCTATCTGCTTATAAAGCTCCTCGGACAGGCGAATATTCTCCTCGGTCATTCTCTGCTTTCCGAGCTCGGTCTTATCCTTCTTCTTTTCCTCGATAAGACGATCGATACCGTAAAGCGCGATCCTACGGTAGTCACCGATTATCCTTCCTCTGCCATATGCATCGGGAAGTCCGGTCAGAATACCGGTGTGGCGCATAGCTCTGATGCTATCGGTATATACTTTGAAAACGCCGTCATTGTGAGTCGTACGGTAATGGAACTCCTCCTCGATCTTAGGAGAAAGCTCATATCCGTAAGCACGGCAGGCACTTCTTGCCATACGGATACCGCCAAAGGGGTTCACGCCTCTTACGAGCGGAGCTCCGGTCTGAAGTCCGACAATAAGCTCGTCATCCTTGGAAAGATATGCGGCAGGATAATTGCGAAGCGAGGAAACGGTTTCGGTATCAATTCCTATAACTCCACCCTTTTCTCTCTCCTCTGCGAGCTTTTCGTTAAGCGCGGCCATAAGGCGACCGGTCCTCTCGGTAGGTCCCGCGAGGAAGCTCTCGTCACCTATGTAAGGCGTATAGTTTTTCTGAATGAACTCACGGACGTCGATACTATCGCACCATTTACCTCCAATAAATCCATCCCATTCTTTTTTCATAATTTCCATTTGTTTCTCCTTTTTGAATTTAAGCGCATAAAAAGGGCAGTCTCGCTTTCGCAAAACTGCCCAGACGGTCGGCATAAAACATTCCCGGCTTCACATAGGTATATCCTATTTCATCCGTCAGTCACACGGGAATTACAAATATATTATATCATTTTGAATAGGAAAAGTCAACAAGTTTTTTCAAATAAGTCGAATTTCTGCATTTTGAACAAATCTGTGTCGATTTTAATTTTCAATCAAGTGCGTTTTGATATATTCCGCACTCTTGGCATTGATCGCATAGGACTGACCGGGAATACATCTGTCGTCCTCTACTACGAAATATTTAACACCGCAGCGCTCAGCGAGAGGAATAATGTCCTTGAAATTAATGTTACCTGCACCAATCTCGATAATTGCGGGCGCGTTAAGCGTTTTTCCGTCTGCCAGCGTATACTTGTGGCAAGCCTCCATATCCTTCAAATGAAGAATGTCGATACGTCCCTTAAGTCTTTCGATCTCGGCTCTTACGTCAGCGCCACCGTGCTGTACCCAATGAGTATCAAGAACGAAGGATGTGCAAACGGGATCAAGCTTTTCAACAAGATGGTCGAAAAGGGTCTTGCCGTCAGGAAGCTTTACAAACTCGAAGGAATGATTATGGTAAGTAAGCTTAAATCCGCGGGCATAGTACACCTTAGCGAGAGCGTTAAATTCGTCGATAAATGCATTCAGTCCGTCAATATCCGATCTCGCAGACATCGGCATACCGCCTATACCTATATTGGTGGTACCGAGTATCTGATGATATTTTACAGTTCCCTCAACGTCGGTTCTGATCTTGTCCCAATTATAATGTGTACCGCAGATCTCGATTCCCGCTTCCCTTGCGTACTGCGCGAATTTCTCGGGAGATATGTAATCGTAGGGTAATCTAAATTCTGATTTTTGCAAGCATCTATCCAATATTGCTTTTGTTTCAATT
>CAZABU010000199.1:0-2499 GCA_964483225.1 uncultured Ruminococcus sp. | reverse complement strand
GAGCTTACTGCCGTTGCCGATCAGCTCGAGATGCTTTGCGGAACCAACGGCTCGCACATCGCGACCCTTGATACCGTTGCCCGCGTTCTTGATACGATGGGCTCTAACGACGGTATTGACATTGCCGCTAATATGGAGAGCCTTAAGACCTATCTCGGTACTCTCGGTACCTGGATAAACGACTCCAAGCGCGGTTCACTTATGGTGGACAGCATCAGCATTGTTCCCGTTGACTCGGAAGAGAAGGTTCCCAAGGCGAAGGCGAACTTCTTCCAGTCTATTTGGTTCGAGATTTCCTCCTTCATATATTCGTTCTTCACCGAGTACGATCAGATGGGTCTTACCACTATCCCCGATGAAAACACCGAGACCATCGACGTGTGGCTTGCTTCTGGTCGTGACCAGTCCTCTATCTGGCGTTCTATGATAGACGCGTCCGACGGTTATACCGACCGCACAGGCACCGCCGTTACTCTGAAGCTCGTTACGGGAGGAACGCTTCTTCCTTCCATTCTTTCCGGTAAGGGCCCCGACGTTTATCTCGGACTTGGCTCCGCCGACGTTATCAACTACGCCATCAGAGACGCCGTAATCGGTATCAGCGGTAATGCGGCAAACCTCAGCGAAGAGGAAAACGAGGTATTCTCCAGCTTCGTATATCAGGACGTAGCGGGCAACATTACTTACAGCGATACTCTTCTCACCGGTGAGGAGGCAGAGGGCCAGACGCTCGTATCCAACAGATTCGGCTACGAATTTGTATATAAGGATGAAAACGGCGTTGAGCATGTTTACGATACTCAGCTTTCCGCCACCGAGGCTGCTGCTAAGGGATATAAGCTTATGTCTTATGACAACTTCTCTCCCGCGGCTATGAAGACTCTTACTCTTTGCGACGTTACCTACGGTATCCCGATGACCATGGGCTTTGCGATGATGTTCTACCGTATGGACGTTCTTGCCGAGCTCGGACTTGAGGTTCCCGAGTCCTGGGACGAGCTGCTTGCAGCGCTTCCCACCCTCCAGACCAACAATATGTCCATGGGTGTTTCCTACGTTTCGGCCCTTGACTTCATGATGTATCAGATGGGCGGAAGCATGTGGAAGTACACCGACCAGACCCTTTACGATTCCACCTATGCAGGTGCTAAGATCGACCTCGACTCTCCCATCGCTCTTGAGGCCTTTGAGTTCGTATGCCGTCTTTACACCGACTATTCCTTCCCCGTAACCTACGATGCGGCTAACCGTTTCAGAACCGGTGAGATGCCCATCGTTATCGGTGACTACGCAAGCATCTACAACACCCTCGTGGTATACGCTACCGAGATCGACGGTCTGTGGGAGTTCTCCTCCTTGCCCGGCTCCTTCAATAAGGAAACAGGTAAGTTCAATTATGACTCTCTCGCAAGCGTTACCGCGACCGTAATCCTTAACGGATGCGACAACCTTCTCTCCGCTTGGCAGTTCGTTCAGTGGCAGACCGGCGCAGACGTTCAGTCCAACTACGGTAACCGCATGGTAGCTCTTATCGGTCCCTCCGCTAAATACGAGTCTGCGAACCTGGACGCTATCAACAACCTGTCCTGGACCGCAAACGAGAAGGCGGCCATTATGAACCAGATGGAGCATATGGATGCTATCGTAAACTACCCCGGCTCTTACATTATATCGAGATATATGAAGTTCGCCTTCCTTGATTGTTATAATGAAGGAGCAGATCCTCACGACGCTATGATGAGTTATATCGATGCTATCAACTCCGAGATAACCCGTAAGCGCGAGGAGTTCAAGGACTATAATCTTCAGACAGTACCTACGGGCGAGGATGCACCTCAGCTCGACCCCGAGACAAATTAAGAAAAGGAGAGTAAACTATGTCACAGGAAATAGTAGCAAAGTCGGTTGACGAGGTTGAAACCGAAGTCCCCGCCGACGTACAGCGCCCTGTAGCACGTGACGAAATGTCGAAATTGCAGTGGACATGGAAAGAGATGAAGAGAAACAAGACTGCATACTTCATGCTCGCACCCTTCCTTATTCTCTTTATTGTCTTCACCGTTCTGCCTGTTTTGCTTTCGATAATTCTCAGTCTTACCGACTTCAACATGCTGCAGTTCCCCGGCTGGAAGGGAATTGAAAACTATACAAGACTCTTCCTTGATGACGAGATATTCATTCTCGCCTGCCAGAACACACTTATCTTTGCATGTATCACGGGTCCCGTTTCTTACCTGCTTTCCCTTATGGTAGCATGGTTCGTAAACGAGCTCCCCCCGAAGATCCGCGCGGTAGTAACGCTGATCTTCTACGCCCCCTCCATTTCCGGTCAGGTATACCTGATCTGGAAGACCCTCTTCTCCTCAGACGCCTACGGTTGGGCAAACGCGACGCTGATGGATCTTGGCATAATCACCTCTCCCATACTTTGGTTTGAGGATGCCCAGTACGTAATGGGACTTTGTATCGTTGTTGCTCTTTGGACCTCTCTCGGTACTG
>CAZABU010000198.1:0-2571 GCA_964483225.1 uncultured Ruminococcus sp. | reverse complement strand
AAAAAATAAAAAAGAAACTAGCCCAAACACATTTTACTGTATTTGAGCTAGTCCCGTGTGAATCCTATATTCAAGCCCTTTTTGAACGAGGCGGTCATACCCGATGAGCACAACGGCCTGCCGGTCAGGAGAATCGGCAAGGAGGCCTTTGCAGGGGCAAAGAAGCTCCGCAGCATCACCCTTCCAAAAAGTATCACACATATCGGTTACGCCGCCTTTTGGAATTGTGATGCGCTGAAAACCGTTCATATCAGCGACCTTGCGGCTTGGTGCGCCGTTAAGCTCGAAGTGTCCTCCTCAAACCCGCTATGCATCGGCGGTGACATCTTTATCGGCGGCGAGCTTATCACCGAGCTTGAAATACCCGACGACGTAAAAGGAATCTCTGACTCCGCCTTCTACGGCTGTGTCAGTATCAAGCGCGTACACGTCGGCGGTAACGTCAAAAGCATCGGTGAGGGCGCCTTTGACGGTTGCGGTGGCCTCGACCGGATCAACCTGCCAAGCAACACTACGAATATAGGTAAATACGCCTTTTACGGTTGTGATAAGCTCACCTACGTCAATTTCGGTGGCACAGAGGCAGACTGGAGTGCTGTGCTCGTGGAGGGTAACAAGGCATTCCCAAGCGAAGTAACCTACTGCTACTTTGACGTGAAGTATCACGAAAAGGACGTCAACTGAAATGAGGTAATCAATGGAATACTTAGTATTTGAAGAAAACTACAGCAATGGCGGACAGGTTCACAGCGGCTACTACGTTTGGAATGCAAAGATGGCTGCAAAAAAGCTGACCGAGATCGTGATCCCCGCCGAATATAACGGTTTGCCCGTGACCTATATTCACAATTACGCCTTCAATTATCTGAAAAAACTTGAGCGCGTGGGGATTCCGGAGAGCATAAGAGCAATTGGATGTAACGCCTTCGCAGAGTGTAAAAGCCTTGTATCGGTGGCTCTGCCCGCAGGGCTTTCTTCCCTCGGCGCAGGTGCATTTTCCTTCTGCAAAAGTCTTAAGGAGATAACCGTACCCGGAAGCATAACCAAGATAAACAAGGACACCTTCTTCAACTGCTCGGCACTTGAGGTTGCCACAGTCTGCGAGGGTGTCACCGATATTGGAAAAAACGCCTTTTGGAATTGCAAGAATCTGAAGACCGTTTCTCTGCCTGCTTCTCTGACACACGTGGGCGAATGTGCCTTCGATTATTGCGAAAAGCTTACCGACATCTATTTTGGCGGTAGCGAGGAGGCCTGGAAGAAAATAACCGTTGATGGAGGCAACCAAAGGCTCCTTGCCGCAAGCACGACGATACATTATTTCTCCAGATATAACGCCGCAGATTTCGCCGAAGGCTATAACAGCAAGTATGTTATATAAGCTTTAGTTGTCATTTATGCCGCCCGAGCTGCCAGAATGCGACCGCTCCCGCAGCGGCAACGTTCAGCGAATCCACGCCGTGGGACATAGGTATCTTCACGGTATAGTCGCAGTCGGCGATGGTGCGCTTTGCAAGACCGTCCCCCTCGGTGCCGAGGATTATAGCGAGCCGCTCCTCGGCGGCAAGGCGCGGATCGTCAATACTCACAGAATCATCGCAGAGAGCCATAGCGCAGGTTGCAAAGCCAAGCTCGCGCAGTCTTCTCATTCCCGCCTCGGGCCAATCGGCAGGGCTCTCGCCTATCCTTGTCCAAGGCACCTGGAACACGGTACCCATGCTTACGCGCACCGCCCTGCGGCAAAGTGGGTCACAGCAGGTGGGAGTTACCAGCACGGCATCCATGCCGAGGGCTGCCGCTGAGCGAAAGAGCGCGCCAATGTTGGTGGAATCGGCAACCGCCTCAAGCACCGCAACGCGGTGGGCGTTTTTCAAAAGCTCCTCAACCGTTGGGGGAATCGGACGGCGCATAGCGCAAAGGGCACCGCGAGTCAGCTCAAAGCCCGTCATTTTCGCCAGCACGTCCCTCTCGGCGGTATATACGGGAACGTTCGGGCACTTCTCTATTATCCCGTCAACCGCGCCGTTTATCAGCCGCTTGTCAGTCAGGATCGACACCGGCTCCACACCTGCATTCAAGGCCACGTCAATAACGGTAGGGCTTTCGGCGATGAAGATTCCCTTCTCAGGTTCCAGCCTGTTGCGAAGCTGTGCGCCCGTCAGGCGCACGTAAACATCGAGCTCCGGTGCCGAAAAATCATCTATTTCAATTATCCTTGCCATAATCTCCTCCAAAGATGCGGCAAAACCGCAAAGCACTATTTGAATATATTCTATCACAAAGCCCGTGTTTTTTCAAGACCTGTGCCTGCGATCAAGTACTTTTTCACCAAAACCGCTTTTTTCATCAAAAACGCTTGACAAACGCTTCGATATGTGATAAAATATTTTAGCCTTTTGAAGCTCTACCAAGCAAAGAATGGTCAAAGCCAAAATTCGATGCGTAGCTCCTCGACACATTAGCGGGCAGGCGAGCGCCGGATATCTTAATAGTTTTTTCGAGGCGTAGCGAAGGTGGTATCGCGCCAGTTTCGGGACTCAATCACCACACTCGGCGTAGAATTTTCGAGTA
>CAZABU010000197.1:0-2596 GCA_964483225.1 uncultured Ruminococcus sp. | reverse complement strand
CTGACGAACGAGAATGTTGCCAGCCAGCACATACTGACCATCGCCGCGCTTCACGCCCAGACGCTTTGCCTCGGAATCACGGCCGTTCTTGGTAGAACCAACGCCCTTCTTGTGAGCGAAGAACTGTAAACTAAGCTTTAACATTTCGTGTACCTCCATAAAAGTTTAGGCTTTCGCCTTTCTCTGTGGCTTATATTCGCGCTCAACCTCTTTGACGTCGAGATAATCGTAATAATCCTCGACAAGGTCCATAAGCTGGAAGAAATAAGCCTGTATAAGACCCGAAACGGCGTACTGCTTCTTCTCGTCCCCCTCGAACTCGGGAAGGGCCGATTTTGCGATAAGGCGGATGTCGGTGGTCTTCTCGTCGATGGTGTACTCCACCTCGGACGCATAGGAGACCTCGATAGCGTTGATGATAAGCATCGTCATCGCGGAAAGCGCCGAGCAAAGAATGTCCTCGCCCGATTCACCGTATCCGGTATGTCCCTGCTCCTCAAAGCCGTAATAAAAGCCGCCGGTCTTATAAAACGTGATGGTTGTCATTTTTAATTAAGCCTCGATCTTTGCGATCTGGATCTTGGTATAGTCCTGGCGATGACCGATCTTCTTCTTCTCGTTCTTCTTAGCCTTGTATCTGATAACGTCGATCTTCTTGGACTTTCCGTTCTTAAGAACGGTAGCAACTACGGTAGCACCTTCAACGTAGGGAGCACCAACAGAAAGAGTCTCACCGTTTACGCAGAGAACCTTATCAAAGGTAACCTGCTCGCCCTCAGCAACGCCAAGCTTCTCTACGAAGACAACGTCACCCTCAGCAACCTTGTACTGCTTTCCACCTGTTACGAAAATTGCGAACATGAAAAAGCACCTCACTTTCGTGTAAAATCGCTATCATAGGCGGCGGCTTTCGACCGCACTTATCGAGCCTATCAATAAGCGTCGTTATATTATAACATCAAAGATTCTGTTTGTCAAGTGTTTTTGGAAAATATTTTTACAAAAAATGCACTAATTTCCTTCACCGTAATGCCTGCACAGCAGATTGCGCATTATCTTTATGGCAAAGGCGGCAGTATCAAGCTCCAGCCCCTCGCCGAATCTCTTGAGCACAAGCTCCATGCTGTAAACGCCGTCGTAGCCGATCTCGTCAAGGGCGCAGAGCACGTCCTCCCAGTCGATCGAGCCCGTCATAGGGGGCTTATGCTGATCGGTCAGAGTGTCGTTATCGTTAAGATGCAGGCACTTGATATTCGGGCCGAGCATTCTTATAACGTCGCCGGGGGTGGGGTTGCCGTTATAGCGCATCGCCTTATTTGAGTGTCCGGTATCGGCGCACATAACGAGGTAGTCTGCGTACTCGCACTCGCGCTGTACCCTGTCGTAAAATTTCTTGAACTCCACGGCGTTTCCGAAGAAGTCGCAGCAGCCCTTGTTCGGCGCGTCACCGAAGGTCTCCGTCGCGATCCTTATATCAAACTCCTTGGCAAAGGCCAATGCCTGAGAGAAGAAGGAATAGTTTAAGTCGTGCATAAACTCCGCGGGCGTATCGGCCTCAAAGTTACAGGTGGTGACGCCGTGCATAACGCAATAGGGGGCACAAAGAACCTTTGTCGCAAGGCAGTCGAGCCTTGCGTTTTTCAGCACTGCCCCGTCGTTTTCCGGGATATTCTTAAAGGTGGATATTCTGCCGTGGGTCTGGGAGATCTCGATGCCGACGGCGTCAGCGCGAGCCTTTATCCTCTCAAAATGAGCGATCAGCTCCGCCTCGGGCAAGGAATAAACCGAGGTGGACTTACGGTAATCCTCCTTTGTAAGATTGAAATCAATGCAGTCGGCACCGATGCTCTTTACGAGCTCGAGCATGCGCTCCCAGCCGTAAATATCGGTAAGCGCGCCGACGGAAATTCCGATTTTTCTCATAACTCCTCCAAAAAATATCGCCCACGCAGCAAGGCGGGCGATGATTATTTTGCGATTACTGCTCGCTCTTGCACTCCTCGTCGTCGCACTCGTAGCAGTTGCCGTCGCAGATCTCGATGTCGGTGATCTTCTCACCGCAGGCGGGACAGGTGATGTCCTGGCCAACGAGAGTTTCGTCAAAGCATACGATCTCGCCGCAGGAGGGGCACTCCATCTCGAAGAACTCGCCGTCGCAGTCCTCGTCGTCGTCAAAATCGTCGTAGTCCTCGTCCTCTGCCTCGTCGAAGTAGAGATCCTCCTCTACCGCGCCAAGATCCTGGTCGAGCTCCTCCACGTACTCGTGAAGCTCCTTGTTATCAGCCTCGAGCGCCGCGATCTTATCGGCCATATCCGCAATAAGGGTGAGCATCTCGCCGATGATCTTGCCCTCCTTGGAAGCCGCGTCAAGCTCGTAGCCGTCGAAGAGGCCCTTGATGTACGCTGCCTTTTCAGTAATTCCCATGATTAATTCTCCTTTCAAATTTTAAGAAAAGCTCCCCGAGGACTCGGGGAGCAGATAAAACGAATTATGCTCTTTCGAGATACTCGCCGGTTCTGGTGTCGATTCTGAGGAGATCGCCCTCGTTGATGAAGATCGGAACCTTAACTACTGCGCCGGTCTCAAGAGTAGCGG
>CAZABU010000196.1:0-2628 GCA_964483225.1 uncultured Ruminococcus sp. | reverse complement strand
CGAAGTTGCGCTATATCACGACGGCAACGCTGTCCATATCACTCCACCGCAGGTGGACCAAAAAGGAGAACCCCATGACGCTGTTTTTGAACGCGCTTATAAAATTCACCGTCGGACTTGTGGCGATAGGTGCGCTGCTGTTTTTACCGGCGTGGACGGTTTATTACCCATGGGCGTGGCTGTTTATCGCTCTGCTGTTTATTCCTATGCTGATTATGGGAGTTGTGCTTTTCATAAAATCGCCGGCGCTGCTTGAAAAACGCCTCCGCAACAAAGAAAAGGAGAAGGCTCAAAAGGGTGTTATTGCTCTTTCGGGCTTGATGTTCCCTGTCGGGTTCGTCCTCTCGGCGCTTGATTTCCGCTTCGGCTGGTCGGAGGTTCCTCTCCCGCTGGTTATCACCGCCTCGGTTTTATTCCTGCTCGGTTACGCTATGTACGCCGAGGTAATGCGGGAGAACGCATATCTCTCACGTACGGTGGAGGTGCAGGAAAACCAAACCGTCATCGACACGGGGCTTTACGGCATTGTCCGTCACCCGATGTATCTTGCGACGCTGTTTATGTTTTTGCCTCTGCCGCTGATACTCGGCTCCTTTTGGGGGCTTATTCCCTTCGGACTTTATCCGATAGTTACCGTTATACGGATTTTAGACGAGGAGAGGGTGCTGACCGAGGGGCTTTGCGGCTATGCGGAATACAAGAATAAGGTAAAATACAGGCTTATCCCCTTTGTTTGGTGATAACCTGCGCCTATACGTATTACAAGAATTGCTTTTCCGTCATGCGGCTTTTCGCTCTGTTCAGAAGAAAGCCGAGTAAGTCGGGCAAGCTCTATCTTGCCGAGAATGCGGCAGAGGCCCGGACCGAGCATTTTGATCTGCTGAAGCTTGGGCAGGAGCTTGACCCCTTCACGGGCGTGCCGTCCCGGTCGTCGGAATGGTATTCCTCAACTATGCTATTTTATTTGTATGCCGCGAGGCGGATCGAAAAACAAAACGAGGTTAAGTGATTATGTCGAACAAAATTGCGCCGGAGCGCATTGAGATACTGAAAGAATACGGCTTCGACCCGGAGCTTGATTGCCGCTGGTGGGCACCCTTCCGCTCGCCGATATGCGCTATGGACACCCATATGCTGGTGGAGGGCGATCACGCTACCGATCACAGCTACATAATATACGCCGCCGCGGAGGAGGTGGAGGGCGCCACCCTTGAGGGCCTCTTTTACGCGCCGAGCCTGCTGGAGCATATGCTGGTCGAATTCAGAGGCGAGTGGAGCTTTCCCGCAATGCTCCGTCAGATAAGCCGACAGACCGACTGCAAGCTACAGCCGGTGGACGTTGGAGGACTTCCTATGATCTTCGTGGAGATCCGCGAGTCGGACTGGCAGGAGGGCGACCTGCGCTTCCAGGTCAGCGATATGCTGAAGGTCGTGGGAGTGATGGATCACCTTTTGTCGCGCAAGCGCAGAAGCCTTTTGAAGAAAAGGGAAGGTAAATAAGCCGAAACGGTAAAGCTTTGAACCGTGATATTTTGTAAACTATAGATTGCATTTAAGAGGAAAATACTATGAAGCTGATACAAAATTTACACCCCGAGGATCCCGCGCTCAACAAGATGTATATCGAGCGAGGAGAGCAGGAGCGGGTACTATGGCGGGATTTTTTATTCTTACGGAATATCGAGTCAGGCGGAGAGCTGTTCATCCCCGAGGGGATCGAGGAGATTGAGGAAGGCGCCCTGCATTACTGCGGCCGTCACCACACCATACATTTCCCGAAGAGTCTTACCAAGCTCGGCACCAAGCTCTTTGCCGAAACCTTCTCCTCCCGTCGCATCCATCCCCTGACGATCATATACCCCGGAAGCTCCGATAGGTTTATGGAGCTTGCCGCGCCGATCAAGGAAGAAAAATACGAGAGCGACGGCTTTGACCGTTCCCCCTATTACAGCGGTGGAAGCCGCTGGGTTACGGAATACCACTCCTTTGACGAGTGGGTGGATAAGATCCGCGTCGAGTGCGAGGAGGACGGCGTCACCCTGCTCTACGGCGGTGACTACCGCAAAAAAGACGCTCCTCCAACGCGCCTCAAAGTTTAAGCTTGCGATTTTGAAAGGGTGAAGCCTATGAAAGAAAATATGAAAGAACGAATTTTAAGTCAGCTTGAGATATTTAAGACGACAGACCGCGGCGAGTACATCGAGATAGCTGTCCCTGTGACTCTGGATTTCAATTTTCAGCTTTTGTCGCTGAGGATATATCCCGTGAGCCTCAATGAGGGGTACTATATTTCGGACGACGGCGCGGCGTTTTCGGAGAGGTATTCTGACACCACGGAGCACTATTTCAACATGTTTACCGAGGATGATCCAAACTACCACTTCGATATCCGCGTGGCGAACGATTATTTCTACAAAAAATATCCCTACGATTTGAACGTCTGGGTCGCTATCAACGAATTTATCCGTTTCTTCGTTTACTTAGACGACTATATAATGAACAACAATGCCAAGGTATTCGGGCTTGATATAGAAGAATAACGGGCTGCAAAGTATAATACGGAGGAAAAAATGACACGTAAATTCACCGGAAAATGGATAACCGACGGCCTATTCTCCGAGCTCGAGC
>CAZABU010000195.1:0-2629 GCA_964483225.1 uncultured Ruminococcus sp. | reverse complement strand
GAATATATCACGTCGCTTTGTCTGACTGTGTAAGACAAACGACACTCTCAACGTGCCCCGTCGCAGGGAACAGGTCGAAGGGAGTTACCTCGTTGCCCTCATAGCCCAGGTCTTTCAGTATTACCATATCTCGTGCCAGGGTCTGCGGATTGCAGGAAATGTAAACAATTCTTGACGGATTAAGGGCGGCAACGTATTTTAACAGCTCCTCGTCACAGCCGCCCCTCGGCGGGTCGAATATAACGATATCGGGGCGAAGGGGCTCGCCGCGCTTCGCCTCGGCGGGAGCGAGCAGAGAGGGCGCGTCGGCGGCGTCGCCGGCGTAGAAGGAGGCGTTATCAATACCGTTTTCCTCGGCGTTGAATTTCGCGCACTCCACGGCACTCTCCACGATCTCGATACCCACCACCTCGCGGCAGTCCCTTGCCATAGAGAGGCCGATGGAGCCGGCTCCGCAGTAGAGGTCGAGGAGCAGGTCGTTCTTCGTCGGGGAGGCAAGCTCACGCGCCTTTGCGTAGAGCAGCTCGGCGGCGCCGTGGTTGACCTGATAGAAGGAGGGGGCGGTTATCTTCAGCCTCACACCTGCCAGGGTGTCGAAGATATAATCTCTGCCGGCGAGGGTAATGAATTTCTCGCCCAGCACCACGTTGGTGTCCTTTTTATTAACGTTAAGCAAAATTCCCACAACCTCGGGGAATCTCTCGGTTATCCGACCTGCAAGCTCCTCCGAGCAGGGGAGCGTGTCGCCGTTGATAACAAGGGTCAGAAGCACCTCGCCCGACACCTGGCCGCGGCGAAGGTAAATATGCCGGAGCAACCCCTTGCCCGACTGCTCATCATAGACCGAGAGCCCCTTTTCTGCAAAGAACTCTCTGCAGCACTCAAGTATTTCGGGGAAGCACTCCGGCGCCAGAGGGCAGCAGGCCGCCTCGGTGACTCGGTGACTTTTCGGCGCGTAAAAGCCGATAAGATAGCTGCCGTCCTTGCCCATGGCGATAGGGTACTGCGCCTTGTTGCGGTAGCCGCGCTCTGCAGGCGAGCCCACGATGGGAGCCACGCGCACCTCGGGCAGTCCCGCTTTTTTGAATATTTGTCTGACGCCCTCCTCCTTGTGCATAAGCTCCTTTTCGTAGGAAAGAGCCTTATAAGCGCAGCTCTTGCAGCCCCCGTTTTCACAGCGGCCGTCGCTTCGCATATCCGAGCGGCGGATATATTTTTCAACCCTGCCGACGGCATAAGAGGAGGCAACCTTTATTATCCTTGCTTCTACGGTATCGCCGGGGACGGCATCGGAAATGAATATGACTATGCCCTCCGCGCGAGCTACGCCGAAGCCGAGATTGGTTATGTCATAGACCTCAAGGGTGAGGACTTCGTTTTTCTTCAGCATCAGATGTAATCTTCCTTAAATCGGTTTCTGTACTCCTTGGGCGTTTCGCCAAAGGCGGCCTTGAAGGTCTTTGCAAAATAGGATGCGTCGGTAAATCCGCAATCCTCGGCGATCTCCGCCGCACTCTTCGCGCCAAGCTCCAGCATTCGCTTCGCCGCCTTCAGTCGGTAGGCGATTATGTACTGACGCAGGGTGATGCCCTTCTTCTCCTTCAGGACTCTCGAAATGTAGAAGGGGTGATAGCCGAAGATGGCACCGATCTCGGTGTTGGAGATCTCGTCACCGCAGTTTTCTCTGATATAAGCGTCCAGCGCCTCTACCATTCGCGCAGGCAGGGCGTGCTCGTCCACGGTTTCCGCAATCTTCAGAAGTATCAGCTTGAACATCGCCGATATCTGCGCCAGGTAGCTACCCTCCGCGGAGGTGAAGATGTTGTTCATTTTTATAAAGGTGTCCCGCTCTGCCTCCATATCCGGTAAAAACAGCATTTTGTCAAAGGGCGGCTCGATATCGTCGCTATGGCAAAGGGCGGGGTCAAAATCCGCCGCCCTGACGGGCGCGAGTCTGCCCTCGGGCAGAGGACAGGCACTTGTATGGTCGAAGGTGACCACCACCGCACGAAGGTACTTGCTCTTCAGCGAATATGGTACACCCGCAGGGATATAAAGCAGGTTCCCGGCAGAAAGGTGACCCAGCTTCTCCTCGCCTACCACAGCGGAAAGCTCACCGGATACGAGATAGATAACCCGGCAGTCGTAGCCGATGCAGGTGTCGGTCTTGTTCACTCGCTCATAGAGCGAAACCGAGCGTATAACGGGGTTAAGGGAGGTGAGGTTCATTTGGGAAATTCTCCATTCAAAAAATTAGATAAATATAATTATTCAAACTAATTTTATCACTTTCGGCGAACAAAATCAATATATTTTCTATTATTTAACGAAATAATTTGCGCTCGCGCGTGGGACGGTTCTGCCTTTTGCAAAAAAAGTTTACAAAAAGTTTTCCTCAAATTTGGACCGCCCGAGTTGCAAAGCTGGGCGAAAAATGCTAAACTACATATTAGAAATTTAGCAAAGGACAGTTATTTATTATGTATTGGTGGATAGCTCCTGCGGCTAACGCCGCGCTCGCACTGCTGGTGCTTGGAATTCTATATTACTGCTATCGCAGGGTGTTTTACACTGAGCCGAGGGTGCCGACCGAGGATATAGGAATACCGCCCGGAGCGGAATACGACCC
>CAZABU010000194.1:0-2645 GCA_964483225.1 uncultured Ruminococcus sp. | reverse complement strand
CCTTACCGACGTATATATCACGGATATTGCCGCTTGGTGTAATATTGATTTTGGTTCCTGGTCAAATCCGCTTGAATATGCAGATAATCTCTATCTTAACGGTGAGCTTATTACCGAGCTTGTTATTCCCAATGGAGTTACACGTATACCGTATTATGCTTTCTCATGTAACAACATTACAAGCGTAACTATCCCCGACAGCGTTACATCTATCGGCTATTCTGCGTTCAAAGGCTGCTCCGGCCTTACGAGCGTAACTATCCCCGACAGCGTTAGATCTATCGGCAGTTATGCGTTCAAAGGTTGCTCCGGCCTTACAAGCGTTACCATCGGCGACAGCGTTACATCTATCCGCTGGTATGCGTTCGAAGGTTGCTACCGCCTTACCGACGTTTACTACACGGGAAGTGCAAAGGATTGGGCAAATATTGAGATAGATAGCAGTAATTCTTATCTCACAAGTGCCACAATTCATTACAACTACGTGCCTGAGGAATAAGGCGCCGATACAAATATAGGGGCTGTCTCATTAAGAATTCAAGCAAATCAAGGCAAAAAAGAGAAAAATGCAGTCATAATTATAGTTTTAGCGAATTCTTAATGAGAACAGAACCTCGGGGCGAACGGATTTAGAGCGGAAATCCTTGGCTGACGAGCGAGAAGCGTACAAAGGTACGCTGAGCGAGGAAACGAGGATAGAATAAAAAACTCCAATAAAAAAGAAGAAAACCATGGGTTTTCCACCTTAATTTGTTCAAATCCCCATAAAGAAACGGCAGAAACACTGTTTTTACAATGCTTCTGCCGTTTTTTATTTGGTTCCGCCTAAATGCGACAGCCCCTTTTCATTAATATTACTTAAAATACTTAACCATGGACTTGAACATCTTGATGTCGTAGTCGCCGAGGACGTTTCTGTAAAGGTCCTTGCCTACGCGCTCGGAGTGACCCATCTTACCGAAGACTCGGCCGTCGGGAGAGGTGATACCCTCGATGGCCAATGCGGAGCCGTTGGGGTTATAGTCGATGCCGTAGGTTGCTCTGCCGTCGAGGTCGACGTACTGAGTTGCGATCTGGCCGCCATCAATAAGCTTCTTCAGCATCTCGTCGGTGGCGAGGAACTTACCTTCACCGTGGGAGATCGGCACGTTGTAGACGTCGCCGACGTTGGTGAGGGAAAGCCAGGGGGACATATTCGACGCTATGCGGGTTCTTACTATCTTCGACTGGTGGCGGGCGATGTTGTTGAAGGTAAGGGTGGGACAGGACTCGTCGGTGTCCATGATCTTACCGAAGGGAACAAGGCCCAGCTTTACAAGAGCCTGGAAGCCGTTACAGATACCGCACATCAGACCGTCACGGCGGTCAAGAAGCTCGCCCACTGCGGCCTTTACCGCGTCACCGCGGAAGAATGCGGTGATGAACTTACCGGAGCCGTCAGGCTCGTCACCGCCGGAGAAGCCGCCGGGAACGAAGATCGCCTGGGACTCGCCGATCTTTCTTGCGAAGGTTTCGGCACTTCTCTTGATGCCGTCGGCGGTAAGGTTATTGATAACGAAGATCTCGGGCTCGGCGCCTGCATCGGCAACCGCCTTTGCAGAGTCGTACTCACAGTTGGTGCCGGGGAATACGGGGATAAGAACCCTGGGCTTTGCGCACTTTACTGCGGGAGCCACTCCGGTCTTTGCCTCATAGCTGACGGTTTCGGGAATGGCCTTGGGGGTCATTGCCTGATAGGGGTAGACGCTCTCAAGCTTGTCCTCATAAGCGGTAACGAGGGCATCGGCAGAGAGGCTCTCGCCTTTATAAGTGAAGGCGCCGTCGTCGGTAACGCGACCGATGCACTGACCGATGCGGGTATCGGCATCAACCTCAAGGAGGAAGGAGCCGTACTTATAGCCGAAGATATCCTCTGCGCTGACAGACGCGTCAAAGGCGAAGCCGAAGCCGTTTCCAAGGCTCATCTTGAGCACAGCCTCGGCGATACCGCCGATGGTGGGTGTATATGCCGCGCGCACCTTGCCCTCACGCATAAGCGCGGTTACCTTATCGAAGGTAGCAAGGAGGGAGGAGGCAACGGGAAGGCCGTTTTCATCGTAATCGGGAGTGAGGAGGACGAGGCTGCTGCCCGCCTGCTTAAACTCGGGGGAGATTGCCGCATCTGCTCTGTCGGTGGTTACGGCAAAGGAGATGAGGGTGGGGGGAACGTCAAGCTTCTCGAAGGAGCCGCTCATGGAGTCCTTACCGCCGATTGCGGCAACGCCCAGCTCCATCTGCGCCTTATATGCGCCGAGAAGGGCGGAGAGAGGCTTGCCCCATCTTTCGGGGTCGCGGCCGGGCTTCTTGAAATATTCCTGGAAGGTGAGATATACGTCCTTGAAGGAGGCACCGGTAGCAACCAGCTTTGCACAGGACTCTACTACGGCGAGATATGCGCCGTGATAGGGAGATGCGGAGGAAACGTTGGGGTTATAGCCCCAGGACATAAAGGAAGCGAGGTCGGTGTGCTTCTTCTCAACGGAGATCTTCTGCACCATCGCCTGAATGGGGGTGCGCTGAAGCTTGCCACCGAAGGGCATCAGAACGGTGCCTGCACCGATGGTGGAGTCGAATCTCTCAGAAAGGCCGCGCTTGGAGCAGCCGTT
>CAZABU010000193.1:0-2660 GCA_964483225.1 uncultured Ruminococcus sp. | reverse complement strand
CACTGAATTTTCCAAGATTTTGCCTTATTTTTATTGAATTCTTAATGAGACAGCCTCTTTTTTGCGAATTATTTTCTGTATACTGCTTGTATTAATGCGCTCGCATGAAAATAAATGTAGGAAATAAATGTAGGAAATTATCGAAAAGACTTGACTTTC
This sequence comes from uncultured Ruminococcus sp., assembly GCA_964483225.1. Classification (GTDB taxonomy): domain Bacteria; phylum Bacillota; class Clostridia; order Oscillospirales; family CAG-272; genus UBA1740. Next base: position 2,501 of record CAZABU010000193.1, on the reverse strand, counting down.
GCTTGATTTGGTGATATATTATATTAGGTGAAAGTTGGCATTTTTATTTAATATGAACAGCTGATCCAAAAACAGTTATTTTTTAGGAAGGAGAGATTTGCCCGTGTGGCAAATCGGGAATTCGGTTTGAACAAATACACAAAACCCACCTTCTGCGAGCTTCCTACAGCCGCAGAGCTCCGCGCGGCTTTATGCCAGAGCGAAAACTCTGACGTAAGAAATCAGCTTGCCCTCATCTTCGACAACGACACCTTCGTTGAGACGAGTGCATATGCTAAGCGCGGCTTCTCCGACTTCTTAGTCACGGAGAAATCCAATGAATTCGAAGGAGTTATCTGCGGATACGGCGCCGTTGACGGCAAGCTCGTATTTGCTTTCGCAGAGGACGCTTCGAGAATGGGCGGCGCTATTGACGAGCGTCACGCTAAGAAGATCACCGACCTCTACAAGATGGCTATTAATAACGGTGCTCCCGTTATCGGTATCTTCAATTCCAACGGCACTGACATCTTTGAGGGCACTGTCGGTCTTGCTGCTTACGGTAGGATCATGGCGGCTGTCAACCGCGCATCCGGCGTTATCCCCCAGATCGCCTTTGTTGCCGGCAAGTGCATCGGTACCTCCGCGGCTATCGCGTCCATGTTTGACGTTGTGGTTAAGGACGATGCAGCGGCTCTGTACGTTTCCTCTCCCAATCTTACCGGTGTTGAGGGCGCGCAGGATTCCATAGTTTCTTATCACGGCGCTACCGAGCAGTGTGCGGCCTTCATCAGAAGCCTCGTTGCATTCCTGCCCTCCAACTCCTCTGTCGGCGTTCAGTACTCCGACATCTGCACCGATAACCTTAACAGAATGCTCGGCAACCTCGACTTTGCCGGAGAGGGGCTTTCCGAGATTTCTGTAATCGCTGACAACGGCATGTTCTATGAGCTTTCCGCCGAGTACGCTCCCGTTGCTGTTACCGCGCTTACCACTATCGGCGGCGTTAAGTGCGGCGTGGTTGCAACCTCCTTTGCAAAGAACGAGGGCAGAATCACCGCAGATGCGGCAAGAAAGATCGCCCGCTTCGTTACCTTCTGCGATGCCTTTTCTATTCCCGTAGTTACTCTCGTTGACTCCTACGGTCTTGCTATCGACAAGGATAACGAGTATCGCTTCGCTCCCGAGCTTGCAAAGCTCGCTGCAGCTTATGCATCCTCTCAGTGCCCCAAGGTTACCGTTGTGACCGGACACGCGATCGGTGCATCCTTCGTTCTTCTCGGCTCCAAGGCGCTCGGTGCTGATCTTGTTTATGCAACTGACGCTTCCGAGATCGGCGCACTCAATGCAGAGAGCGGCGTTGCCTTTGCATGGGATAAGTACATCACTGAGGAAGTTACCCGCGATGATCTTATCGCAAGCTGGGAGGCCTCCGTTTCCTCTCCCGTTAATGCTGCGGCAAGCGGTGAGATCGACGACATAATCAGCATCAGTGAGATGAGAGCAAGAATCTGCTCTGCGCTTCTTATGCTCTGTGGCAAGGGTCAGGCTGCTGTTACCGCCGACCGCAAGGCTCTTCTCTTGTAATACCGGGAGGACTGAATATGTTCGGTATTGATGATTTTTCTAAAAGCATTGTAGATTTCAGCAATTTCGACGCTTCTCAACTGGGTGATGCCCTGCTCTTCGGCGGTGCTATCCTTCTTATAGGTATGGTCACGGTATTTGCAGTTCTCTGCCTTCTCTGGGCATGTCTTGTGGCGTTCCAGTTCTTCTTCCACGATTTACCCGAGAAGCGCACCAAGTCTGCTCCCAAGACCGTTTCCGCAGTATCCGCACCCGGTGTACAGTCTGTGCCTGTACAGAGCTCGAATGATGAAATCGTAGCCGTAATCGCGGCAGCAATCGCTGCTGCCGAAAGCGAAAGCAACGGCATGAAATTCCGCGTCGTATCATTTAAGAGAAAATAATTCTTGTGAAAGGAACAATTAAAATGAAAAAGTATAATATAACCGTAAATGGCACAACCTATGAGGTTGCAGTAGAAGAGGTTGGTAGCACTCCCGCTATCGTTACTAAGGAGAGCTACGTTGCTCCCGTAGCAGCACCTGTTGCAGCTCCCGTGGCAGCTCCTGTAGCAGCTCCCGCAGCTGCACCCGCCCCTGTAAAGTCAGCAGCTCCCGCAGCAGCCGGCGCCAACAGCATCACCGCTCCTATGCCCGGTACCATTCTTGAGATCAAGGTATCCGCCGGTCAGTCCGTTAAGAAGGGCGACGTTATCTGCGTGCTTGAGGCTATGAAGATGGAGAACGATATTCCCGCTCCCTGCGACGGCGTTATCGCATCCGTGAACGTTCAGAAGGGCGCTACCGTTTCCGCAAACGACGTAATTGCCACTCTTAACTAATTTCACAGGAAAGATTAGGTACTAATAATGTTAGACGCTATCAAAAATTTCCTCGGTACGACAGGTGTCGCAAAGCTGTTTGCTGAGACAAATTGGTGGCAGTATCTGGTCATGT
>CAZABU010000192.1:0-2679 GCA_964483225.1 uncultured Ruminococcus sp. | reverse complement strand
GTCACAGAAAGGAAGAGGCGGAGCGTAAGCTCAAGTCCACCCAGGACAACTTAGACCGCGTGAAGGATATTCTTCTTGAGCTCGAGTCCCGTATAGGACCCCTGGAGCGCGACGCTGAGAAGGCCCGTAAGGGTCTTGCAATATACGAGGAAAAGAAGCGTGCCGACGTTTCGCTCTGGCTCTTTGATACCAAGAAGATCAGAGAGGACATCGAGGAGGCGGAAAAGGCGCTCCTTCTCTCCCGTCACGAGCTGGAAATAATCGACCAGTCCATATCCGACCTGGAGGCTCAGAACGAGAACCTTTACGAAAGGGCGCAGTCCAACAAGCTCCTCTCCGAGCAGCTTATTGAGCAGATAGGTCAGATAACCAACAGAATACACATACTCGACAACGCCCTTCGCGTTGCAGAGTCGGATTTCTCTCACTCTGCGGAGCTTATCGCCCAGTGCATAGCCCGTATCGGTGAGATCGACGGCAGCAGAAGGACGCTCGCGCAGAGCCGCGCGGAATACGACTCCCGCAGAGAGGCCTATGCAAAGACCCTCGCGGAGCTTATGGATTCGAGGCTTGAGCTTCTTGCAAAGGCGCAGGAGCTGGAGGCCGCGATCGCCGTTGCAAGGCGTGAGCTCCAGGAGGCTCTTGACGAGCTTGACGTCGAGGACGGTGTTGCTACCAACCTGAACGTGCGCATAGGCGTCCTTAAAAATTCAAAGGTTGCCGACGGCACGAAATCCCAGGATATAGAGGCTGAAATCGCCCGCTACGAGGCTGAGGGCCTTGAGCTGAAGGCAGAGGCCGACAGATGCGAGCAGAACGCCTCCGGCTTCAAGTCGAGCATTGCCGAAAAGGACGCAGTTCTCAGCGAAGCCGCTGAGCGGATCGCCGACCTTACCGAGGAGCGCGGTCAGATCCTTGAGGCAAAGAACAAGGCCGTCGTTGAGCGTGATACCCTCGTTGAGCGTGCCGTAATGCTCGAGCGAATGAACGAGATATTTGAGGGCTACGCCGAAAGCGTCAAGTACGTTATGCGCGAGTATAAGGCGGGCAGGATCTCCGGTGCGGGAAAAATACACGGACCTCTCTCAACGCTTATAACCGTAGAGAAGGAATATCTCACCGCTATTGAGACCGCCCTCGGCACCAGCCTTCAGAACATTGTAGTTGAGAACGAGGAAACCGCCAAGGCGGCAATATACGCCCTGAAGCGCGGAAACGCCGGCAGAGCCACCTTCTATCCCATCAGCGCCATCAAATCCGCCACCGAGACCGACGAGATCCGTGAGGCGGCAAGGCTGCAGGGCTACGTTGGCCGCGCCGACACACTTGTAAAATCGGATAGGGAGTATCGCTCGGTGATCGAGTGGCTGCTCCTGCGTACCGTAGTATTCGATAATATCGAGAACGCCTCTGCCGCGGCAAAGAAGCTTCGCTACAGAGTCAAGCTCGTTACCCTCGACGGCCAGGTCATTAACGCCGGCGGTGCCTTCACGGGCGGTAGCGCAAAGCGCGACAGCGTGATACTCTCAAGGCTTACCACCATCTCCGAGCTCCGCGCAAAGGCAGACAAGCTGTCTGCCGAGGTCAAGAAAAACGCCGAGGCCATTGAGGAAATCGACGGCGAGCTTGCCGAGGCGAGAGAGCAGAGCAGAAAGGCAGAGCAGGAAAAGGAAGTTCTGCTCACCCTCTCCCGTTCTCAGTTTGCAGCCCTCGATAACGCGACGGCAAAGTACAATGCCAACCGCGAGATAGTCGAGAAGCTGACCTACGATTATAACACCCTCATCGGACAGCAGTCCAAGGCCGAGGAGGAGCTTCTGAGCCTTGAGGCGGATTATAAGGCCGCCGAGGAAAGGATTGCAGCCCTTCGCGCCTTCAGACAGAGGCGCGGCGAGGAGATGGGCGCTCTCGATGACGACCGCGACGCGCAGCTCCAACTTGCTAACGAGCTTTCCGTAAGGATCGCATCCGCAGAGAAGGATGTGGAGGCCGCAGAACAGATGATCGCCTCCATTGACGAGCGTATTGCCGCCTTCGACGAGGAGGAGCGGATACAGAACGACCGTATCAAGGAGCTTGAGCAGAAGCGCAGCGGAATTGACGCCAAGAAGGTCGAAAGCTCTGATGAATGTAAAAAACTCGAGATCGAGCTGGATAAACTAAGGCAGAAACGCTCTGAGGTTGAGTCGGGAAGCGACGAGTTTGAGCGCGAGCTCTCCGAAATCAGAGTTAAAATCAGAGAAAGGACCTCCAGCCGACAGGTAAGTGCTGAGGCGGTGTTCAAAAACGAGCACCATCTTGAGCGCCTTACCGAGAGGCAGGATAAGCTCGGCTCACAGCTCTGGGACGATTATGCAATAACCTACGAGGACGCGGTGGCGCTGGAGTATCCTCCCGTGACCGCGGAGAACCGCGACCAGATTGCCGCCGTTCAGTCCTCCTGTAAGGCGAAGCTCCGCGCCCTTGGAAATTACAATCCCGCGGCCATCGAGGAGTACGCTGAGGTCAAGACCCGATACGACGCGCTGAACACCCAGTTCGTCGACCTCACCAAATCCTATGAGGAGCTGGTGAATATCATATCCCGACTTGAGGTGGAGATGCGCTCCAGCTTCATTACCTCCTTTGAGGCGATCAACCGCAACTTCGGCATCACCTTCCGTGAGCTGTTCGGCGGCG
>CAZABU010000191.1:0-2683 GCA_964483225.1 uncultured Ruminococcus sp. | reverse complement strand
CTGCTCGTAGCCCTCCTTCTTTGCAACGGATGCGAAATAGGTATACTTGTTTCTTGCCTGAGACTCGCCTGCAAATGCGGTCATAAGATTTTGTTCGGTTTTCGTTCCCTTGAGATTCATGATTTTCTCCTTTTTATTTGTTTTTTGATTTTTAACTGAATACTGATGATTTATACACGCCGTGTCACTTTGTCAGCGATCTTAAACAGCCTCTGCGCTCTTGCACGCCTCGCAGACGTACCGCACCTTCAGCTCGTAGGAATCAATGCTGCCGCCTACGATCTCGGTAAGCCTCTCTGCAAAATCGGGGATATCAAAATCCCGTATCCCGTGACACACCGCGCAAAGCAGATGACCGTGGGGTATATAGCTGGAGTCGTAGCGGTCGGGACCGCCCTCCCCCGTGATTCGTCTTATGATCTTCTCGTCCTCCAGGGCGTGGAGATTGTTATACACAGTTGCTCTGGAAATGCCCGGCAGGCTCTCCTTCGCCTTTACAAATATCTCATCGGCAGTATAATGAGACTTGTCGGCGCGGATGATGTCAAGCACGAGCGCTCGTTGTTTCGTCATATCGCCTCCGTTCCGCGAACCGCCAAAGCGCAACGCACAGCCGGTGGCGCATAAACGCTACGGTCGCTTTTTCAGCAGGGCTCTCGCCTTGCTCTGAGTGTATTATACACTATCATTACATGTTTGTCAATAGAATTTCTAAAATTTTTAGACTTTTTCTAATTTTTTTAGAATTATTCTATTTTTTGTTTCGACGAGCAAGACATCGAGGACATCTGTCCCCTCTCGCTCTGTTACAAATGGCAGCTATAAAAAGGAAACCGCACTCCCTACATCGCCAGGCGGCGTTATAATAAACGCTTGGGGCAAAATCCGTGATGCGGAAGCCGGCGTTGTCCTCGGGGAAAAACTCCTCGTTCAGGCGTTCAAGCATGTGGGGCTCCCACCGTCCTTTACCGCAGTATCGGTAGTCCTTCATTCTAAGTATCTTCATAGTATCCCGCTTCACGTTCACGTCAGCCCGGACATTAAGTATATCCTTTATCAGCGCGGTTATCACGTCGCCGAGCGCTGAAATATGTCCTTCTCGGTAGGAGTAATCCGCAGCTGTCGCGGCGGCGCACTTGGTTTCCGCCACGTGTATTACTCCGTCAAACCTCGCCCTCATAAGCCCGTCCTTCTCTCTGTCAGCTCGTCGCTTGTCCTCGCCCGAATGGTAACGCTCGCCGTCGTGTTCAATGACGTATCGGGCGCCCGCGGGAGTAGTTACTACAATATCCGCGCGGTATCGCCGTCCCGACTCAACGACCACCTCCTGCTCCACGCCAACCCCATCAAGACAGGAGAAATAAAAGGCTATCGCCGTCTGGCCGAAGGAGCGTCCCTTTGATCTGTTGATCTCAAGTATCTCCTCTTTTCGCGCAATGCGCCGCTCGCGTTCGTCAGCGGTACAGAGGTCACATATCAGCTTTCTCGCCCTCGCCTGCGCAACGGTGGCCTCCATTGTTTTGCCGCATCGTTCACAGCTCCAGCGATATCTGCCGCCTATAAACGGCAGGTCTGCAAACGCAAGTCCACCGTTCAGACGGCTCTGCCACCTCTCCGTAAGAAAAGCTCGGTTTTCCTCAATAAATGCATCCAGCCGCCGCTGATTCGCTCCGCGCTCGCCGTTCAGCAATTTTCTATGTCTTTCAAGATGCCGCGAAATGGGCTCGTGGTATTTTCTACCGCATTCACAATCCCAGTATATGAAGGTGCTGACGTCGGTACACCGCAAAGCGTCGGGCAACAGCTCGTTCTCCGGGCTCCACTCTTGCAATAGCTCGGGATGTACGGTGGCAAAATCGTTAAGTCCTACCACCAGTCGCTTGCTGGAGCAGGCCGGACAGCCGTCACCTCGACGGGTTTTATTGAAAATATACGCTTGATATTCATATCCGCAACGAGGGCAAAGCCAAAACACGAGCTTTTTGCTGCCTGGAGATACCTCGCAGGGCGTAAGAGCGCCGTTCTTTGTAGGATGCCATTCGGCGGCGACTCCCGGATGGAGCGTAGCCATATCGTTATAACCGAACAGCACCCTCGCGCCGGAGCAAAAGGGACATCCGCGCACGCCCTTGAATTCCCCCTCCCACGAATGTCCGACAGGGCAAGAAAGCCACACCTGCCTATGCGTTCCAACAGTCAGCGCGGATACATCTATGCCGAGGGCGGCGTTTTTGTCCACATCTACAAATTCCAGCTTTTCCTCTAAGGTCATTTTGTTCCTTTCCGCAGGGCGCCCATGCATCAGCACAGAATTAAAATGCGCGTTTAATATTTATATTAAGTATAGCATAATTTGGAATATTTTTCAATTTCTACTTTCTATTGAACGGTTGATATATTATAATTGATCGGATCGGATGAGAGGCACAAAAACGCAGCTACGCCAAAACAACCACCGATTTTCAATAAGAATCAGCTACTAAGTAGTCTTTCCGCGAATTTTTTTCATATTCTCCTAAAAAATTTCATATTAACCCTTGACAATTTTGAAATATCGTGATATAATGTTATGGCTTTGAAAAACTTTGAAGCTATATCTGGGTGTGGCGCAGTTGGTAGCGCGCTACCTTGGGGTGGTAGAGGCCGCAAGTTCAAGTCTTGTCACTCAGACCAAAAATCCGTA
>CAZABU010000190.1:0-2694 GCA_964483225.1 uncultured Ruminococcus sp. | reverse complement strand
TGAGAAGCTGACCGTTATCGAGATAGTAGGTGTCCTGCATATCTCTTGCGGGGTGGTGCTTCGGAATATTCAGAGCCTCAAAGCAGTGGTAGTCGTCAACTATCTCGTCGTAATTCTCGATAGTGAAGCCCATGCTGATAAACACCTCCTCAACCTCGCGGGTGGCAAGGGTGATGGGGTGATAGGAGCCAAGCTCCTCTGCCGCCTTCAGGGTGGGGTTATATTTCTTCGCGCTGCGCACTCTTGCAGCAATAGCCGCGGTGCGGAGCTCCTCTGCCGCCGCGGTGATAGCACTCTCCACCTCGGTCTTGAAGGTATTGATAAGCTGACCTGCAGCCTTCTTGTCAGCCACGTCGCGCAGGCCCTTCATCAGGTCGGTAACGTAGCCCTTCTTTCCGAGATACTCAACGCGCAGAGCCTCCAGCGCCTCGGCCGTGGTAGCCGACGAAAGCGCCGCGTCAAAGCCTCTTTTCAGTTCTTCGATTCTGTCCTTCATTTTGTTTTTCCTCTAAAATAAATAAAAATAATTTTACAATATTAAATTATATAACAAAGAAATCCATTTGTCAATATTTAGCGCGAGGTTTTTGCAGAAAAAGAGAGAAACGCCCCTTTTACTTATACAAAAAGCGGGAGCGCAAGCAAATGGCACTCCCACCTGAAATCTGTATAGACCGAGGAAATTATTGACGTTCAGATCACATATTACCGATATACTCCGCGACGCCCTCGGGCACGATGGCGGATATATCCTCGCCTCTGTCAAGCGCCTCTCTCACGGCGGTGGAGCTGACTCCCTCAAGCCCCGCCTCGCATTTCCAGAGCTCGGTGTCGTATCCGCCGCGCTTCTTGTTCCACGCGGCCTGCTCGCGCTCCCAGGGAAGGTCGGCCTCGGTGCGATAGCCCTTTATGATTTTTTTTATACCGTGATCGCGCATATAATCGATCACAAGGCCGCCCGAATAGCTCACCAGGACGTTGTCCAGTCCGTCGGTTGCTATCATCAGCATACGCACCCTGTCCTCAAGGGAAAAGCGGTACTTTTTGTTCGGATTTACGAATATCACCACGTAGACCTCGTCAAAGGCAGCGGCGGCGCGCTTGATTATCTCAAGGTGACCCTTCGTTACGGGGTCGTAGCTTCCGGGGAGAATAACGCTCACGACTCCGCCTCCCCGCCGCGATAGATAAGAATGGTGACCGCGGTCTTCTTTCCGTACTGCGTCGATTTCAGCACCTCATAGCCCGCAAGGCGCTTGTCGGCAGGGTCGATTACCTCCTCGCCGGACTCCAGCACCACCAGCGCCCCGGGAATTACCAGCCCGGACTTTGCCAGCAGGCCGGCCGCCTCGGTACAGCACTTCATCTCATAGGGCGGGTCGATGAACACCAGGTCAAAGTGCTCCCTGCCCGAGGCCTTACGGATATAATTCCTGAAATCGCTGACAAGGAAGTGGGATCTATCGAAAAATCCCGTGCTCCGCGAATTTTTCTTCACTATCTCCATAGCCTCGCGGGAGGCGTCGATGAACACGGCTCGCTCAGCACCCCGTGACAGAGCCTCAAGCCCCATCTGGCCGCAGCCGGCAAACAGATCGAGCACCACTCTGTTCTCGCAGTCGAACTGTATCGAGGAAAAGATAGCCCCCTTTATCCTCTCGGAGGTGGGTCTTGTGGCCTCGCCCTCCAGGGTAGCCAGACGCTTGCCCTTCGCAAGTCCTGTAATTATCCTCATCATTTTTTCGTACCTCCTCTCCGCTTCTCGCGGAAATAGTCGTATATTCTTTTCGCGTCGGCCTCACTGATGCCCTTAACGGCCGAAAGCTCGGATATCTCCGCCTCTCTGATCTTCCCCAAAGGCATCGCGGCAAGCAGCGCCCGCGCCTTGGCGGGGCCTATGCCCTCAATCCTCTCAAGGCTGGAATGTGTCAGCGTTTTCGTCTTGCTCCGCTGAGAGGATTTTACCGCAAAGCGGTGGGCTTCTTCCTGCAAATTGTAAACAAAAGCGTACACATCGAACTCTTTTGCAATAGAAATCTCATTTTTCCCGTCGGTGAGCGCGCGGGTTTTATGGAAGTCATCCTTCACCATTCCGAAGGTGGGGATCTCAAGTCCCAGCTCGGAAAGCACGCCCTTTGCCACACCCACGTGAGCGTCGCCGCCGTCTATCAGCAGAAGACTCGGCATCTGCCCGAGAGAGGGGCTTCCGTCACCGATGTGGGCAAGCCTGCGGGAAAGAGCCTCACGCATAGAGCCGTAGTCGTCGGCGCCGTCGGTGGTCTTTATGGAAAAGAGTCGGTAGTCGCTGCGACGGAGCTTTCCCTCGCTAAAGACAACCATAGACGCAACTATGCTCTCGTTTCCTATATTGGATATATCGTAGGCCTCAATGCGCGCGGGCGGCTCGGGTAGGGATAGCAGCTCGGTTATGCGCCTGACGTTCTTGTCCTCGCGCTCGCCCTCCAGCCTATGCTGTCTTGCGGATTCCTTGGCGTTCTCCAGCGCCATATCGCAAAGGGCGCGGCCGTCGCCGCGCTCGGGGATCCTGACGCTTACCCGTCTGCCGGAGAGCAGCGAAAGATACTCGGAAAGCAGCTCTCTGTCCTCCTCGGAGATCTCAAAGCCCAGCATTACCTCCCGCGGCACGTTTCTCCACTCGTCGTAATGAGCCGCCACCAGCGACGCCGCCTCCTC
>CAZABU010000189.1:0-2875 GCA_964483225.1 uncultured Ruminococcus sp. | reverse complement strand
GTCTCGTCCCTGCGGACGAAATAAACCTTGATGGCCTCTTGGGTATCGGGGTTGGTTGCGATCTTGTCCGGGGTATTGATCACTTCAACCGAGTTGACGTATATGATTGGTTCGTATACGCGGGGTTCGCAGGACGAAAGCAGGAGGCAGAGAAGTATAGCAAAAAGCGAAATAACCGAAATCGTCTTTTTCATTCATGCCTCCTTTTTCTCGTTAATTCATACAATAAATTTTAATAACGTCGCTGCAGTCTGAGCCGTCCTCCGGCACGATCTGAATGTTAGCGACAACACCGCCCTCGTAGAATTCTACAAGGCCCGTCTCAGATACGGAGAAGCGGGGGTCCTCGGTGTAAACGAACTTTACGTTCTTGTTGGTTACGGTCTCGATGGGCTCGACTCGTACGTCGATCTGGAAGGTACGCAGGCCGGTGTCCTCGTCCTTGAAAATGAAGTAGGTCTTGATCTCCTCGCCGGTTTCTTTATTTATGGCGACCTTGTCGGGAGTATTGATAACCTCAACCGAGCTGACGTATACGATCTCGTTGAATTTCTTGTACTGAAGACCGAAGAAGCTGACCAGAACTATCGAAGCCGCGTAAATTAGTCCTATAAGTATGATAACTGATTTCTTCATTGTTATTTCTCCTTATAGTACAGCTTTACTTTGGTGTAGAAGGACCATGCGCAGTAGAGTGCTGCAAAAAGTCCAACGAGGAACAGCTTCAGATAAACTCCGTCACGTCCTTCGATGAGAAGGAGAAGCACTGCCGCTGCAGTAATGAAGGAGAAGAGGAAGGCTGTAACAGTGGCCTTGATCTCGTTGGGGTTGTTGTCGTAGTTACCCATAGTTGCGTAGATCTCGGCCTGAGGATTCATAACGTCCTGCTCCGCACAGAAGAACATATGCGCGATGTATATGAGCATAAGCGCCAGCATAAGCAGCAGGGTATCGCCAAATCCGAGATTCGCGGTTATAAGAAGGATCACGAAGGTGGCAATCAGTGACAGACACACTACCGCAGTGCCGGGGATAAGTCTTGAGAGCAGAAGGGGATAAGCGTTTGCGGGCTGAGTCTTTATCAGATAAATGCTGCGCCCGTCCTTGGAATAGAGGCTCGCCATATTGCAGTTGGTATTCAGAGCGACGAGCATAATTATAAGAATATTGAAGGTTACGACCATGTAATCACCCAACGCGCGGGTGTTCATGGCAAGGAATATCTTGTTGAGAAGGAAGGTAAGCAGAGGAATGGAGATAAGCACTCCAACGTTTGCAAATACCTTGTCGATGCTCTTTACCATAGAGAGCGATTCGATCCAGAGGGTGGTAAGCTTCGGAGAGATGGGTCTGTTTTTCTTGGGCTTTACTTCCTTTTTGAGATACTCGAAGGGCTTGCTCGCCATCTTGTAGAACAGGGGCTTAACTATAAGCAGACCTGCGATGAAGAGCGCCGCAGTAATTCCTGCCAGCTGACCGAGTCTTGAGAACATAGGACCCGCCTTGAAGGTGACGATGTAGAAGTAGGGGTCACCGAGCATCAGCTTGGTCATATCGTAGAGCCATGCAAAGTTCTTCGCATAAGCGGAGAGGAAGTCCTGAATCTGGTAGAAGGTCTTATCCCAGGTAGCGATAAGGTCGATGTTAGCAGGGATAAGGGATATTGCAAACATAAGCGCCGCATACGCCGCACCGACGACCACAAGCAGAGAGATCATCTGCAGGGTCTTCTTTTGCCTGAAGAAATTGCAGAACCACATAGCGGGTATGGAAAGCAGGGCTCCGAGCGATACGGTGAACAGGGATACGAACACAAATGCCAGCAGCATCCAGGGGTAGAAGCCAACGGGATAATTGTGAGTGTAGAAATAAGCGATAAACAGAGGAACGATAAATCCGAAGTTCCTCTTGAGCTCAAAGATGAAGAAGATGATGAGCTTTGAGAGATAGACCTGTATCGGACGGCAGGGAAGCGTGAGCAGAATCGCGTTATCCCTGGAGTAATACATGGATTTTGTAAGTCCTGCCGCACAGGAGATCACCGATGTCGCCAGCATTACCAGGAAGACGAGGGAGATCACCGTGGAGGGGACTGTGTTGTTGATTGAGAAGATGCCGAGGAGGTTTGCTACCAGAAGGAATGCGGCGCAAAGCACGGTCACTATTGCGAATTTCACCGCCGCAAGCACTATAGATAGCAGAACACGGAAGAAGCTGACGTCCTTAAGGCTTCGACGCTTAAAGTTCAGCTTTTCCTTCAGCTGCATCTTTACGAGCACTATCAAGCTGTTCATACGACCTTTGCTTCCTCCGTGAAAGTGTCTTCCGCAACTTCCGGTATCGGAGTGGTAGACTCTGTGTGCTCGACGGTTTCAGCGATGGCGGTGGGCTCGACAGCTTCAGCGGGCTCTGCCTGCTCGGCGGACGCATCGTTGTCATCGGAATTGCCGTAAATGGTGTCAAGGTAGAACTGCTCAAGCTCAATGCCCTTGGCGTCAAGCTCGGCGATGGTTGCCGAGGTGCGGATCTTTCCCTTCTTGATAATGGCGATCCTGTCACAGATCTTCTCGACAACGTCGATGATGTGAGAGGAGAAGAATACGATGTTACCCTTGGCGGCGTGCTCCTTCATACATTCCTTGACCTCGTGAATGCTCGTGGGGTCAAGACCTGTGAGAGGCTCGTCGAGGATCCACACCTTGGGGTTATGTACGAGAGCCGCCATAATGGCGATCTTCTGCTTCATACCGTGAGAGTAGGTCTTCATCTGGTTATCAAAGGAGCCAACGAGCTGGAAATTGCTGACGAGTCTTTCGATAGTAGCGTCTCGCTCCTCCTTGCTTACCTGATAGAGGTCTGCAATATAGTTGATGTA
>CAZABU010000188.1:0-2876 GCA_964483225.1 uncultured Ruminococcus sp. | reverse complement strand
GGCCTGCTTGCATATAGATCCGCGCCGTAAGATCGTCGCAGAGCGTAGCAAGTGCATCGCCGAAATCACGGATGCCGTCAGGATTGATCTTGAAGCCGGCTTTTTCGATTTTTGCCAGAACTCCTATCAGCGGCAGTTCAATTTCGAACAGTATTTTCTCAAGTCCGTTTTCGACGATCCTTTGGCGGAGCTCTGCCTCCAGCTTAGCGTAAAGATGAGCGGAAGGCTCACCGCTTGCAACAGTAATTCCGAGGAATTCTGCGGCAAGTGTAGCTATATTTGTCACACCGCCACCCGGGTTGAGTGCGTATGCATATAAAGCAAGGTCTAGTATCTCTCCTTGCGGCTTTGCACCGGCGCGGTCAAACGTATGCCAGAGCGCCTTTCCGTCAAAGCAAATGATGGTCGATTCGCAAATATTTTGTGCGATTTCCGAAAGCTCTCCATCGTATACATAATGTTGATTTTCCTCGGAAATGTAAACTTTGCTTTCCAAAATCTCGACACAAAGCCTGCTATGCGGCTTGCTTTGAAAATCTTTCGCATCTAAAAAAATATAGGTGTGATCGTCATTATGCTGCACCTGGCAGTCATTGCTTTCAATGGTCGCAATGCTTTTTGTGCTACTTGCCGCGGGAGCTGTAAGGTTGAATTTCGATATAAGTGAATTTAACTCCAGCTCACAGAATTTGCGGTAAAGCCCCTCTCTGTCCATATCGCCAAGAGCAAGCTCTTCCAACGTTTTTTCTATGGGAGTATCAATTTTGATCCTCGCCAGATCCCTTGATAGATAGGCGTTATCCCTGTCGCGCAGAAGCTTTTCACGCACACCCTTTGAAATTTGCTTATCGTCTATATTTTCGTAAATCTGTTCCAGCGAACCAAATGTCGATATCAGCGTTTGTGCGGTTTTTTTGCCTACACCGGCGACACCGGGTATATTGTCGGACGAGTCGCCCATAAGAGCCTTCATATCTATGAACTGTGAAGGCTCGATCCCGTACTCCTCGCGGAATTCTGCAGAGGTCATCGTCTTTGTGTCGTTGTTGGTAGCTAAAAGCACAGTGACCCTTTCGTCTATCAGCTGGAGCAGATCTCGGTCGCCCGAGAGCACGTAGCTCACGGTGTCTTCCTTCCTGTGTGCCATTTTTGCCACGGTGCCCTGGATATCGTCGGCCTCATAGCCTTCGATCTCCAACACGTGCAGTCCCATCAGCCTAAGACATTCCTTAGCGTCGGGGAACTGCGAGATCAGATCCTCGGGGGTGGGGTGCCTGCCGGCTTTATATTCGGAATACATTCTGTGCCTGAAGGTGGGAGCCTTGAGGTCGAAGGCTACGGCGGCGTAATCCGGCTTCAGCGCATCAAGCTGTCGCTTTATAATGTTGATCATACCGTAAACCGCGTGGGTGCTCTTACCGCTCTTGGTGGTAAGCGGCCGTATGCCGTAATATGCTCGGTTGATTATACTGTTTCCGTCTATGACGAGTATTTTTTTCATTCTGCTTCTCCGGTTGTTGTAATGCTGTCGTCTATATCCATAGTGTAGTTGCTGGGCTCGGTATCTGCTTCGGCGGATATTTCTTCCTTATTTTCTAACGCGTGCGCGCGTGCTTCTTCGGCTGCAGCTCTTGCCGCCTCTCGATTTTCGGCGAAGGTGTGCGCCGCCATCGCCGCAGGGCAACGCTCAGCACTTTTGAGCTCTGTGAGAAGTATAAGCCTCGCGGAGATGAATATGAAGAGCGCAAACGTCAGCACGCTTTCGTAAATGCTTGCGGAAATTATTCTTCCGTTGACAAAATACACGATGAGCGAGGGGAGGGAGGAATACGCCGTGAGTAATGCGGCTATAAGGCCGAAGGCGATATAAGCATGCCAAATGGGACGGTCCATCGAAATACGGGTTTCGTAAAGGAAAAATATCGCCGCCATCATATAGGCCATTTGATCCACGATCTTCACGTGTGCATTGATGGGCAGCTTGGTGCTGAAGTAAAGATATGCGGAATAGAGCATAAGGAAAACTACAAGCACGATATAAAATGCTCCGCGATTGCTGTCTGCCCGTTTGTCGGATAGGGAATTATAAAGGAACGCACCCACGCCCAAAACAGCCAAAGCGGTAAGTACAAGCATAAACAGCACCTTGACGTCGGTGAGGCTCTCCTTTGAAAGAAGCTTCTCAGGCAGCTTGATTATGTCGCGGAACAGTCCTGCACCGACGAACATAAGTGCCACCGCCACAACGCCGGAGGGGATATAGGTTGCTGCACCGTCGAAGGATGCGACAAGACCGGGCGTGCGTTTGAAAACGAATATTGATGCAAAGGACATGAAAACGCCCGTAAGCAAAAGCACGTTGCCGACCGTTATACATGTTTTGCTGTCAAAATACCCCGTTGCAAAGTCGTAGTCGATAAAGAGCGCTACCGTCCGCAGCGATACCGCCGCCAACAAAAACGCGAAAACAACGAGCTGATATACGCTTATTTTTCTTGAGTTGCTTTTCATTTTTTTGGTTTCCTTCATTTAATGATATACGCGCGCGAGGAGTGCTACGCGTGCACGATTTAGCTTGTCTTACTTATTTTACTACATAATTATGAACAAATTGTTTACAAAAATGCAAAAAACACGAAAAATAAAAGGTTGGTTCACGCTCGCTGATGACGGAATAGTGTAGTTTTTAACAAAAAATGCGATTTTTTGTGCAAGATGCATAAATAGTTGTAGGAAAATTCGTAAAAAATTATCGAAAAAATTTTTAACTTTTTTTCTTACCCCTCTTGATTTTTAACAAATAATAGTTTATAATATAAAAGCTTGATATGCGTTGAAGCGGGAGGTGGCTGCCCATAGAGGCAGGGAATTTCCGT
>CAZABU010000187.1:0-2930 GCA_964483225.1 uncultured Ruminococcus sp. | reverse complement strand
CCGAGCGGCACCCGCTTTGTTTACTATCACATAGTAAGAGCGAGGCGAGATTTTCGCCGCTTTTGCGCAAGCAAAATTTCGCCCCAACACCGGCGAAAAGGCGAAAACTCGGGCAGGCGCGTGTTGTACTGCCCTGCGCCTGCCGTTCAAGTGGACCGTTTCCCGCAGGGGCTGTCTCATTAAGATAGCCCCCTCTTTTTACCTTTCGAAATTCAATTTTGCCTTAAAAGCAACTTATTTAAGGTCGCCGTGGTTATCCACGAAGTATCTCAGGTATTTACCGGCGAAGCGCACGAACTCCTCGCGCATCGAGCCGAAGCCGAGCTTAAGCTCGAAGTTATAGACGCCTGTGTAGCCGATCTCGTCGAGGGAGTCAAAGACTGCGGGCCAATTTATATTTCCCATACCGGGGAGCAGGTGGTCGTCCCAGTGGCCGTTGTTGTCGTGGAGGTGAAGAATGGTAATATCCTTGCCAAGGATACGGATCATCTCCTCAGGCGGGGGTACCCAGAAGGACTCGGCCTCGTGGGTATGACCGGTATCAACGCAAATGGTCTTATACTTGGTATCGAGGCGGTCAAACTGACGCTTGAACTCGGTGGGATCAGCGAAGAAATCTCTGATACGGGCGCCGCTGACGCGAGCCGCGCCGAAGGTTTCCATCGCGATATTTACCTTGTATTTCTCGGCATAAGGAAGCGCGGTATCGTACAGCTGAGAGCACAAATTATGCATAAGCTCGGGAGGCTGCTTTCCCCATCTGGTATTATTTATAAAATGAATAACGCAGGAGGGAGCGCCGAGGGCGGCAGTAGCGCGAAGGTCGAGGGCGTTTACTGCGTCTGTATTTTTGTTATGCTCCTCGTTTTCGGGCATATAGGTAGCACATCTGCCGTGGGTCTGGGATATTTCAAGCTCCAGATCGGCGGCCTTACGCTTTATGGCGTCGAAATGGGATTCAAAGGCATCGTCGGAGCCGCCGTAGATCTTGTCACCGACCTTATAGCTCTCAAGATTATAGTCAACGGCGTCAAAGCCGCTTTCCTTACATATTTCAAGGCCGCGGTCAACGCCGTATTTTCTAACCAGGGCGCCGCAGCTGATACCGATTTTTTTCATTTTCCTCTCCTTTTCGAACTGTTTTATCAAGAGTAGATGCTCTATGCGTTTATTTTATCACGATAAACAGAAAAAAGCAATAGAAATTGAAAGATTTCAATATATTTTGTAGCTATAACATTGGAGTCAGAAGTCTACAAATTTACCGTTTCTTTACGCTTTTGGGGAATTATTTTCAAGAAACCGAAACAAAATCCGGCATATTTTGCCGCCATTGGGTGCTATAATGTAAAAAAACTTTTTGTGGGGCTGGCTATGGAAAGCAAAAGGAAGATACCGAGAGTCCTCGTCACCTACATTGAGGCGGGAATGGGGCACATCGTAACCGCGGAGGCTATCGCAAACGCCTTGAAGGAGCGATGGGGCGACGGGTGCTGCGTTTTGGAGAAATATATTTTCCGCGAAAGCGGCAATCCCGTTTTAGAGAATTACGAAAGGTTCCTCGTCGGGCAGGTGCGCGGATATTCAAGGTTCCCCGGATTCGGGAAGCTGCAGATGGCGGCGATGCACGTTATCGGATCGAAAAACACACTGAAGCTAATGCACTATACCGCATTCAGAAGGGCGACGCTGGCAACAGTCGAAGAATACAGAAAATACGCGCCCGACGTGATCGTTGTTACCCATTATTTTACGGCCTTTGCCGCGGTGGAATACCGAAATAAATATAACAAGGACTGCAGGGTGGTGCTATACTGTCCGGACAACAACGTTCACGGCTGGTGGGATAACCGTGTGGACAGGCTCTACACCAACAATCCACTGGCTACGGAGGACGCGCTGAGATACAAGTTTCCAAGAGAGCGGGTGCACGAGGTGTTTTACCCAACCAGACCTGCAGTGACGGAGGCAAACGGCAGTCGAGAGGAGTATCGTCAGAGGTTCGGTATCCCTGCGGACAAGTTCGCCGTGGTTGTGGCCGACGGAGTCTACGCAAAGGCCAAGGCGAAGCGAGTGACGAAGGCTCTGCTACGAACGAAAATACCGCTGACGGTCTGTCTTTTGGCGGGAAAGAACGAAAAGCTGAGGGCAAAATTCGAGAGAATGAAGGAGGGCGTACCCGAAAACGTGACCCTGCTGACCTACGGATTTCTCACAGATGCGCCGAGGCTCTACGGCGCCTGCGACCTTTTCATTACGAAGGCCGGGCCAAATGCAGTGCTCGACAGCGTTATGATGGGAACTCCGATAATTATTGATTACTACGCAACGCCCATCGAAAAGGCGACGAAGCGACTGTTTATTGACCGTCGAAAATGCGGGTACTATATCAGCCACAGGCGGAAAATACGGCAAAAGGTTGAGGAGCTTGCAACAAATACCGAGCGTATGGAGCTGCTACGGAGGAACCTATCCTATTTTGACAAAAACAAGAACGGCGCATCGGATATTGCAGACGGCATAGCAGATATGCTCGGACTACAAAAAAACGGCTTCAATTGAAGCCGTTTTTTTTACATTATTTGCAGTTTATGATGATATAAAATCTTTGTTTTCTTACATTTTTGTCGATTTCAGGACTATATTATTCCGCTACGGTCGCTATAACCTCGACCTCAACGAGCACGCCCTTGGGGAGCGTCTTTACAGCAACGCAGCTGCGGGCAGGCTTTTCGGTGAAGTAGCGAGCGTAGACCTCGTTGAAGGCGGCGAAGTCACCCATATCGGCAAGGAAGCAGGTGGTCTTTATCGCCTTTTCGTAGGAGGAGCCGGCGGCGGTAAGAACTGCGCCGAGGTTCTTCATAACCTGCTCGGTCTGGGCGGTGATGCCCTCTGCCTCAACGGCACCGGTCTCGGGGTTGAGGGGAATC
>CAZABU010000186.1:0-3048 GCA_964483225.1 uncultured Ruminococcus sp. | reverse complement strand
TATCGAAATCGGCGCCGAGGCGGCAGAGAAGTCGGAATGGAAGCTTGGTGACAAGGTCTGCGCCCTTCTCGGTGGCGGAGGCTATGCCGAGTACGTAACCGTAAAATACGATATGCTGATGCCCGTGCCCGAGAACTGCTCTATGATCGAGGCTGCAGCTATCCCCGAGGCCTTCGCTACGGCGTATCTCAACCTCTTTATCGAGGGAAATATCAAGCCCGGAAACACCCTTCTTATGCACGCGGGCGCCAGCGGTCTTGCCAGCGTTATTATTCCTATGGCAAAGGCCTTTGATATCCGCGTTATTACCACGGTAATTGACGATGGAAAGATTGATGCCATAAAGCATCTCGGCGCCGACGTTGTTGTAAACACGAAAAAGACCGATATCTGCGAGGTGCTGAAGGCAGAGCTCGACGCCGGTCACCCCGTCGACGTGGCAATTGACTGTCTTGGCGGCGAGATCATGGGAAAATGCCTCCATTACCTGGCTCACGGCGCGCGCTGGATAATGATTGCCGCGCTCGCGGGTCAGCTCACCGAGATTGACCTAAAGAACATTTACGTCCGTAACGTACGAATCATTGGCAGCACCCTCCGCTCGAGAGCCCCCGAGGTCAAGGCTCAGATCCTTGCAAGCCTCGTCCGTGATATCTGGCCAAAGGTTACCGAGGGCAGAGTTAAGCCCACAATTTATAAGGTTCTGCCCATCACAGAGGCGGAGGCTGCTCACGATATCCTCTACAAGGGTCAGAACGTGGGTAAGGTCGTGCTTACCGTATAATATTAAGGTAGAAAATACATAATATCCGAGTAGAATTGCCTGCTCGGATATTTTTTGCATATTTTTTTGAAAAAGCTATTGACAAGCGATACTATGTAATGTATAATATAAGACGAAGGGAAGTATTGTGCATAACCTAATGAGAGGAGGAGCTATGGACGCGCAGTTAAAAAAAGGGCTGCTTGAGATATGTGTGCTAAAGGCCATATCCAGGGAAGAGTCCTACGGATATAAAATAATCTCGGATCTTGCGCCGTTTATCGAGATTTCCGAGTCAACTCTCTATCCGATACTGAAGCGACTTGAGTCTGCAGGCGCCGTTGTTACAAGAAACGCCATCTTTAACGGCCGACTGCGAAAGTATTTCAGGATTACCGAGAT
Organism: uncultured Ruminococcus sp.; assembly: GCA_964483225.1. Lineage (GTDB taxonomy): Bacteria > Bacillota > Clostridia > Oscillospirales > CAG-272 > UBA1740. Next base: position 1,883 of record CAZABU010000186.1, on the reverse strand, counting down.
CGGGCTTTCGCGGATAACGGATTTTATCGATACGATGGATGAGTTTCGGCGTGTGAGTGATTTTATTTTGAAGGATGAAGACGGAGGTGATAACGGTGACCTATAACGAATGGGAGGCGCAGCTTGAGCGGAGGCTTTCTGCTGTTTCCGAAAACGAAAAGGCGGGAATTTTGAACTATTACCGCGAAATTTACGGCGATAAGCTTGATGCAGGGCTTTCCGATGAAGAAATTCTCGCAGTATTCGGAACCCCCGATGAATGTGCCGAGCGGATCCGCAAGGAGTCGCTGGAGCTTTTCTCCGCAGAGAAGAAGAAAGGGCTACCCGTAGGTAGGATACTTGGTGATGCGGCAATACTTATATTCGTGGCTGCTCCTGCCGTGCTGCTGGTTCTTTCGGCGCTTGCGGCGCTTTGCACTTGCGTGCTTGGCGGTGCCACGGTGTCCCTCGGAGGCGTGGTTTTCTGTATTTACAGTATCGTGATGCTGTTTGCCGATGCGGCCGCGAACGCGGTGTTTGTGCGACTCGGCCTTGGCTTAGCTATGGTCGGCGCCGGAGTACTTATTTGCGTATGCTTCTACTTTATTACAAGGTACGCGGTTGTTTCTCTCTATAAGGCTGGAAAATATGTTTTTGAGAAGATAAAAGGAGGCAGAATATGAAATTTATTAAAGGCTTGCTATTAGTTTCTCTGAGCTTGTTTTTACTTGGCTCAGCAGTTTTTCTCATTTCCTTCGGTGCGTCCGGCTGGGATGCCGAGGCTATCAGCGCTGTTGAAAAGGAAACCAGGACCTACGAGATTGAGGGGAATATAAGTCGCTTTGACTTTGATTTATCCTCTGCGAACCTGTCCTTTAAGGAGAGTGAGGATGGAACCTTTAAGGTCGTTTGCAATCAGAGCAATAAGACAAGATTCTACGTGAACGATGATGGCGGCACCTTGGAGATCGAAGAGGTGTGCGAGTGGTATAACCGGATATTCAACTGGGCTCAGTATTCCGTGACCGTCTATCTTCCTGCCGGTGAATACGGCAGTCTTGATATTGAATGTGCATCCTCGGATATAAGCCTTTGCGCGGGACTTAGCTTTTCCACTCTCGATATTGAATGTACCAGCGGAGATATTGAGATCTTCTGCTCTGTAAGAGGCGAGACGGAGATTGAGGTTACCAGCGGAAACGTCAAGCTTTCCGAGGTCACGGTAAGCGGCTCCTGTGTGGTTGATTCTAACAGCGGCGACGTTCTTATTTCAAAATCAAGCTTTGATAGACTGTATATTGAGTCTACGAGCGGAGATACGCTGCTTTCCTCTGTAAGAGGCGATAAGCTGACGGTCATATGCACAAGCGGCGAAACCACTCTGAAGGACGTTATACTGACCGACAGACTTTATATCGACGCAACCTCCGGTGACGTGGAGCTTGAAGGATGCGACGCGGCGAGCATAGAGATCGAAACCACCTCCGGCGACGTTGAGGGCACCATCCTGACACCGAAAACCTTTGATGCTCGCGCAACCTCAGGTGACGTGCGCGTGCCTTATCCCTCGAGCGGTTCTCCTTGTAAAATAAGGACCACCAGCGGTGATATTGATATTCTTATCGCTGATGCTCGGTAATCAGCGGTGACTAATAATTAAAAAGCAAAAGGAACAAGTCTTAAAACCTGTTCCTTTTTTGTTTTTACTTGATTTCAACCGTAACGTGCTTGCCACAGGTGTTTGCCGCCGCCTTCATGATCTGACGGATAGCCTTTGCGATCCTGCCGTGACGTCCGATAACCATACCGGTGTCGTCCTCGGCAACGATAAGGGTGAGCTCGATGTCGTCGCCGTCCACCGACTCCTCAACCTGTACCGCATCGGGATCGTCAACGATCGCCTT
>CAZABU010000185.1:0-3116 GCA_964483225.1 uncultured Ruminococcus sp. | reverse complement strand
CCCTTTCCGATGATGCCGATACGGACGAGGGCTCAAGATATCGCGACCGAGCTCAAGCCGGAATCGCGGGTATAATTACCGCAAGACGGACGAAGCTTGTTAAAAACGGAGATACAATGGCTTTTCTCACCGTTGAGGATAGATACGGCGAGATGGAGGTTATTGTCTTCGCAAAGCAATATAAGCAATTTTCCGGGTATCTCTATTCCGATGCGGCAGTGTTTATACAAGGGACGCTGTCTACCGAGGAGGGGGAGGCTCCTAAGCTTTTGCTTACAAGAGCGATCCCGCTGACCGATAACAGCGAGTATTCGGCTCAAACGAGTGTAGTGCATGAGAAACCGTCGCCCAAAAGAATATTTATTAAGGTTAGCAGTCTTGACGACAGCAGAATAAATTCTATTTACCGTTTAGCGACCCTCAATGCGGGGGAGGCCTCGGTCGTGCTTTACGATGAGTCGACCGGAAAGTATTCGTCTATGAAGGGGATATCTCTCGATCCCGGCGATAAGGTCGTAGGTAGGCTTGCTTCTATTTTTACATCGCAGTGTGTTGTTGTGAAATGACACAGTGTATTTATATACAAAATTTTTAAGCATTAATTTGAAAGGACTTAGTACTATGGCACTCAAAATTATCGTTGACTTAATTCTTATCGGTATCATTCTTGCGGGTATCTATCTTGGTTATAAAATGGGATTCACCAAGATCATTGCCCGTCCGGTTAAGCTGATCGCCTCGCTGGCGATAGCATTTTCCGCTTGCGCAGGATTCGCGGATGCGATCATAGCTCCTATGATAAGCGCACCTATACAGGGCTATCTTGCGAACTTTATGTATGAGAACTGTGCAAATCTTACTCCTGATAACCTTACCGAGGAGCTTCCTACACTTCTGAAGATCGCGGCAGCGGCTTTCGGCATTGATATTGAGGCTATTGCCTCCGGTGCGGCAATCACCGAGCTCCTTGATACCATAATCGAAACTCTTACCACGCCCGTTATAAACGTAATAGCTATTGTACTTTCGTTTGTAGCTGTTTACTTACTCGCAAGACTTGGCTTCAGCATTGCGTTCTTTGTAATAGATACGGTCTTCGGCGGCGGCCTTCTCGGTGCGGTAAACAAGACTCTCGGCGTAATTTTCAACACTGTATTTTCGATCATTATTGCTTGGACACTTGCAGTAGTTCTTGAGCTTATATTCAATCTGCCTGCATTCGCTGATAGCGAGTTCCTTATGAATTACGAGGGCGGAATCGTTTACAGATTCTTTAATACCTATAATCCTATGGAGCTGCTCCTCAGCTTCTGATAGTTTTTTGTGCCGTCCGGTGACGGCAGAACGGAGATTTTAATGAAATTCCAACTTTGCGCAAGATGTAAGAAAAGACCTGCCGTTGTCTTTATTACGCGACTTGATAACGGCAAAAACATAAATGAAGGGATCTGTCTTAACTGTGCCTCCGAGATGGGTATAAAGCCGGTTGACGATATGCTCAGAAAAATGGGTATCGACGAGGAAGCGATACAGAATATGAGCGCGGAGATCGACAGTATTATGGAAAACGGACTTGTTCAGGCCGATGACGACGCTACTGAGGGCGGCAAGGTACCGACTCTTAATCTCGGCGAGATATTCGGTATGCCCTTCAAGCCTTCCCCGGGGCAGGGCGGCGGTCAAGGTGACCGCAAGAGAAAGGGGGCAAACAAGGACGTTCCCCAGAAAAAGCTTCTTGCAACCTATTGTACCAATCTGAACGAAAAGGCAGCCGCAGGGAAGATCGATAAGATAGTCGGCAGAGATCGCGAGATAGAGCGTATGATACAGATCATTTGCCGCCGTCAGAAGAACAACCCCTGTTTGATCGGTGAGCCCGGCGTCGGTAAGACCGCTATTGTTGAGGAGTTAGCCTCCAGAATCGTTGAGGAACGCGTTCCCGAGGCACTCATCGGCTTCGAGGTTTGGCAGCTTGATCTGACCGCGCTTGTTGCGGGCACGCAGTTCAGAGGGCAGTTTGAATCCAGAATACTCGGGCTCCTCAAGGAGATCAAGGAGTGCGGAAATATAATCCTTATGATCGACGAGGTTCACAACATCGCCGGCGCGGGAGAAACCAGCGACGGCAGTATGAGCGCTGCCAATCTGCTCAAGCCCGCTCTTTCCCGTGGAGAGATCCGCGTTATCGGTGCCACGACACTTAAGGAGTACAGAAAATGTATAGAGAAGGATGCGGCACTTGAGCGCCGTTTCCAGCCGGTAAAGATCGAGGAGCCGTCTGTAGATGATACCGTTTATATTATTCGCGGCATCAAACAGTATTACGAGGGATTCCACGGCGTGGAGATCACCGACGAGGTGGCGAGGCTTGCGGCAATACTTTCCGAGCGGTATATAACCGACAGATTTCTGCCCGATAAGGCAATAGACCTTATCGACGAGGCCGCAGCAAAGGCCGCGCTTACCTGTCCCGAGCTTAACGAGAAGAAAAAGAACGACAAGCGCTTGGCGGAGATAGACGCTATGACCTCCGAGCTCGAATCCAAGGTGGAAAATCCGGAGGCACAGACAGAGGACAATTATAAGATCCTCGCCGATCTGAAGTCCGAGCGTATACGTCTTGAAACAAGACAGCGTATAATCACTCCTGTGGTCGATGAGCTGAGACTTACTCCTGATGATCTCTATAAGGTTATTGAGATATGGACAGGCATACCGTCGGCAGAGCTTTCGGTCGGCGAGATTGCCGAGCTTTCCGGCCTTAAGGAGCGTATTTCGAAGCGTATCATCGGTCAGGACGAGGCAGTTGATGCGGTCGTCCGTGCTATCAGGCGTAAGCGCTCCGGCGTTTCCTATCGTCAGAGTCCTGTTTCTATGATATTTGCCGGCCCTACCGGTGTCGGTAAGACAGAGCTCGTTAAGGTTTTGGCGGATGACCTGTTCAAGCAGCCTGAGTCGCTTATCAGACTTGATATGTCTGAATTTATGGAAAAGCATGCTGTTTCCCGTATTGTCGGCGCACCTCCCGGATACGTTGGCTATGACGAGGCAGGACAGCTGACCGAGAAGATCCGTCACCGTCCCTATTCGGTCATACTGTTTGACGAGATCGAAAA
>CAZABU010000184.1:0-3134 GCA_964483225.1 uncultured Ruminococcus sp. | reverse complement strand
AGGTCGAAGTGAGTATTATTTACAGCGATAATATTTACGTTTCTGTAAAGACCGCCGTAGAAGGTGAAGTCTGCCATCTGGGGATATACGGTTTCGTTGGGGGCGTTATCCACGTGGATAGCAAGCTCGACCGTTTCTCCAAGCTCCTCGGTAAGATTTACACGCCAGGTGGAGTAACCGCCGTCGTGGTGGCAAAGATGCTTGCCGTTAGCATATACGTCTGCGGAGGAGTTCGCACCGCGGATCTCAAGGTAATACTGATCTGCCTCGGGGAGATCTGCACGGGTGATGATCTTCTTGTATACGCAGCTGCCGCGGAAGTAGTCGTTACCGCCGTCAAAGCCGTCCTCGGCGTTCCAGGTGTGGGGAAGATTTACGTCAACTGCACCCTCGTTTACTGCAGGGTCGGCGGTGTTCTTATAGAACTGCCAGCCCTCGTTGATATTAAGTATCTTTCTCATAAAAGTAGCTCCTTCTAAGCTTTAGTGTTATATATTATTATAACAGATTTACGGGTTCAAATCAATCAAATCTCAAAAAATTCAAAATAACTTAAAAATCTAAAATACGGCGTCCGACCTCACGTCAGACGCCGTTGTGTGAAAAATTATGCGACGGATTTTTCGATATCTGCACCGTCCTCTGCGCTGTTACGGCTAAGCTCCTCATTCATCTTTTCAAGAGTTTTCTTGTCAAGATTGTAAATGAGACCAAGACCGATGAACTGCATAATGGCGGCAACGAGATAAAGCGCTGCAACAAGTATACGAAGGTTCAGAGGAACGTCGGTTCCGATGAAGAGCTTAACGTCTATGTATTCCTCGCCTGCCGAGTTGATCGCATTGTTAACATAGCCGAGGCTACTCATAATAACAAGTGCAACTGCGGGACCTACACCCTGTGCCAGCTTTCTGAAGAAGGAGTGAAGCGAATAAACAACGCCCTCCTCGCGCTTGCCGGTCTTCCATTCGTTGTAATCTATTGCATCTCCCATCATTGCCCAGGATACGGTAGAATAGATACCGAGACCGAGGCTGTAAATAAGCTGACATACAACGTAAAGAATGAGGTCGAGAACGATGTTGTTGGGGGTAATGATAAAGAGACCGAGAGCTCCAACGATAGAGCAGAGCGCGCCGATCATAGAAAGCTCTTTTTTGCCGTACTTGGTAACCATCTTACGCGCAAGAGGTGTAAACACGACAATCGGGATCATTGCGAACATAGAAACCAGACCGGAAATATCGGTGTTCTGGAAGTAGGTCTGGAACACGACCTGAACTGCGGTTGCGGCTCCCTGCATACCAATGAACATACCCATAGCTGCGACGGTAGCGCCGACAGCGGGACGGTTGGAGAGGAAGTTCTTCATAGCCTCCACAACGTTGAACTTGGCCTGCTCTGTGTTGACCTTTACCTCATCCTCAACTCTGATTTCGGTATTGCGGATCATAAACTGGAAGCAGATGAAGCCGAGCACGCCCATAACAAGAGCAGCAACGAATACTCTCCATCCCACAAGGTTTTCGTCCTGATCGTACATGATCATAGGAAGAATAACCATAGGGAGCATATTTCCTATCATAGAACCGATGGAGCGCCATGCGGAGAGGGAAGCTCTGTCGGCATCATTGTTGGAAATGAGAGAGAGCAGAGAACCGTAAGGAACGTTAGCAATTGTGTAGAATGCATCCCATACTACGTAACCTGCAATAAAGATGATAAACTTTGCCCAAGTGGGAGCACCGGGGAAGGGAAGGAAGCACAGAGCGCCTCCAACGATAAGTCCGATGGAACCGAACCAAATATAGGCGAGAAACTTATTGCGCCTATACTTGCGGTGATCGGCGTCGATAACAGAACCGATGAGGGGATCGTTGATAGCGTCCCACACCTGAACGATTATCAGAAGAAGCGAGTACCAAAGACCCATGCCCATAACCTGAGTCCAGAAGAGCGACATATAACTCTTCAAAGCAAAGCTCATGTTACAACCAAGATCTCCGGCGGCATACGCAACGCTGTCGCGTATGCCGAACTTGCGTTTGCCATTCGCGTCTAATTCGACTGTTCTAGTCTTGTTAGCCATTTGTTTGTCCTCCAAATTTAGATTTTAGTAATACTGATATAATTATAACAAAGATTTAACGCGCGCAAAAGCCGCCAAAGTGCCACTTTTGTGACACCGCATAACAAATTTTCTGTAACTCGTTTGTAAATAATGCATAAAAATAGTGAGAAACTATTGTTGATACGGATAAATGTTACAAAACAAATTTTGTTTTTTGCAGAAAAGCCATTGACCGAGTCGCACGGTTTTGGTATAATGTCACTAATGTAACACTGGGTGGAGGGGAGCTATGTATAAGCTGTGTAAGACCGAGCAATCCGCAAAGCGCCAAAGGAAAATAGAGCGAGCAATGCTGGAAATGCTGAAAACACGTCGGTTTGAGGATCTCACCGTCACGGAGCTTTGCGAATACGTCGGAATGCCAAGAAAGGCCTTTTATAGGTATTTTGACAGCAAGGAGGATACACTTGATGCTTTGATTGAGCATACCCTCGGTGAATACGTAGGCTTTGAAAAGGACTTCTCCGGGCTTCCTAATCGCCGCCTGCAAAGCGAGATAGAGGAGTACTTTTCTTTTTGGAGAATCCGCAAGCCGTTTTTGGATTTTCTCGAGAGAAACGGATTGATGGGAATACTTGTCGAGCGCTCCATAAGGTATCCGGTGCGTGACCGAGTTGATATGGATAAGTTCCAGCCGAACCGTGACGATTTTACTAAGGAGCTCGTGTTGAAATTCGCCTTCTCCGGACTTATCTTCGTGATGCTTGAATGGTATAAGTCGGGGTTCAAGGCATCTGTGGAAGATATGGCCGCGGTGGTGTGTAACGTTTTTACAAAGCCTCTTTTTCCTAATCTGAGCGAGCTTGGAATCAACGTATAAATGACATAAAATGTAAACATAAATTTTCATAATGCGCAAAAACAGCCCTGCAGTAAAACTGCGGGGCTGTAAATTTTATTAATACTCTGCGTTACCAACCGTTCTGGGATAAGGAATTACGTCACGGATGTTGGATACACCGGTGAGGTACATTATGATTCTCTCAAAGCCGAGGCCGTAGCC
>CAZABU010000183.1:0-3275 GCA_964483225.1 uncultured Ruminococcus sp. | reverse complement strand
TCTGCGCCTCGTCGAGAATGATAAAGGAATCGTCAAGCGTTCTGCCTCGCATATAAGCAAGAGGGGCGATTTCTATAGTGCCGCGTTCCATATGCCTCTGGTAATTCTCTGCCCCCAGCATCTCAAAGAGTGCATCGTAAAGAGGCCGCAGATAAGGGTCGATCTTATTCTGCAGGTCACCGGGAAGGAAGCCTAAGTGCTCTCCGGCCTCTACTGCCGGGCGCGTAAGGATTATTCTGTTGACGTCCTTGTTGCGAAGAGCCTCCACCGCCATAGCAACGGCGAGGAAGGTTTTACCCGTACCTGCAGGGCCGAGGCCGAGGACAACGGTATTCTTCTTTATCGCGTTAACGTATTTCTTCTGACCGATGGTTTTTGCCTTGATGGGCTTACCTCTGTTTGTCACACAGATAACGTCGCGGGAAAGCTCCTCGGGGCTCTCGTCGGAATTATCCCTGACAAGGCCGATAACGTATTCCACGCTCTGCTCGGAAAGCAGCTCGCCGGCACCGCTCATATGCTTGAGATATTCAAGGGTGCGTGCGGCCTTATCCGCATTCTCCTCCTCACCCGTAACAACGATGGCATCACCGTCGGAGCTCGCGGTATTTCTGTTGGAAATACGCACGTCAAAGGCGCGCTCTATCATACGCACGTTGGCATCAAAGGCACCGAATATTGCGCCGGTGGCCTCGTCCGAGCTTGTCAAAACGATTTTTTCAGTCATTAAATTATTTACTCCTCCGCCTCAAAGGGCAAGCTTTCTCCCACATCGGCAAGATACACGATATCCGAGTACATCTCATAACCGGTATCGGTATAATCGCCGTAGGTTCTTATCTTTATTATCTGCGCTCCCACCGTCCGCGAAACTGTATTGCCGAGCAGGCGTTTCGTGCAAAGCCGCACCAGCCGCGCATCGTCATAGAGCGCCGTCGCGAACTCCCGCTCAACGGTCAGACTCGTCTGTATCTCTACGGGCAGTCTTGCCCTGTCGCCGATGGAAAAGGTCTGTATTTCTTTAATTATATCACACCTTTCGGCAGAATTTCCATATATTTTGAAAATATTTATTGAAAAATCAAAAATTTTTAAGGTTATATCGGTGATTTTCTTATGCTCGGCGACGGTTTTCTCATATTCTCTGCTCACCGATGCGGTGACTCGGTCGCCGACTCTCCCGATGACGCTCCCCTCCGCCGCGCAAAAGCCACCGCCGGCGCTCTCGGGCAGAACACCGCAGATGAGAAGATCGCCCCGCCTGACGGTATCGCCGGGCTTCACCATTGCCACACCGGAGCTGACGGTTATCTCCTCGATAACGCAGTCACAGCTCGCCACGAGATTTGACTACCCGGAGGCGCTGTGCTCGCCGGGTGTCTGCACGGCAACCTTTTCGGCCACTATCACGTAAGCCACGCTCCCTCTACGGTTTATATTTATCCATGAAAGCTCCGGGTTATTTGCAAGCATCATCGCCTCCACCTCGCTCCTGTCGGAAAGGAGCCACAGGCTTCCCACGGAAAAGCCGCATTCCGAAAGCTCGTAGACGATCCTCGCATCGGGGATCTCGTCATTTCCCTCAACCCGCACGTCCCATACCAGTGATGAAAGGAAAAGCGTCAAAATCAGAGCTGTAACAAGCCCCACCGAGGCGCCAAGCTTATGTGGAAAGGACTTAATGCGCCCGGGCACACCGAGGGGCTCTGAAAGCTGATATTCTACCTTTCCCCGAAGTAACTCGCATAACCTTTCAAGGTCGCGTTCACGGACGGAAAAGCCGCCGTCAGTGCCGATTTTTGCAATAATTCCGCCACGAAGCAACAGCGAGGTTGCTACGGATAAGTCCTCTCTTGCCACCGCGACGCGCCTATAACCGAAAAGCAGGCAGTCAATTCTTTCCATATCCAAGCTCCATTCCTTCCACTCTTCCGCAGATCTCCACGGTTTTGTCCTCATAGACCGTTATAGATAGACGCTTTCCTGTAAGGGTGAGCCTGCCTCCGTGGCTTTTAAGCAGCACCAGCTCATCGGAATACTCGGCGATACCGATTATACCGCCCACTCTCACCGTAAGCCCCGCCGGCGAGCGGTCGGCCTCGATATGGAAGGGGGACAGGGTGTTTTTCGTATTAATAAGCTTTTCTTTCATTTTCTTTTCGCTCCGGGCATATTAGTAAATCGGGCGAGCATGCTTGCCCGTCACAATAAATGTATGCCGAAGGAGAAATTTAATGACGGATAAAAAAATTGCTAAGGATGTCCCTGCCCTGATCCCGCCCATAGTGACTGTCCTGTGCCTTGCGGTTTTATTCACCTTTGCAGCGGAAATAAGAGAGGCCTTCATAGGCGGGGTACGGCTTTCGGTATACGCGATCCTTCCCTCGGTCTTTCCGTTTATGATACTCGCCGATTATACGTCGGCCACCGTAAATTTCAACAGCGAAAGCGCACCCGCAAAAATACTGTCGCGGCTGCTTGGAATCAGCGGCAAGGGGCTTTCGGTGCTTATGATCGGACTGCTTTGCGGCTTTCCGATCGGGGCAAGGGCGGCCTCGCGCTCATACCGTGACGGTGATATCTCCCTTGAAGAATGTCAGCTGCTCTGTGCCGCCGCAAACAACCCCTCACCCGTGTTTGTGATCAGCGGAGTTGGACTGATGCTTGGGAGTGTACGTATAGGTACCGTGCTGTATTTCGCTCTCGTCTTATCGGCGCTTATGACTGTTACGATTTTCGGTTGCAAATTCAGGAAAACTCAAATATCAAGGCAAAATACAAGGCAGAATTTCGATATTGTCGAGTCGGTAAAGGGCGCGGGTGCCGCCTCGGTGACCCTTTCCGCCTTCATAATTTTCTTCTCACTCATCATTTCGGTGCTGAAGAGCGTGTTGAGATCGCCGTTTCTCGTGGCATTGTTTTCCTGCTTTTTAGAGATCGGAAATGCGACGAGCACAGTCGCGGCGATGGAGCTTCCCCTGCCCCTTTCCCTTGGACTTTGCGGCTTCGCGCTGGGCAGCTCGGGGCTGTCGGTGTTGCTTCAAGCCTTTGCCTTCACGCCTGCGGAAATCTCAAAGCGCAGAATTGTTTTTCTGAAGCTGATCCAAGGGCTGATATCCGCCGTCCTCTGCCTCTTGGCTTCCCTTTTTATATAAGCAAAAGCACAGGACCCATAACGGATCCTGTGCCATTTTTCACGCAAATATTAAATTACTTTGCAAGTCTTGCCTCAAGAGCAGCGAGCTCGTCGTAAAGCTCTGCGGGAACTCTCTCGC
>CAZABU010000182.1:0-3336 GCA_964483225.1 uncultured Ruminococcus sp. | reverse complement strand
GAATCCCACTTCAGCTCCTGGTCCTCAAACTTGGACTTGGTAAACCAAAGCACGAAATCGGCTTTATTACGCTTGTTGGCATCCTCCTCAACGCTGTCGCGCACACCTACCTCCAGGTCCTCCTCCTTGAAATCGCTGAAGATATAATACTTCTCAAGCTTCGAGGTATCGAAGTAGATATTGCCGCCCGCTTCATATGCGTAACCGCGCTCAAGCAGGGTTTCTATCATCGAAATGAACTCGGGAATGCAGTTGGTAGCGGGCTCGATAACGTCCGGGCGCTTGATATGGAGCTTATCGCAATCAGCAAAGAAGGCGTCGGTATAATACTTTGCTATCTCCAGCACGGTCTTATGCTCGCGCTTTGCACCCTTGAGCATCTTGTCCTCGCCGGTATCTCCGTCGCTGGAGAGGTGACCTACGTCGGTGATGTTCATGACCCTCTTTACATCGTTGCCGAGGTAACGGAGATATTTTTCAAGCACGTCCTCCATCGTATAGGTACGGAGATTGCCTATATGAGCAAAATGATAAACCGTGGGGCCGCAGGTATACATAGATACCCGTCCCTCCTCGCGGGGTATAAACTCCTCGCGGCTTCTCGTTGCAGAATTGTACAAAAGCATTTCGTTACTGTCCTTCCTTTGAGGCGTATCGCGTCCGACCTCAGCCGTTGTGGCCGTCCATCACGCGAGTACGCATAATTATTCGGTTACCATTTTAGCAGAAAGGGCGGCGATTGTCAAGGCTTGTGCGGAATATTTTATTAAATAATCAAAATATTTTTTTATTTTCTATTGAAATTCGGGGCATAATTCGGTATAATAGAATTGTCGTATTATCGATAAATTTCTTCTCCACGGGAGGTACATATAAATGAATGACAAAAAGGGAAACGGTATAAACAAGACCGGCGAGGGATATTATTCCTCGCTGAAGGGCTTCAGGCGGGCCGTGCCGATAATTCTGGCAGCAGTGGCAATATTCATAGGTGTATGCTTTATCGCAGGTGACACCGGGCTTCTCGGCAAGGGGATCGCCTCCGTGCTTCTGGGGCTGTTCTCGATCGGGGCATACTCTATTCCCGTGCTGGTTATCCTACACGCCATCTTCTACGCAGAGGACCACGCAAAATCCAGAGTGATCTCAAGGGTCGTATTCTCCGTGATGACGGTGATCCTCATTTCCGCAATTGAATACACGGTTACCTTCTGGAACGCAGATCCCGCCTTTACACCCGGTGTATATTTCAGTGAAAAGGCTCACGGCGGATTCATCGGAGGAGTTGTTGGCTTTGGGCTCGTTCACGCCCTCGGCAAGGTCGGCCTTATAATCTTTGCGGCGGCGGTGCTGGCTATTTACGCGGCCTTCTTCTTCACCTCCGGCGACGGCTCCGTCAAGCGGGTCGTTAAGGGGGTATTCTCCACTATCGGAGGCGTGATTGCCAACCTTATGAACGGTGCCAAGGAGGCAAAAAGCAAGGCTCGCGCAACCAAGAGAGCGAGAATATCGAGAGAGGACGAGAGAAAAAGCGCCGCCCTGCTCGATGACAGCTTCTTTGCCGTTGACAACGGTATGAGCGAGCTGAGAATAAGCGAGCTCAACATTCACGAGGAGCGTGACGAGATATCCTCGGAGGTCAATCCCACTCTCCAAAGCGAGGTATTCCACAAGAGTGCTGTCAGAGATAATTCTACCGCTGGCAAAAACTTTTCCTCCGCAGAGCAGAGCCAATCCGAGCCTGACGCACGCAGAAGGGTGGGCGTCGATTTCGGCACCTACAACTACGAGCTTAAAAACGAAACGGCACAGACTCGCGGAGCTACTGTGATTTACGCAGACGAGGAGTCCGCAACGGACATCTACACGGATACCGATGCGCAATACGCCGGCGTGACCGCCGAGGCGGATGCAGCTTTTGGCGGAGCAGAGCCTGTCTTTTCTCAGCCCGAGCGCACCGAGTCTCCCCGATCCAGAGCCGGATTCGGACTTGACGAGGCGGCAGACTCGGTCTTTACCGCCGGCTTCGATCCCTACAGCTCGGCTCTTAACGAGCGTGCGGCGAAGAAGCCTTCCTACAGCTATACCGCAAGCGACGCCGGTGTGACCGGATATGAGGAGCCGATAGAGCTCCCCACGGAGGAGGAGCTTAACGAGCTTCGACGCAAGGAGGCTGCCGAAAGGGCTGCCGCCAGCCGCAGAGAGGCCTTTGAGCGCAGCAAGCGCGAGGCTCAGGAAAGATACAACAGAGAGCACGGTATCACAGGCAACTCCCACTACGCAGCTACTACGCCCTCCCCTGCTCCGACATCCGCCTCTTACTCCGCTTCAAGCACTACCTCCACTCCTGCTTATGAAAACGCCGGCACAGATACCGGTGCATCCGCTTCCTACACCGCTCAGAGCATTCCGAACGCGGAAAGCAATAACGTTTATACGGCTCCGAGAGCGGCTGCAAAGACCGTGGAATTCAACGTTCAGCGCGAAACCACGGTGATCAGAAGCCCCGTATCGACCGGAACGGTCAGCCGCACCTATGAGAAGCCCGAGCGTGCCTCCGACAGCGTAGAGGAGGCGGCGGCATTCATCACGGAGGCCGTTGCCCGTAACAACCCGGCCTACGCAAGGAGCGCTAACGAATCGATCCTTACCCGCGTTACCGACAGCGCCCCGGTCAGTGACACGGTACCCACGGTGCGTGAGAGAATCGTCACAGAGGAGGCGAGCCGAGAGGATGAGGCTGAATCCTTCCGCCCCTACGTGGCTCCCGCAGCCGAGCCCATCGTCGCAGTGCCTGTGACCGAGCAGTTAAGAACCGAGCGCACGATGCTCCCCCCTACTTACAGCACAGATGCTATTACGGAAAGCCATAGTTCTGAGGCCTCTGTCACGGAGGAATATACCGACGAGGCTGTCACAGTTGACGACGTGCTCTACAAGGCCGAGGTACCTGCATCTCCCGTCGGAGAAAGCACCACCTTCAGCTTCGGCGAGGATGACGAGGAGTCCGAGGAGAATGACGCTTCCGACGGATTCACCGCCGAAATCTTCAGCGACGAGGACGAGGACAGCTCAGACGAGCCCAACGAGATCCCACCGGAGGAGCAGAACCCCGACGTCATACGTCAAAGAGCGATGTTCCCCTTCCTTGACGAGAAGCCAAGCCCTGCCCCTGTGACGGAGCTCCCTACCGAGGAGCCTGCAGCAAATGACGAGCTTATGCCCGACGAAGATCCCTATGATGAAAGCGACACCGTTTCTACGGACAAGCCCCCATTCGACGGCGCGACCTTGGTAAGCCCCGCTGTGGAAAAGCGTCCTGCCGAGGCGGCTGTG
>CAZABU010000181.1:0-3357 GCA_964483225.1 uncultured Ruminococcus sp. | reverse complement strand
GATATAATTGTATCAAATGAAACACTTTTGGAGAGAAATATAAATATGGATATATCAAAGCTGGCCACAGGGGTGTTTTTCTTCAAGGGAATGGATGAGGGAAAGCTTACTCAGCTGCTCGGGCAGATACAGAGTGAGATTCGAGAGTATTCTCGCGGAGAGGTCATATTTTCCCCCGAGGAGTTTGAAAAAAAGATAGGCTTTGTGCTTTCCGGCTGCTGTGAGGTAGTCCGTTTGAAGCCCGATGGCACCTCCGTTCCCTTAAACCGACTGTCCGAGCTTGACAGCTTCGGTATCCTTGCTCTGTTTTCGGAAAGCGAGCGCTTCCCCACGTCGGTCGTTGCTGTAAAATCAAGCAGCATACTTTTCTTTACAAAAGCCGACGTTTTGCGACTTATGGAGGCAGATCCGCTGGTAGCTATGAACATCATCGAATTTTTAGCTGACAGAATAGGCTTTCTCAACCGAAAGATCGCCACTCTTTCCAACAGCAGCGCCGAGGAGAAGCTATCCTCCTTCTTATTTGAAAAATATGAGCAGTACGGAAAAGAATTTCCCATTAACTGCAAAAAAGCCGCCGAAGCTCTGAGCCTCGGCAGAGCCTCGCTTTACCGTGCCCTAAAGCAGCTTGAAGACGAAGGCACTATTCACTACGATACCAAAAAAATTTATATAAATGACCCGAAAGGTCTTGAAAGGAACACAAAAAAATGAAAAAACTCATCGCAACACTTCTCCTACTCACCACCTCGCTTCTCGCACTCGCCTCCTGTGGCGGTGGAAAGCGCGAAAAGATCAACATCGGCGTTATGTCCGGCCCCACCGGTATGGGAATGGCAAAGCTTATGAGCGATACGGCTGACGACTCCGAGCTTTACTCCTTCGAGGTATACTCGACGCCCACCGATGCAACCGCCGATCTTGCCAACGGCACTCTTGATATGCTCTGCCTGCCCACTAACACCGCAGCTGCACTGGCCAACAAGCAGTCTGACTACATCTCGGTTATTTCCATCAACACCCTTGGCTCTCTCTATCTTCTCACCGACGGTAATACCGAGATAAAGTCCGTAGCCGACCTTGACGGTAAGACCATTTGGGCGAGCGTTCCCTCCTCTACCACCGGTCCCATCATTGAGTATCTGCTTGAAAAGAACAACGTTTCCGCTACTATTGAATATGAGCCCGACCACGACACTCTTGTTGCAAAGGTTAAAAACGGCGGCGCATCGATCGTAGTTCTCCCCGAGCCTAAGGTAACCGCAGCGCTGACCCAGGCTCCTACTTACAGTGTAGACCTTAACCTCTCCACCGAGTGGAGCAAGGTTTCCGATACACCTCTTACAATGGGCTGTATCGTTGTAAGAAACGATTTCCTAAAGGAAAACAAAGCCAGCGTCGACGCATTCCTTGAGGATTACAAGGCATCTATCGAATATATTAACGACAGCGCAAATCTCGAAAGCGCCGCACAGATGATCGTGGACGAGGGAGTTCTCCCTAAGCTTCCCGTTGCTAAAAAGGCTCTGCAGAATCTTTACGGCTCCATCGTCTATATTGATGGCGAGGATATGAAGGCGGCTCTGAAGGATTTCTATACCGCAATCGAACTCGAGCAGCCCTCCGACGATTTCTATTATGAAAAATAAGCTGAAAAGGCTTTCCCCGCTATTGCTCCCGCTCCTATCCGTTGCCTTTTGGATAGGAGTGTGGCAACTGCTGGCGCTAACGCTGGATATCGGCTTCGTTTTCCCACGCTTTGACAGTACTCTCGTTACCTTCCTGCATCTGCTTATTACCGCGGATTTTTGGAAGACTGTAGGGCTGTCCTTACTTCGAATCTTCATCGGCTTTGTTATCGGAGCCGTGCTCGGCTGTGCAATAGCGCCGCTAACTAACTACTCAAAAATTGCAAAGGCGATTATATCGCCGGCGATGACTGTTATAAAATCAACTCCCGTCGCCTCCTTTATCCTTTTGCTTTGGTGCCTGATCGGCAAGGGCTTCGTGCCTTCTGCTATTGGAGTTCTTATGGTGATGCCTATCGTCTGGCAGAATCTCACCGACGGCTACAATGCCGTCAGTCGCGAGCTCGATGAGGTATGTACGGTTTATAAGGTGTCGCCCTTTAAGAAATTCAAGCTACTGATCTTCCCTACACTGGTTAGATTTCTCCTTCCGGCTCTCGTGACCTCCTCCGCCCTCGCCTGGAAGTCGGGAATCGCTGCAGAGATAATCGTTTATGCTAAAAATTCCATCGGCAAGGAGATCACCGACGCAAAGAATTTCTTTGAAAGCGAACAGATGTTTGCTTGGACAATGGCGGTTGTAATTTTGAGTATTCTCATCGAATTTGCCATCAAAAAGCTCGGAGAGGCGGTGAAAAAGCTATGATTCTGAAGCTTGAAAGTATTACCGTAAAATACGGTGAAAAGACCGTGCTTTCCAACTTTTCCTACGATTTTCCAAGCCGCGGAATTGTGACAGTCACAGGCGCCAGCGGTATCGGAAAAACAACTCTGCTTCGAATTATCTGCGGTTTAGAGCAAAATTTCGCCGGCAAAATTATAAGAAGTGCCGATTTCAGAGTTTCGTATGCATTCCAGGAGCACCGTCTGTTCGACAATCTCACAGCCCTTGAAAATCTGACCGAGATCGTTTATGAAAAATGTAGTGAGGAGGAAAAATCGGCCGCAGAAGGACTTCTCTGCCGACTTGGCTTCACTGCGACAGATATGGCTCTCTCTCCGCGTCAACTCTCCGGCGGAATGAAGCAAAGAGTTTCTCTTGCAAGAGCATTTTTGAAAAACGCAAAAGTGCTTCTCCTTGACGAACCGACCAAGGAGCTTGACGCTAACCACGTGGCCACAGTCCTTGAAATCATCAAGGAGCAGGCAAAGTCCCGACTCGTCATCCTCGTCACACATAGAGAAAACGACCTTGACGAGCTTCAGGAATCCATAACAGGAAAAATTGTCCTATATAACTACGACCACACTGACAAATCTGTATAAAACAAATTTGTCGATAACTCACTTTATTCTATGGAATATAACAAAAACCCGTCTTTTCAGACGGGCTTTCCATTTTTGGGGTGAGATATGGGAAGTCGAACTAGCGACGAACACACCTTTTCACAGTCGTCGCTAGAAGTTTTTAGGATAAAAACTTTCCTCCGCCGATTATGTTTTTTCTAGTCCTTTAGTTCTGAGTCGGCGTTCAGGTGGGTTCTCACCACGTATCTCACCCCCAAAAAAGAAAAAAAACCGTCTTTTCGACGGTTTTGGGGTGAGATATGGGATTCGAACCCACGACCTCCAGGGCCACAACCTGGCGCTCTAACCAACTGAGCTAATC
>CAZABU010000180.1:0-3440 GCA_964483225.1 uncultured Ruminococcus sp. | reverse complement strand
ATCGATGGGCTCGGTAACGTGAACGTGATATGAATTTGTGATGTAATTTCTGTCGGTCACGCCCTCGACGATGCCAAAGCGATTCTGGAGACACTTTGCAAACTTATAGGTAGTACTCTCAAGAGGCGTTCCGTAGAGAGAGTAGTCGATATTCTCCGCCGCCTTCCATTTAGCGGTGTACTCGTTGAGCATTCGCATTATCTCAAGACCCAGCGCCTCGCCCTCCGGCTCGGTGAGCTTCTTGCCGGAAAGAGCGTAAACACACTCCCAAAGTCCCGCATAACCGAGGGAAAGGGTGGAATATCCGCCGTGAAGGTACTTGTCGATCGTTTCACCCTTTTTCAGTCGGGTGAGGGCTCCGTACTGCCAGAGAATGGGCGCCGCGTCGGAGAGAGTGCCGGTCAGACGCTCGTGCCTGCACTGCAGGGCTCTGTGGCAGAGCTCCATACGCTCGTCGAACACCTGGCGGAACTTATCCATATCTCCGTCGGCAGACAGACCGACGTCAACAAGGTTTACGGTGACTACGCCCTGGTTGAAGCGGCCGTAGTACTTGGGTCTTCCGTCCTCGTCAACGTAAGGAGTGAGGAAGGAGCGACAGCCCATACAGGTGTAACAGTGCCCCTCGCCGTTTTTGTCTATCTTATTCTGAAGCATTATCTTCTCCGAGATATAGTCGGGCACCATACGCTTTGCGGTGCACCTTGCCGCAAGGCGGGTGAGATAATGATATTTAGAGCCCTCTCTGACGTTGTCCTCCTCAAGGACGTAGATGAGCTTGGGGAAGGCGGGAGTGATCCATACGCCGGACTCGTTCTTTACACCCTGTATTCTCTGATTGAGAACCTCCTCGATGATAAGGGCAAGGTCGGCGCGCTCCTGCTCGTCCTTCGCCTCGCCGAGATACATAAAGACGGTGATGAAGGGGGCCTGGCCGTTGGTGGTAAGAAGGGTCACGACCTGATACTGTATACACTGAACACCGCGGTTGATCTCCTCGCGCAGGCGCTTCTCGGTGATGGTATTGATCGCCGCCTCGTCGGTAACGCCCACCTCTGCCAGCTCCTCGGTAACGATACGGCGAAGCTTCTGGCGGCTGATGTTTACGAAGGGGGCAAGGTGCGTGAGGCTGATGGACTGGCCGCCGTACTGGTTGGAGGCAACCTGGGCAATGATCTGCGTGGCGATATTGCAGGCAGTGGAAAAGCTGTGGGGCTTCTCAATCATAGTACCACTGATGACCGTTCCGTTCTGGAGCATATCCTCAAGGTTCACCAGATCGCAGTTGTGCATATGCTGAGCAAAATAATCCGCATCATGGAAATGGATAAGTCCATCCTCATGAGCCTTAACGATATCCGCGGGAAGAAGGATTCTCCTCGTCAGATCCTTTGAAACCTCACCTGCCATATAGTCGCGCTGAACGCTGTTGACGGTAGGATTCTTGTTGGAGTTCTCCTGCTTTACCTCCTCGTTGTTACACTCAATGAGAGACATTATCTTATCGTCGGTGGTGTTTGACTTACGCACGAGCTCGCGCGTATATCTATAAGTAATGTAGGTCTTTGCAAGAGTGAATGCGCCGAGAGCCATGATCTCGCGCTCCACCATATCCTGCACCTCCTCCACGCTGACCGCTCGGGAGAGCTTCTCGCACTTTTTAGTAACCCTTTCGGTAATCTTCCTTATCTGTGCCGCGCTTATTCTGTCCTGCTCGTCCACAGCGGCGTTGGCCTTTTCCACAGCGGCGAATATCTTATCTGCGTCGAATACGACCTCAGCGCCGTTTCTCTTGATAAGCTTCATCTTTTCCCTCTCTTTCCGTTTTTAGATAAAATCAGCCGTTCCTTTCTCGGAGCGGCACCTTCAGCGTTACTATTATACACTACATATAGGTGTCTTGTCAATAGGCAAACGCAATATGTTGTGTCACAAGCCATAAAAATTCACGCAAAGCGCGCTTGGCAATTTAGTGCATTTTGACGAGGAGCACATTTCGTCCTCGAAAACAAAAAACAGAGATGTCCGGACTTAATAGCAGGCGCTCCTATGAAAGCCCATGAGCAAGCAGTCATATTTTTTACCGCGTTTTGTAAACTAATATTGTCATTTTTGCAGAATTTTACTCTCTTTTTCACTTGTAAAGGCGCCTTTTGGCGAGAGGCAGGCACCGTGAAGAAAAATTTTTGCGCGCGGAAAATAATTAATAATTTGTTCTTGACTTTGACGGAAATATATTATATAATATATCTGTATTGGTGTGCGCTTCATACGGAGGTGCCGCCATGCACGAACAAAACTTTATTTTTACGATAGATTACCCGTTTTTTATTTTCGGAAAAGGCGGCGGCGACAGCCGTACTGCTCTTTGCTTATTTATTTTTTGTCAATGCGCGGGGAAAATTCTCCTTGCGTATGATATCTATAAAGGCCGCAAAAAGCCGCGCCTGCCCCGGAGATTGCTCGGAAAGTAATCAAAAGGAGGTGTAAAATGGAAATCAACTTAATTCTTGCCATAGCTTTAATTGCCGCCGCGCTGGTCATTGGCGCAGGCGTGGGATTTATAGTTCGCAAGGGCATCGCCGAGAAAAAGGTCGGCTCCGCTGAGGAGCAGGCGAGAAAGATCCTCGAGGATGCTATCAAGAATGCAGAAAGCGCGAAGAAGGACTCCATCATTTCCGCAAAGGAAGAGATCTTCAATCTGAAGAAAGAGGCCGACATCGACATCAAGGAGCGCCGCAAGGAGGTTTCTCGCCAGGAGCGCAGGATCGCTCAGAAGGAGGAGTCTCTGGACTCAAAGCTGGAGGGTCTTGAAAAGAAGGAGGCCGCTCTTGCCGAGAAGGCCACCGAGATCGAGAGCGTAAAGGCAGAGGTCAAGAAGACCCTGGAGGGTCAGCTGGCAATGCTGGAGAAGATCGCAGGTCTCTCCCGCGAGGATGCAAAGGCAGAGCTCGTTGCCCGTCTTGACAGCGAGATGCAGCACGAGACCGCGCTCAAGATCGCCGAGTACGAGGAGCGCTTCAAGGACGAGGCTGACGCCCGTGCAAAGGACATACTCTCTCTGGCTATTCAGCGCTTTGCCGCAGAGCACGTCAGCGAGATCGCAATCTCCGTCGTTCAGATACCCGGCGACGAGATGAAGGGCCGTATCATTGGCCGTGAGGGTAGAAACATCCGTACCATCGAGAACCTCACCGGTGTTGAGCTTATCATTGACGATACCCCCGACGTTATCACCGTTTCGGGCTTCGATCCCATCAGACGTGAGATCGCAAGGATCGCCCTCGAGAAGCTCATCAGCGACGGCCGTATCCATCCCGCGAGAATCGAGGAGATGGTTGAAAAGGCTCGCCGCGAGGTTGAGGGTGCTACAAAGCAGGCAGGAGAGCGCGCGGTATTCGAAACCGGCGTACACGGTCTGCACCCCGAGCTTATCAAGC
>CAZABU010000179.1:0-3503 GCA_964483225.1 uncultured Ruminococcus sp. | reverse complement strand
GCGGGCCGACCTGCTCTCGCATTACCGCAGGATAGGTGCTATCCGCAGAGGCGAGAATGTGTATAAGCGCGGCAGCTTCGAGCTTTTGCACCTTGATTCCGACCTTCTTCTATTTTCACGATACGAGGGAGGCGAGTGCCTTATTACGGCAGTCAACCGCTCGGATAAGGAATACGTGCTCTGCTTTGACAGAAGGGGCGAATGGCTTACAGGCGAGGAAAAAGGAAAGAGCTTCCGGCTAGCACCCCTCAGTGCTGAAATTTATAAAGGAAAGAAAAACACTACATTAGAGTTAGAGATAAAGAAATGATAATCACTTTGGTCGGTATGCCCGGAGCGGGCAAATCCTGTATGTCGAGGGCCATCTCCAAACGCCTTGGTATGAAGGCCGTGGACGGCGATAGGGTAATTGAGAATAGAATCGGTATGAAGCTGTGGGAGTATATAGCTGAAAACGGACTTGAGGCCTTCAAGCGCCTTGAGGCTGACACCCTCAAAAACATAGACGAGGATGACATCATTCTCGCCCCCGGCGGCAGCGCCATCTATTACGATGACGCTATGACGTATCTCAAATCCCGTGGTCCCATCGTCTATCTGTACGTCAGCTTTGAAACCATGAAGGAGCGTATTGGGGATTACTCCAAGCGCGGTATGGTTCTGGAGGATGGAAAGACCATTCTTGATATGTATAACGAGCGCCTCGTTCTCCTTGAAAAGTACGCTGATATCAAGATCGATTGCGACGGCAACAAATACCCAAAATATCAGCGTGAGCTTATTGCAGCGCTGGAAAAGTATTCTGCTGAAAAGGCGGGAAAATAATAAATACGGGCAGCTCTCGTTTTTTTCGGAGCCGCCCTATTTCTTTTTAATATAGCTTCACGATATCCGCCATGGCCTTGTGGAATTTGTCCGTATCGTACTCCGTGTTGAAGCAGGATAGCGATAACCGAACAGTCCCCCTGTCGACCGTCCCAAGCTTTTCGTGGGCTAACGGAGCACAGTGAAGGCCGCCGCGGGTATATATCCCCCGCTTGTCGAGCTCGGAGGCGAGCAACGAGGAGGGAAGTGTACCGAAATTAAAGCTTATGATTCCGTTTTCCGCTGAATAGAGGCTGACTTCAGCAAAGCCCGAAAGCGAGTCACAAAGTCGCTCTGAGAGCCCCGATATACGCCGTCTGATTTCCTCTATGCCGTATCCGTTCACAAATTCAATTCCGCGGCCAAGGGTGACTATCGCAGGTGTGGAAAGCGTTCCTGCCTCGTACCCCTCGGGCAAAAGAAGCGGCATATCTCTACTCCTGCTGTCGGAGCCGCTACCGCCCTCGATCAGTCCCTCGCGTCTTGTCGAATCCTTAAATAATGCAAATCCACAGCCCTGGATCCCGAACAGCCCCTTGTGGCCAGGTGCGCACAGGACGTCACAGGGAGTTTTCGTAAGATCGATCTGTAGATGACCTGCCGACTGCGAGGCGTCAACTATCAAAAAGAGTCCCCGCTCCGCGGCGACCCGTGAGAGTATTTCGAGGGGAACCCTTCGTCCCGTCACGTTTGATTCAAGGGTGGAAATTATTCCTACCGTATCCTCGCGTAGCTGTGAGATGATATTCGAGTAAATATCGCCGTCGGTGGAAAATACCGAATATTCCGCGCCCGCCGTTCTTGCGAGCCTGTAAATCGGCCGCATTACCGCATTGTGCTCGACGTCCGATACAAGTACGTGCCCCGGCACGCTCAAAAAGCTCTTTATTGCTAAATTCAGCGCATAGGTAGCGTTATAGGTGAACACCACGTTCTCAGGAGTCAAAAATCCAAAATGCTCGGCTACCAGCTCCCGCGTTCTGTAAATTGCCTCGGCCGACCTTTGGGAAAGTCTGTGGGAGCTGCGCCCCGGGTTTCCGCAGTAGCGACCGACGCACCGCACAAGCTCAGATATTACCGCTCTCGGCTTCGGGAAGCTTGTGGCGGCGTTATCAAAATAGACCATAAAATATTACTGGTAGACCGAAAAGGGAATACCGTTCTCCTTCAAAACGGATGCCGCGTGGTAGAAATCCTCTGTGGCGATTTTAATACCGTGCGTGCACCCCGCCTTTGTTTTTGTATCGTCAAGCTTTACGGACTCGGACTGAATGCCGTCACGCCTCAGTAGCTTTCGCGCCTTGATTGCATAGGTGACCGAGCCTACAGTAAGTATTGTCATATTCAAGCCCGAAGCTCCTTCCGCCCCACGGAAAATATTGCTTTTTTATACCGCGGGTCTACTTTCATTTTATGACAGCGCGAAAAAAAGTTGCCGAAAATATGAGAAAATGCTGGACTTTTCGGCTAATATATGATATACTAATATGTATTGAAAGAGAGGAGCAGAAATAATGCTCGAAATCAGAATTCCCGAGCCGGTACACGGCTTTGCATCTAACACCTACCTGCTTTGCGCAGACGGCGAATATGCGGTAGTCGACCCGTCCGTACCGCCCGAGAGGGTCGGCGGGATAGAGGGAAGAGTAAGATATATCCTTTTGACTCACGGACATTTCGACCATATGCTTGATATTGACGCCTGGGTTGAAAGATTTGGCGCCGAGGTCGTAGTATCGAGAGAGGATCGACCCGCACTTGCGGATTCCACCGCAAATTGTTACCGTATTTTCTGCGGTGAGGATAAGGGCTACTACGGTGATGCGCTGGCTGTGAGCGACGGTGACAGGCTCCCCTTTGGCAATACCTACATCAGCGTGATGAGCTGTCCCGGGCACACTATGGGCTCCGTAACTTACTTGATTGATGGCACAGCTTTCGTCGGTGATACGGTTTTTGCAGGCGGTGGCTTTGGCAGATGGGATCTCTACGGCGGAGATTATAATGCGCTACGCGGTTCGATTGCCGCTATATCCGCTCTCCCCGAGGACACGGTGCTTTATCCCGGCCACGGCGAGGAGACCACGGTCAGAGAATATAAAAGAGATTTTAAGTACTAATATAAAGGAAATCCGAAAATGGAAGAATTAAGAAGCAATTTTATCCACGACATTATCGACGAGGATCTGGCTAACGATCCCGAGCTGAAGATCCACACCAGATTCCCCCCTGAGCCCAACGGCTATCTTCATATCGGCTCGGCTAAGGCCATTTGGATCAATGCCATGACCGCAAAGAAGTACGGCGGACTCTTCAATCTCCGCTACGACGATACCAACCCCGCCAAGGAGGACAACGAATACGTTGAGAGCATTCTTGCCGACCTTACCTGGCTCGGATGCGAGCCTACGGGCGGTATTTTCTACGGCTCCGATTATTTTGACAAATGCTATGAGTATGCAGTAAAGCTTATCAAGGAGGGAAAGGCCTACGTCTGCGACCTTTCTGCCGATGAGCTTCGCGAGTATCGCGGTACCTTGACCGAGCCCGGCAAGAACAGCCCCTACCGCGACAGAAGCGTAGAGGAGAATCTCGACCTCTTTGAGCGTATGAAGAACGGTGAGTTCCCCGACGGTGCA
>CAZABU010000178.1:0-3556 GCA_964483225.1 uncultured Ruminococcus sp. | reverse complement strand
CGAGGGCGTAATCGGTTGCTCCGACTCCGAAGCCATACAGAACGCAGTGAACGAGGCGATCCGCTCCGACGTACGCAGGGTCGTCATCCCCCGCATCAACGGCAGGACGGGCGAGGCGCTGTGGTCCATCGACCGCGCCATAATCCTCTCTTCAAACCTCGAGATCGTGCTGGATAACTGCTATATCAGGCAGGCGAACGGCTCTATGGACAACGTGTTCCGCAACTTTGAGGATGGGGAGGTCCGCTCGACCCTTGAGGAGGAGCAGGAGAACATCATCATCCGAGGAATCGGAAACGCAGTGATCGACGGCGGAATACATAACGGACTGAACCAGAAGAACAGCGGCAAGGACGGTCTGCCCCACGTGGAAATGAACAACGTGATCCGCCTGCACAATCTGCGCGGCTTCAGGCTTCAGGACTTCTCCATAATCAATCAGCGCTGGTGGGCGATCAACCTCAATTACGTGGAAGAGGGCTACATCGGCGGACTGAAGCTGAAATGCGACAACGGAAGCCACAACCTCGACGGCATCGACCTGCGCTCCGGCTGTAACAACGTCATACTCGAAAATCTCTACGGTCAGGCGGGAGACGATTTCATCGCTCTGACCGGCTTCTACGGGTCGCACGCGTCGGACAAATACGCCGTAAAGGGAAAATCCATCGACATCCACGACATCATCATCCGAGACATCGTTGCCACCAGTGCCGAGTGCACCCTCGTAGCTCTGCGTTGCCAGGACGGCGTGAAGATCTACAACGTGACTATCGATACTCTCTACGACGCGATCTCCTCGAAGGAGATGTCAAACGAGTCGCCCAGCTTCGTCTTTGACTTCGACAACAACGCCTACAAGTCACCGAAGTCGCCCTACTCCGTCATTCGCATCGGTCAGGTGGGCTGGATCAACAAGAGAGCCTGCGAGTTGGGTGACGTACACAGTATTCACGTAAACAACATCCACGCCAGAACGAACTGCGCCGTTCTGCTCAACGAGAAGCTCGAGAACTCCTATTTTGGAAATATCTACGCCGACGCGGGAGTGGACAGAGTCGTCACCACAAAATCCTGCCGTACCCATCAGACCTACGGCGCGGATATGAAGAACGTGGTGTTTGAGAACGTCTTTTATAAGGGGACAGGCACAGCCTTCGACCTCGACGTCAACGGTGTGGAGCGGACGCTGGAAAACGTATTCATCCGAAACGCCTTCGTCGGCGATGCCGAGTGCGCGGTGGATATGAAGCACGGCGGAGCTCTGGTGATAGACGGTCTGTACGGCGCTCACCCCGATATAAAAACGACGGACAGCGCCACCGTGATCCTTGACGGAAAAAGAATCGGGGACTGACGGTAAAATACAGAAGCCTTCTCGGGTCAGAGAAGGCTTTTTTGTTATGTTTAGTTGTCATTTTTCAGCTTTTGGGCAGGCATCTTCCCTGCTCGTCGCGGTGCTTTTTGGTTTTCGCCATATGCATCTCGTAGATTATCTCGGTGGCAAAGGCGAGCTTCGTCACCACGTCGGTCTTGTTTTTCGGATAGCAGAAGAAGGAGTCGTTCTCGGTAGAAACGTCGACACAGTCCTTCGGCAGAAGATAGCACCAGTCGTACTCTATATGCAGGCTGTTGGTCTGCAGGGGTGCTCTGCGGATATGGTATTTCTCGCCGCGATATTCGCCGTCAAGGACAAAGCCGCGCTCCGGGTCGTGGGTAAGGTGTGCGTCGCCCAGATGCTCAAATTTCCAGCAGCGGGGCTGTGAATACACGTCCACGTCGTCGGCGAAGGAGTATTCCCCTCGCTCGATCTGGCCGCGCACCTGCTCGCGCTCCCAGAGGAACCAATCGGGAACGCGGGTGAACTCGGTGTCGCCCTCGTTTGCCGCGAGCTCGCCGTTTTCCAGCAGGGTCCAGCGCTTTCCGCACTCGGTACAGAACAGCTCCGCGCCCTCGGAGGCCATTTTCGACTCGGCAAGGCAGTGGGGGCACTGGTAGAGTATCTTGTGTATTCCAACGGCTCGGCGGGGCTCCTTTATCAGAATACCGTTATCCTTCTGATACTTGTAATCGTCGTAGGTGAGGGCCTCCTTCAGGCAGGCGTTGATCTCCTCGACGGACATGGCCTCTATCTGCTCGGGAGTAAGTAATTTCGTTGCGGTGGTGCGGAGGGGCACCCTTCTCGGTCTTCTGAAATTCCAGAAGGGGGTCATAAGGTGGTTTCCTCTATGGACGATGGCGACCACGGGCACCTT
Source organism: uncultured Ruminococcus sp. (assembly GCA_964483225.1). Taxonomy (GTDB): domain Bacteria; phylum Bacillota; class Clostridia; order Oscillospirales; family CAG-272; genus UBA1740. The sequence continues at coordinate 1,301 of CAZABU010000178.1, read as the reverse complement.
GCACCTCTTGACAAGTATGCCGAGAGATTCGGGCAGGTAGGAGGTGATTCCGCAGGGGGAATAGCGCGCCTCGGGGTACATACAGAGCACGTCGCCGCGGTCGAGCACCTTGCGTATGGATTTTATAAGATGGAGGTCCATGGTGAACTTTCTTGTGCCGATGGCGCCGATAAGCTCCATGAGCCAGGGGCGGCGGTAGTAGCCGTCCAGGTTTACAACGTTATTGACCCTGTGGGGGTGAGTGGCCATGGCCGCCAGCTCAAAGTCGATGAAATACATATGGTTAGAGAGGACCATATACGGAGGCTTCAGCCCCTCCATACCTATCTTCTCTACCTTATATTTTTTACCTACGAGGAGTATCTTTGAGAGTAGCCAGATGAGGTAAACGATGAATTTCGGCTGTCTTATGGGGTATTTTGCGGTGTTGTAGCGCTTTTTGTTCTTGTAATTTACGTCAATGTTCTCGTTGTGAATCATAAAATCTCCATAATTTTTTCAGTCGCCCTCTATTATACAATATTCTGCGGAAAAATGCAATAGTGGATTTTTTTGGGGGGATATCGAAAAAATTGTACAAATTCCACAATTCTGCGCGCAGGAATTGTGCAAGTAGACAAATCGAAAAAATCGGAGGCAAAAATCTTGACAACTCCTTCGGTTTATGGTAAAATATAATCGTCAAAAGGGAGTAGTTCATCGCCCACGGCGGTGCGCATACATCATCAATACGGCAGCTCGAGATGTCTGGTGTGTGCTGATCTTTAAGATTTTAACAAGACTTTTGGTGCAGACATGCACTGAAAGTCTTTTTGTCTTTATGAACGGCTACTTTTGCATATATTGTAAATAAAAAAATTTTTATAAAAGGAGATTTTATTATGGACCCTATCGTAATTTTCCTCATTATTGCAGGCGTCGTTTTGCTCGGCGCGCTGTTCCTTGCCTTCGGCTATCTGAAGGCGCCGCCGGACACGGCCTACATCATTTCCGGTCTTGGCAAAAAGCGCATACTTATCGGTAAGGCAGGCTTTCGTATTCCCTTCTTTGAGAGAGTCGACAAGCTGTCGCTGAGTGTTATGCAGGTTGACGTAAAGACCTCCGAGGCGGTACCCACCAACGAGTTCATCAACGTTACCGTTGACGGTGTTGCAAACATCAAGGTTTCCTCCGACCCCGAGCTGCTTAAAAGAGCAGCAGAGGCGCTGCTGGGTAAGAACCGCCAGGAGATGGTAAATCTCGTGACCCAGGTGCTTGAGGGTAATATGCGTGAGATCGTGGGCTCCCTCGGTCTTAAGGCA
>CAZABU010000177.1:0-3581 GCA_964483225.1 uncultured Ruminococcus sp. | reverse complement strand
CAATGCAGATTCCAAAAAGATCGGCTTCGTCATGGGACTCGGCGATATTAACGAGAAGGACTCCGACAAGGAGTGGACACTCTCAAGCGCCGAGCTTAAGCGTCTTGCGGATGCGGGCATCCCACAGTCGATCGTTTGCGGCGGAAATCACGATTCCATTCCGCAATTTGCAAAGTGGCTGAACACCGATTACTTCACCGAAGCCTACGACGGCGTTATGGAAATTGGCTTCTGGGAAGGAGATACCGCAAACGGTCCGACTCTCGCAAACGCATATTCAATTATCACCATCGGAAAGACCAAGTATATGTTCCTGACCCTGGAATGGGCACCGAGAGCGGCACAGGTAACCTGGGCAAACGAGGTTATCGCGGCGCATCCCGACTGCAACGTAATTATTTCTACCCATGCATATATGTACCAGGACGGAACCCATTACAGCTCCTGGGACACTACCACACCCGATAACACCGGAGAAAAAAATGCCTACAACGGTGACGAGCTGTGGGATGAGCTGGTGAGAAAGCACGAGAACATCGTCATGGTTGCCAGCGGTCACAACGTATCCGAATACATAGTAATGCGCGAGGATTACGGCGATCACGGTAACCGTGTCGTACAGTTTATGATCAACCCACAGTATACCGACGGCACTTATTCAAAGAGCGGCATGACCGGTATGGTTGCTATGCTCTACTTCTCCGAGGACGGCTCTCAGGTAGACTTTGAGTACTACTCCACGGCCCAGGGCAAGCACTATATGGAGGAAAATCAATTCTCCTTTGAAATGCCTACGGTTTCCACAAAATCAGGAGAGATCGCCCAGGCATCCGTTTCCCTTGGAGATAGTATAAATGTAAACTATTATGCACATATCAAGGGCGATTTCACTAATATCCAAATGAAATTCGCAGTTAACGGCAAGGAAACCTTGGTTGACGGCGTTAAGGTTGAAGGGCTCAATAAATACCGCTTCGTCTTTGAGAATGTCGCTCCCCAGATGATGAGCGACGTTATCAGCGCAGAGCTTATTATCGACGGAGTTTCGGTGGATAGAGCCGACGATTTCAGTATCGAAGCCTATGCAAGAAGGCTACTCAAGATGGACTGGGCGGAGCTTACTCTGGCGGAGCCAAAGGCGCTTGCAAAGACCAGAGCAGATGCGCTCCACACAGCGCTCCGAGATATGCTGAATTACGGTGCCGAAGCACAAAAATACTCCGGATATAAAACCGACAGCCTTGTGAATGCCGGCCTTACCGGAGAGAGCGAATTCGATGCCTCTGCTATCGAGTCAGTCAAGAGTGCTACCGCACCCGTTGGCGACAGCGGCGCAAAATTCAAGGGCGTAACCGTAAGATTCGACAATGTCAATACCCTTCGCTTTGACTTTACGGTCGGTACTGCGGTACTGAGCGACGTTACCGTTACTGTCGGCGACATCACGTATACCGCCGAGGACTTTGTAGAAAAGAGCGAGGGCGTATACAGCGTATATTCTGCAGGAATTTCGGCAATACAGTTCGATACTGCATTCACCGCTTCCCTGCTTATTTCCGGTGAAGTGGTGCATACCGCAACCTATAGCATTAACTCCTACGTAAAATCAATGCACGAAAGTGAAAGCATTGGCGCACTTGCAAAAGCGATATACAATTACGGCGTTTCGGCTAAAAATCTTGTAGCTGCGTTTGCGACAGAGGAATAAAAGATGAAGCTGAAAAATCTGATTTTTATGCTTTTGATCGGTGTATGCTTACTCCTCACGGCCTGTCAGATTCCGGACAATACGAAAACTGATGAGCCTGAGGAGGATGAAAAATCAAGTGAGGGTTCGGAAGACATTTCCAAGGAAGAATCTAAGGATATTCCCGAAGAAATACCGGAAGAAGCTCCGGAAGAAGATACCGAGGAAGCTCCCGAGAAGGATTCTAGTGAAACTCCGGAGGAGGATACCGAGAAAGCTCCCGAAAATAACGACGGCAATAATCCACCGTCCGTCGAGCTTCCGCCCATTGGTGTATAAAAGGAGAGAATGATGAACGAAAAAATTACATACGATACCCCGGTCGTTGAGATAATCCGTTTCTCAAATGAGGACGTTTTGACCACAAGCGGCGGATTTGACGGCGAGGTTGACGAATTCGGCGAGGATAGCTGGTAAGCTATTTTGTTTAATACAGAACAAAAAGGAACAGACTGCGGTCTGTTCCTTTTATTATTATAAAATGTAGGCTTTAAGAGTCGAGCGTCTTGAATATCTCAGCCCAGATGCTCTCGTCCTGCTCGGTCATCGCCCACCAGTCGAAGGAGTCCACGAAGGCCTTGTAGTCCTCGGGGTTCTTTAAGAGTTTTTTCTTTGAGGCCTCAGCACGCTTGGCGTTGTACTCGGCAAGGAGCTTGACGGCATTTTCGGTATAGGTGGGATTGTGCATTCTGCCCTCCACGGTAAGAAGGCGAACGTTTTCGTTCTTCGAGAAATATCTTATGAGATACTCCATGTGCATGCCATAGGAAACGACGTGGTCGTCCGTGGAATGAATGAAAAGAGCCTTGACATCGGTATCCTTGAGTGCGTATACCGTATTAGAGGCGACGTATTCACCGTTTGCCTCAAGCTCGGTCATATATATGTCCTTGCGATAGAATTTCAAGAATCCGCCGAGCTGCTGCTCCAGCATAAGAGGCACCGAGGGGAAGCCGGATATTGCAACGACGTGCTTCAGATCCTTATGATACGTGCTGATATTCTGAGTGGTATATCCACCCCAGCTATGTCCGACAACAGAGATATCGGCGTCCTTGTATTTTTCGTCGGCGCGAAGAGCGCGAAGGGCAAAGTCCGCATCCGCAAGTGCGCCGGCAAAGCCCAGCGTGCTCTCCCCCTCGGATTCAACACAGCCGGTGCGATCGTAGGTAAACACGAGATATCCGTGGCGGCAGAGAGTTTCTATCTCGCGCATATAGGATCTGTGCCCTGCTCCCATACCGTGCTCAAAGAGAATGATACGATTCTCAATCGGATTTTCGTAGCAGTAAAATCTACCGGCAAGGGTCTGACCCGCCCTATTTTTGAAGGGATAGGGAGTTTCTCTCAGGCCGTCAAAGTCCTTGGCAGAAAAATAATTTGCATCAGGGCGCTCGTCCATACGGCGGAAGAGCGTTTTCTTATACATCTTCTTTACAAGTCCGGAAAAGATCATAGCTTAATCCTCTCTGCGCTCTGCAAGCGCGTTGTGATACCTCTGATAAAATTCCTCGTACTTACCCTCGTCCAGAGCGTCGCGTATCTTCTGCATAAGCTCGTTATAGAAATAGAGATTATGAAGAACAGCAAGGCGCATTCCCAGCGCCTCCTTAGCCTTGAAGAGATGACGAATATAGGCTCTGGAATAGTTTTTGCAGGCGGGACAGCCACACTCCTCGGCGATGGGACGAGGATCCTCGGCGTATTTCTCGTTAAGCAGATTTATCTTGCCGCCCCAGGAGAAAAGGTTTCCGTGCCTTGCGTTTCTCGAGGGCATAACACAGTCGAAGAAGTCGACGCCCCGAGATACCGCCTCCGCGGTATCGTGCGTAGT
>CAZABU010000176.1:0-3591 GCA_964483225.1 uncultured Ruminococcus sp. | reverse complement strand
CCTTCGCCGCCGCATCGGTTATAAGCTCCTTATCGTAAAGGGGGATCCCGAGAAGCTCGGCGATTCTTGCTCCGATTTCGCGGCCGCCACTTCCGTACTGACGCGCTATAGTGATAATTATCTTTTTCGACATAAGAGGTTCTCCTTTACGATTTATGATAATATTATAGCAAAAAAAATTTCTTTTGTAAAGACTTTTACGTAAATTCGCCACAAATTCCTTTTTCCTTATTGAAAAAAGCGGAGCTTTGTGCTAAAATATAAAAAAACTTCATGGAGTCGTGATATGGAGCTTGCAACCCCGGAAATGATCCCGAAAATTGATTCCTTTGCCGAAAAAGTGCTCGGTATCCCCACTTCGGTGCTTATGGGCCGTAGCGGTGCAGCGGTGGCTCGTGAGATACGTGGCGTGGCACGGCCCGGTGCTCGGGTGCTGTTCTTGCTTGGGAAAGGGAATAACGGTGGCGACGGCTATGCGGCTGCGCTCCTGCTGTCGGATTTTGACCTTTTCGTTTGCGACGTTTTCTCTGTCGGTCAGCGCACCGAGACAGGGAAACATTACCTTGCCGAATACTCGGGCCGCGGCGGCAAATTTATAGACGTGGACGCTTGTATCCCCTTCATAAATACCCTCGGCGAGGGCGACGTTATCGTCGACGGCATCTTCGGTACGGGCTTCTTCGGCACTCCGCCCTCTTTTATTTGTGATATTATCCGTGCGGCAAACGCTTCGGCGGCTCTCCGCGTTGCAATAGACATACCCCTCGGCGTGAACGCACTTGACGGCTCCGTGGGTGATACAGCGTTTCGCGCCGACGTTACCGTGGCTCTCTCTTATTCAAAGCCCGGGCTTCATTCCTATCCCGCAAAGGGGCTTGTAGGCCGTCTTTGTCTTGACGAGATAGGCGTTTGCCGCGAGGCGGTGCGCGGGGAGTGCGAGTTTAAGTATTTCCTTACCGACGCACCCTTTGCCGCGGCGGCTCTCCCCCGGCGAGCCGATAATTCAAGCAAGGGTAGCTTTGGCAAGACCCTGCTTTTGACGGGTAGCGATAAGTATCGCGGTGCGGCTCACCTCGCCCTTGAGGCGGCTCTTCGCGGCGGTGCGGGACTTGTGATCCAGGCAGGCTCCGACGAGCTGTGCTCCGAGCTGAGGGCGAAATTCCCCGAGGCTATATATCACGGTTACGATACCGTCGATCCCGCATCGCTTGAGCCACTTTTGAGCTTGAGCGACGGCGCAGACACCGTCCTTGCCGGCTCGGGCAGCGGTGTATCAAAGCAGCTCTGTGAGCTTACGCTCCGGCTTTTAGATAGAAGCGGCGGTGCTCTTATCCTTGATGCCGATGCAATAAATTCTATTGCCCGCTTCGGCTCCTCCGAGGACTTTCTGTCGGCAAAGCGCACGGTGGTCTTGACCCCGCATCCGCTTGAATTTTCGCGCCTGTCCGGCTTTTCCGTGGAGCATATACAAGCCCATAGAATCGAATGTGCGGAGAAATATGCCGCCGAGTATGGCGTTATTCTCGTGTTGAAGGGCGCTGCCACCGTCGTCACCGACGGCAATCGTACCTTCATCAACAGCACCGGCTCCTCAGCGCTTGCCAAGGGCGGAAGCGGAGACGTGCTTGCGGGGCTGTGCGCATCTCTGCTTATAAAATCCCCCGATCCGCTGGCGTCGGTTGCTCTCGCGGTCTATCTTCACGGCAGGGCAGGGGACGAGCTGGAGGAGGAGCTGTCGAGCTTCGGCGTAACACCCTCGGATATTCCCCGCAGGGTAGGAAAAATAATCAGTAAATTAATTACCGAGAAAGAGGTATCAGATAATGAATAAAAGCAAGCATCTTATAATCGTCAGCGCAGACGCCTTCGTTTTCGAGGATCTGGAGTATGTAAAAACTCTTCCTAATTTTAAGAGAATACTCGATGAGGGCTCGGTTGTAGAGCGGGTCAGAACCATTTATCCCACCGTTACCCACCCCGTTCACGCTACTATGCTCACCGGCGTCCCCGCGGGCAAGACGGGTATCGTAAACAATATTCACTTCGACCCCTACGCCGAGGACGGTGTATGGTACAACCGCCTTGACGAGATCAAGACCGAAACCATTCTCCACGCCGCAAAGCGCGCAGGACTCACTACCGCATCCTGTCTTTTCCCCCTCAACATCGGCGGCAACGATTATATCGACTACCTCGTTCCCGGCCTTATGCGCCTTGATATGAAGGGCTACGAGGACGATCCCATGGGCGCCTATCGCGCGATGGGTATTACCCCTTGCCTTGAGGATATCGTAGAGGATGCCCTCGAAAAATTCGGTCCCGACCTCAGCCACCCCGTGACCGATGACTTTGCCACCTATGCCGCCGCCGAGATAATACGCAGATATAAGCCCAACCTGCTCATCACCCACCCCGGATACATAGATTCCGCAAGACATCGCTCCGGCGTATTCTCCGAGCTTGTCAATCAGTCGCTTCGCGATACGGACAGATGGATAGGTATGCTATGGGATGCCGTTTGCGAGGCGGGAATTGCCGACAGCACCGATATCGTCGTTATGGGCGACCACGGCCAGCTCAATATTACCAGACGCATCAACTTCAACGTATTCCTTGCCGACGCCGGCCTTATCGACGTGGCAGAGGACGGCACTCTTCGTGACTGGAGGGCCTTTGCCGCCAGCACCGGTCTTTGCGCCTACGTATATCTGAAGGATAAGAGCGACCGCGCCCTTTACGATAAAACCTACGCCCTTCTCACGCACCTGGCAGAGGAGGGAATATACGGCGTTGAGCAGGTGTTCACCACCGAGCAGGTCAAGGAAAAATACGGCCTCGACGGTGATTTCTCCTTCGTCCTCGAAACCGATGGCTACACCGCCTTTGCCGAGGGCATAGTCCGCCCCATTATAGTTCCCATTGACAGCTCGGACTACCGTAAGGGTGCCGCCAGCCACGGTTACCTGCCCGAAAAGGGTCCCCAGCCCACCTTCATTGCGGCAGGCCCCTCCTTCAAAAAGGGCGTCGTAGTTCCGAACGGAAGTATTTTGAATCACGCGCCGACCTTTGCCGCCGTGCTCGGCATCGACCTGCCCCAGGCTGACGGCGTTGCAGTCAGCGAGATTCTGAACTGAAAAGAGCAGCTGTTTTGATTGAAAACGAATAGAAAAAAGAACGGGAATGCTTCGGTATCTCGCTCTTTTTTTGCGCAGAGCGCACGGCTTCGCATTTTTTAAGTGTTGAATTTTTTAAGCGAGATTTTGCTATTACCCAAGCCCATCAAGGGAAAATCGGCATTTTCTGTCGCCGTTCTGGCGCAAATTCGCTCCGTTTTTGCGCCGTAGGTAAGGTAAGGTTAGGTTAGTATAGTATAGGTAAGGCAAGTATAGTATAGTTCAGGTTAGTTTAGGTTAGGTTAGTTCAGTTAAGGTTAGTCTTGTCGTACGGACGGATGCTCCTCTCGTCCGACGGTAAAAAAAGGGGCTGTCGTATTTAGGGATAACCGAATAAAAAATGAGTGGAGACATTATAAAATATGCCTCCACTTTTGCTTTGCGCTTATTTCATTGATTTTAAGGTTGAAAACCTATG
>CAZABU010000175.1:0-3598 GCA_964483225.1 uncultured Ruminococcus sp. | reverse complement strand
CTGAATTTTCCAAGATTTTGCCTTATTTTTATTGAATTCTTAATGAGACAGCCCCGATAAAAAATAAACGGAAAAAATAGTTTTTCAGACCGCGTGCCTTGACTTTTATTCCTTTTTGCGGCCTTTAGTTTATCATACTCATTTTGTAGAGATATGCTGCCGCGTTCGCACGGGTAACAGGGTTTGCAAGCTCCTCGCCCTCATTGGCATCGAAAATACCGAGAGAATACATCGCGCCAACACCCGCTCTTGCCCAAACGGGGATCTGCTCGTCGGCGGCGAAAACGCTCTCCTCGCCATCGGCGTCAGTACCGAGCAGCTCTGCCATTATTCGTGCCGCCTCGTAGCCCGTAATAGCCTCGTTAGGTGAAAAGAGTAGCTTTCCGTCGGTAAAATCTCCGTTGATAAGTCCGATCCTTTGCGCCGTTGCGATATAAGAACGAAGCCCGGTAGGAATATCGGAGTCGTCGTCAAAGTAGGTTGACGTCAGCGTTGAATCTGCGCGGATACCGGCACATTTCATCGCCATAGCCACAAATTCCGCGCGGCTCACCTGCTCGTCGGGCATAAAGTACATACCGTCCCCTAAAAGCTCGCCGCTCATTATATTCATAGCGGTCATAGCCACCGCCGCGTTATATTCCGCACGCTCCTCCATATCGCTGTAAACCGTGTCGCACATACGGTCGCATACCTTCACGGTAACTGTAGAAAGCTCAGAGTAGTTTCCGTACTCATCTCGCGCAACGAATACGAATTTGTCATTTCCCGTGTAACCGGAATTCGGTGTATAGCAGTATCTGCCGCTCTCTTCGTCAACAATTGTTAACATTCCGCGCTTAGGATAGCTGACTATCATAAATTTTAAGCCGTCATCCTCAGGCTCCGTCGCGCTGAGATTTCCGTAGTAGGATATATCGGCCTGTGTAGTCACCGAGCTCTGCTCCTCCGTTTTCGGCGCATAGTTGATGCTGTCGAGGAAACGCATCCTGCACTCTATCTCCGCTCCTCCGGCGTAGCCGTCGACCGTGAACGCAAAGCTGCACTCCTTTACGTCCTTCGTGGCAGGAACGAATACAAGAGAGGCGAGATTCTTGCGTTTTATTACGCGTCCCTCGCTCACCCGTCTGCCGCCGATAAGCAGAGTTCCTTCTGTAGAGGCAGGGATCCTCGTCACCGTTATGGTGTCAAAATCGGTCAGCGTCAGCGCCGACTTAAAATCGGTGTCCGAAAAGCACAGCTTCTTTCCGCTGAGTCCGGTCTTTACCATATCCACCTCCGCCGCTACCGCCGCCGCGCCCGAGCCCATATAGGCAGAGGCGGTCACACAGCCGAGGATCCCACCGATGCAGAGTATCGAAAAAGTTAAAATCAAAGCAATTTTTCTTTTCATAGTTTTTCCTTCCTTTCCGCTTTTGGTAAGGCTATTTTTTCCCACCTGCGGATATTTATTCAAAAAACGCCTTTTCGTTTAGTATAATTTTTTCCGTATACGATTGACAAAAGCCCCGATTTGATGTATAATCATCAAAGTATAAAATGGGAGGTAGATATATGTCGAAAAAGCGTATGGATATACCTCTCTGTAAGCCGCCAAATGCCGCCTTTGACGAGGCAAGATGCAGAGCGCTGCTTTCGGCGCGTCGCGACGGCGGGATAGGAACTCTTGGCGAAAAGCTCGTCCACAGAGCCTTGAAGCTTTACGTTGAGCCGAGAGAGGAGTGTCACGAGATACCCTTTGAGGGCTTCGTCGCCGATATAATGAACGAGCAGGGTATCACCGAGATACAGACCCGCGGCTTTTCCCGACTTCAAAATAAGCTGTCTGCCTTTCTTTCGAAAGGTCCGGTCACACTCGTTTATCCCGTGATAACGGAAAAGCAGATCTATTGGTTTGACGGAGAAACCGGCGAGATCTCTCCTCCGAAAAAGAGCACCAAGCGCGGTAGGGCATCCGACGTTTTCTCTGAGCTTGCGGGTATCGAGGATTTTATTTTCCACGACAGGCTTACCCTTAGGCTTATGTTTATCACCGCAGAGGAATACCGCCTTCTTGACGGAAGAGGTGCAGAGCGCAAGGCCGGCGCGACGAAGATGGATATTATCCCCACCGCCCTCACCGATGAAAGGTGCTTTACCTGCACCGATGACCTGAGAGCACTCGTTCCCGAGCTGCCCTCTCCCTTTACCGCAAAGGACTTTATGAAGGCGTTAAGACTCCGCGGCATACGCGCCTCGATCACTCTGCGCTTCGTTCTGCGGCTTGGCTTGATAAAAAGAGTAGGTAAACGCGCAAACGCATACCTTTACGAAAAATGTTGAATTACAGAAAGGCATAAAAAATGGAACTCCTGCTTATCATTCCCATCATTTTGCTTTACTCCTTCCAGGGTATATTTATGAAAATGTACTCTACGAACTACACTCCCAATGCCGAGGACTCCTCCACCGTATATTCGGTAATAAACGGAGCCTTTGTCGCGGTGCTTACCCTGATATTCAGATTTGCGCTTCGCGGCTTTGGATTCTCTCTGACTCCCACGGTCGCAATACTTGCCGCGGTAAACGTGATCGCCCTCTTCTTCTTCAACCGCGCTCTGGTTGAGGCCTCGGCCAGAGGTCCCTATTCCGTGGTTTCAATATTCATGCTCTCCGGCGGTATCATAATCCCCCTCGTTGTGTCCCTCTTTTACGGAGAAAAGCTTGACCTTACCCGTTATATAGGTATCGCGGTGATGTTCATAGCCTTCGTGCTTCTTTGCTACGAGCGCGGCGAGACCGTCGAGAAAAAGCCCGGCTTCTATCCTTACTGTATAGCCTTGGCTGTTGCAAACGGTATCTACGGTACCATCCTCAACCTTGAGAAGGAGTATGAGGACGGCGTGAATAATGACGAGCTGATCATTCTTACTTATTTTCTCGTAGCGGTGGTTTCTGTGGTGCTCCTTTTGCTGAAGCTCAGGCGCAAGGCGGCCGCTGCAACGCCGGAAAAGGATAAGGCTTTTGCCGCAGAGCAGGAAAACGGCGAAGAAAATACCGCGCCTGTAAAGCAGCAGAGCTTCGTCGATCTTTTCCGTATAAACGGCAAGGCGGTGACCTTTGCCCTCGGCGCCTGCACCTGCACCGCAATAGGTATAAATCTTCTCGCCCTTTGCCTGAAATACGTGAACGTCGGCGTGCTTTATACGATGGAAAACGGTGGTGTAATGGTGGCGTCTGCCCTTCTTGCACTTGCGCTCTTCAAGGAGAAGATCAATCTTCAAAAGTGGATAGGCATAATCGTAGCCGCGGCCAGCACGGTTCTTTTAACTGTCTGATGGCCTTATATTTGACCGATGGGTCGGTGCGACGGGAGACCGCTTGCACCGACCCGTTGTTTTTTTGCTGAAAATGCATTTTTCTTCCCCGGTGAAGGGGCATTGTGCAAATAGTAGAAAATATCCGTCAAAATTCACAAAATTTAAGAATCGCGGTTGAATAATTATAAATAATATGCTAAAATGTGAATAGTAAATATATTTTGCGCGTATACCAGAAATTTTTCAGAAAGGAAAAAGCTATGAAAAGAAAGTATATGACGGCAGAGCTGGAGGTACTG
>CAZABU010000174.1:0-3664 GCA_964483225.1 uncultured Ruminococcus sp. | reverse complement strand
GGCATTCTCTCTGCCGTAGAACTTGAGGTCGCCCATTGCGAATACTCTGGTGGGCTTGGTGCCGAGCCAGAAGTTTACAAGGTCGAAGTGGTGGGTGGACTTATGAACGAGAAGGCCGCCGGAGATCTTCTTATCTCTGTGCCAACGGCGGAAGTAGTCGGCACCGTGAGAGGTATTGAGGATCCACTCAAAGTGAACCTGAGTAACCTTACCGATGGTGTCGTTCATAATAAGCTCGCGGAGCTTGGTATTGTGAGGTGCGTAACGGTAGTTGAAGGTAACTCTGAGGCTCTTGCCGGTGCGCTCTATGGCATCAAGGATATCCTGGCACTTCGGAGCGTCCATGGTCATGGGCTTCTCGGAGATAACGTCACAACCCATCTCCATAGCCTTGATTATGTATCTGTGGTGGGTACGGTCGATGGAGGTGACGATTACGTAATCGGGCTTCTGCTCCTCGATCATCTTCTCGAAATCCTCTGCAAGATAGGTAGGAACCTTGTGGTAGCCGAACTCCTGCTCAAGAACCTCGTTTGCATAATCCATACGGGTCTGGTTCACGTCACAAAAAGCGACCAGCTCGGAGGTTTCGTTAAAGGTGCCTGCGATAGCGGCGTAATACATTCTCGCTCTGCCGCCGATGCCGACGTGGGCGTATCTTTTCTTTGCCATAGTATGCCTGCTTTCTCCGCTTTTGCGGTTTTTATTAGTACTACCTATATTTTACATCATTTTTTTATAGTTACCTTAATTTAATTGACAATCAAGGATTTTTTTCTTTGTTTTTTTGACTTGTTGTTAAATACAGGTCGTTTTCGCTTTATTCTTCCTCTGCGGCTCTCTGCGAGCGGGCCTCTGCGGAGTAGGAACGGAGAAGGTCTGCGAGCTCGTCGGTAACCTCGACGAGTATCTCGGCGTTCTCATAGCGGCTCTTCACCGTGATACGGCAGGAACGCTCGCACATAAGGGTGGGCAGATAGACGTATCGGCGGAAATCACGCTCGGTTTTATGAGCGCGGCGCTGCTCTGCGGTTTCCATCTCAACGGAGATGATGTCTGCAAGCCATATGTTAGTAAGGGTGCTCTGACGCTTGCCTATCAGCTGACGGACGATGAAGATAGGCTCATCGGAGGAGTCGAAGGTGACGTCGTAGCGGTACTCTACCGCCACGTATTTTGTGTATACCCAGGTGGCGGCAACGATGGCAATAAGGCCGACGAGGCCAACGACGCCCTTATACCGCTCAAGAAACATACTTACTATAACGACGGTGGCCGCCACGAGCATCAGCGCGGTGAAAACCAGCTTACCCTTATTGCCTGCAGGCTTTGCGTGAACGGAAAACTCATTTATCACTGGGGTGCCTCCGATTTCTTCAGCTCGTACTCCTCAAAGCGGGAGTAGTCGGCGTTATTTTCATATATACATATCATAAAGGGCTCCTCGCGGTCCACGCCCTCGACGAACACCTCAAGGCGTATCCACTCGGTGGGGTTCTCTGCCTCCCAATCAAGACGCACGCCGTCGAAAACGAGCTTGACGTATCTATACATATACTGATCGTCCCAGGCGGCGGTGGTAAGCTTGCCGGTTATATGATCCTCGGCGTTTTCAGAATCACCGGAGGTCCAAAGACGGAAGGTGTAAACCGAGGTGTCATAGGGGTCGATCTCCACGCCGTATTCCTCGCGCAGATTTTCCATCAGAGATACGTTATAGCGCAGGCTTATCTGCAGCTGGGAGATCTCTGGGATAACGTAGAGGTTATCGCAGAAGAAGTTGCCCTCGTCGGGGTCATCGTAATTTGCACGGAGCTCCTGGGTATATACGGTGATATCGCCGTCATTTTCGTTATAGTACCCGGTCAGCGCGTCGTTGAAGCAGAGGCGCTTCATCGAGGAGGGGTAAGAATTGAAAATTATTATACGAAAGGCGAGAAGTCCGATAACAGAGATGCAAAGAGTAAGGGCAACCACCTTTATAAAAATACCGATGGGATTTTTGCTCGGGGCCTCGTCCACCTCGTTATAATCGCCGTAACGCTCAAAATCGCTCATTATTTATGCATCCTTTTTTGTATTTTCTTCATCTATTATATACTATAACGGCGGGAAAGTCAATAAAGGGCAAAAAAGTTTATATTTAATTAAAAAACGTAAAAATGGCGGAGTGCTGCTCCGCCATGTAAGATGTTTTAGAATCAGATATATTCATCTCTGCCGAGGTAGAGATTTCTGCGCTCCTCCTCGGAGAGCTCGTCGATGTCGGCGCCGCCTCTCATAGCAGTCCAGGCGCGGTTAGGCACGGGAGGGTTGAAGGCGGGGAGCTCAATGCCGGGGGAGTTGATACCGGAGGTGGCACCGGGGGCATCCTTGCGGTAGTTTCTGACGTTTTTCTTTTCGGTGTTATCGGTGGTCATCTTGCCCTTCGGGAGGTTGTCGAGAGAGGACTCGACACCGCCGGTCTTCTTGTTCTTTTCCATAGTTTTCTCGCTTTCTTTCAAGGGCGTTGTACCCTTTTCGTGGGTAGTTTGTGCGGGTTGGAAGAATATTATGCGATTGAAGCTAAAAAAACAAAAAAATGTATTTACAAATTAATGAAATCGTGGTATAATAATCTTGCGACGTAATTTAATATTCTTAACTCGAGGGTGTACTATACCATTTAGTACTCCCAGCTTTTCATATACTCGAGTTAAGATGTTATGAATTGCGTCGCGGCAAAGCCGGGTGTATTTTTTGGGATGCGTCCGCTTTGCGGACGCATTTTTATTTTTAGGAGGAGAGAAGATGAAAAGAAAAATACTACCCTTGATACTTTTTGGATTATGTATTTGCGCAGCGGTCGCAACACTCAGCTCGTGTGAGCCAGTAGAAACCGTTAAGGGGTGGTTTGGTGGTTGTGATCATTCCGACACCGAAAAATATACAGTGAAGGAAAATGAGGTTGCCTCTACCTGCACCACAGAGGGCAGCTACGACGAGGTGGTTTATTGCTCCGTATGTAACGAGGAGTTGAACAGAGCTGCGAAAACCTCAAATGAACTAGGTCATACCCCAGCGGTAACAGTGAAGGAAAATGAAATCGCCTCTACCTGCACCACAGAGGGCAGCTACGACGAGGCCGTTTATTGCTCCGTATGTAACGAGGAGTTGAACAGAGCTGCGAAAACCTCGAATGAACTAGGTCATACCCCAGCGGTAACAGTGAAGGAAAACGAAATCGCCTCGACCTGCACCACAAAAGGTAGCTACGACGAGGTGGTTTATTGCTCCGTATGTAACGAGGAGATAAGCAGAACGATCAAAATCATAGCGATGCATAATTACGTTAACGGCGTTTGCTCCTGCGGTGCATACGTAAGCTTGGGATTAAATTATGAACTTAACGAAGACGGCCTCTCCTATTGCGTAACCGGAATTGGTGCCTGTATTGATACCGACTTAATTATTCCTGCAACGTACAACGATCTTCCTGTTACCACTATCAACAATGATGCGTTCTATGGTTGCTCCAGCCTTATAAGTATCACTATCCCCAACAGCGTTACACATATCGGTGCACGAGCGTTCCATGATTGCAGCTACCTTGCAAGCATTACCATTCCTGACAGAGCAACACTCCCAAGTTTACATCCCCAAAATAATTATTGCACACTTTGAA
>CAZABU010000173.1:0-3671 GCA_964483225.1 uncultured Ruminococcus sp. | reverse complement strand
GTACTTAACGTTCTTCGGGCAGGAGGGGTCGCGCAGGGTGTTTGCGATAAACTGCTCGGACTCGCGGGAGGCGGTACCGTTACCGATAGCGATAACGTCGACGCCGTGCTTGTTGATGAGCTTAAGGACGGTGGCCTTGGAGCCCTCGATGTTCTCGCGAGGCTTTACGGGATAGATAACGGCGGTGTCAAGCACCTTACCGGTCTTGTCAACAACGGCGAGCTTACAGCCGTGAGCATAGCCGGGGTCGTAGCCGAGGACGGTCTTGCCCTT
This sequence comes from uncultured Ruminococcus sp., assembly GCA_964483225.1. Taxonomy (GTDB): domain Bacteria; phylum Bacillota; class Clostridia; order Oscillospirales; family CAG-272; genus UBA1740. Next base: position 3,398 of record CAZABU010000173.1, on the reverse strand, counting down.
CAGGGGAGCGGCAAGAAGAAGGTTACGCAGGTTCTCTGCAAATACCTTCAGCGCGCCCTCGCAGGCATCGTCAAAGAGGGTGGTACGGACCTCGCGCTCGATGGCGGGGAACAGGAGTCTGTCATAGGCGTCGGCAATAGTTTCCATAAGTCTGCCGAGGACGGGAGAATTCTGATTGGTAACGACCTTGGACACGAGCTGAGCGATACCGTCCTCTCTGGGGAGGGTGACCTCAACCTTAAGGAACTCCTCCTTCTCGCCGCGGTTGATGGCGAGGACTCTGTGACCCTTCAGCTTCTTGATAGGCTCGGAGAAGTCGTAGTAGGTTTCATAAACCGAGCTCTCCTCCTTGGTTGCCTTTGCGGTAAGGGAGCCGTTCTCCATAGTGAACTCACGGAGCAGCTTTCTGATCTCGGCGTTGTTGGAGATATCCTCTGCGATGATGTCCGATGCGCCTGCAAGAGCCGCGGCAACGTCGGCAACCTCCTTGTCCTTCTCCTCGCTCTGAACGAGGAACTGGGAGGCATAGTTCTCTACGGTAACGTCGTAGTAATCCTTCTGCTCGAGAATGTAGTTTGCAAGAGGCTCAAGTCCCTTATCTCTCGCAACCGAGGCACGGGTCTTTCTCTTGGGTCTGTAGGGAAGATATATGTCCTCGAGCTCCACGAGAGTCGCCGCGTTTCCGAGAGCAAAGCTGATCTCGGGGGTGAGCTTATCCTGGGACTCGATGAGCGCGGTGATCTCGGTACGGCGCTCGTCCATCTTACGAAGGTAGCAAAGTCTGTCGTAAAGGTCACGCAGGGTCGCGTCGTCAAGACCGCCGGTAACCTCCTTACGGTAACGGGAGATGAAGGGAATGGTGTTTCCCTCGTCGATGAGCGCAACGGTCTGCGCCACCTGCTCCTCCTTGATTTTGAATTCTTCTGCCAGTGTCTTTAAGATATCCATTTGTTTCTCCTTATGTGCAAGCCCGATGCGGGCAAAATTTTACTGCTTTTCTGCTTGGCAAAGAAGCGCTGTTTCCTCCTCTGCGGAAAGATACCGCCACTCACCGCGGGAAAGCGAGCGGTCAAGACCGATGCCCCCGAAGCTGATCCTCTCAAGGAAGATCACGCGGTTTCCCTCTGCGGCGATCATACGCTTTATCTGATGGTACTTCCCCTCGGTCAGAGTTATCCTGCCCGAGAGCCTGTCCTCCGAAAGCACAAGGCCCGCGCTCTTACACTCGTAGCCGTCCGCAAGGGTGACGCCCTCTCTGAAGGCGACCTCCGCGCCCGCACGCAGGGGCTCTGCCGCGGTGAAGAAATATTCCTTCTCCACGTGCCGCCTCGGTGAGAGCAGACTGTGCGCAAGGGGGCCGTTGTTGGTGAGTATCATCAGGCCGACCGTGTCGCGGTCAAGCCGCCCGACGGGGAAAAGCTCCATACGCTGAAGCTCCTCGGGCAAAAGCTCGGTGACGACCGGCAGGCGTGAGTCCTCCGTCGCGCTGACGTAGCCCTCGGGCTTGTTCAGCATAACGTAAACGTACCTCCGATAGACGATCTGTCTGCCAAGATAGCACAGGGTACAGCGCTCGGGGTCGATATGCTTCGACACGTCCTTCACCGCAACGCCGTCCACGGTCACACCGCCGCACCTTGCCGCCTTCGCCGCCTCGCGCCTGGTGGCGACTCCCATATCCGAGAGGAATTTATCTATTCTCATAAAGCCCTCCCTGAAGCGAAGATTGGTCGGCCGCGGGGCAACCGAAATATGCCACCGTATATTATATCACAACAAACGGTTTTTGTAAATAGAATTTTGAAAACTTTTTGGAAAGATGCGCGCTCCCCGTATATTTTCCCGCTTTGCGGTTGACTTTTTTCGACAAGGGTGATAAAATAGTGGGGATGGAGATTTTTTATGGAAACTAACAGAGAATTATTTGAAAAAACGCCGGTGCCAAAGGCCCTGGCAACCCTGGCCATACCGACTATAATCAGCCAGCTCATCACAATGATATACAACCTGGCGGATACCTTCTTTATAGGTATCACCGATGACCCGCTGAAGGTTGCGGCCTCCTCCGTGGCCTTCGTGCTGATCTTTGCGATGAACTGCCTCTCCAACCTTTTCGGAGTGGGCGGCGGCAGCCTGATATCGAGGCTCCTCGGTGAGAAGCGCGACGGGGACGCAAGGAGCGTTGCGGCCTTTTCCTTCTACGGCTCGCTCCTCATCTCGGCGGTATATTCTATCCTCCTTTATATCTTTATGGAGCCCTTCCTCTACCTTCTCGGCGCCACCGAAAACACCATCGGCTACGCCACCGACTACGCCCTTTGGGTCGTGGTTTACGGAGCGGTGCCCTCCACTCTCGGAATGACGATGTCCCACCTGCTCCGCAGTGAGGGCTACGCAAAGCACGCCAGCTTCGGCCTCGGTCTTGGCGGTGTACTGAATATTTTGCTCGACCCCCTCTTTATGTTCGTGATCCTTGAGCCCGGCAACGAGGTTGCGGGCGCGGCAATTGCGACGATGCTCTCCAACATGGCGGTATTTATCTACTTCCTTGCGGTTTACTTCGTTATAAGAAAACGGACGGTCATTTCCCTCGACGTGAGGGTGGCTTTGCCGAAGAAGCATTATATCGCCTCGGTCTTTGCGGTGGGCTTCCCCTCTGCTCTCGGCTCCTTCCTCGCCTGCCTGTCAAGCATTATGGTGAACAAGCTCTCCTCCACCCACGGAGATATTGCCGTTGCGGCTATCGGTATCGCAAAGAAGATAGATATGCTGCCGATGAACGTGGGTATGGGTCTGTGCCAGGGTATGATGCCCCTGGTGGCCTACAACTTCGCCTCCGGCAACTTTGAGAGAATGAAGAAATTCTCTGACACGGCGCGCCTTTGGGGAATCGCCTTTGCGGGCGTGTGCATAGTCCTCTTTGAGTCCCTCGCAGGCCCCATCTGCGAGATATTCATAGGCGAGCCCGTGACCCTTTCCATGTCGGCAAAGTTCCTGCGCGTGCTCTGCCTCGCGGTGCCGCTTATGATCGTCAACTTCCAGATGTCCTTCACCTTCCAGGCTATGGGCATGGGCAAGCAGTCGCTGCTGCTCTCCTCCCTGCGTCAGGGCCTCATAAACATTCCCCTGCTCTTCCTTATGAACTACCTCTTCGGCCTTGACGGAATCATCTGGACCCAGCTCATATCCGACGTGCTGACGGCGGTAATATCCTTTGCGGTTTATAAGTATTCCTACGGCAAGCTTATACAGCAAAAAACGATAATTTCCGACGAATATGTAAATAATAATAGTCAAAAAGCGGTGTAGCCCTCGGGTTATGCCGTTTTTTCAGCCTTCTCCGGTGGGAGAAGGGGGACCGTTTACGGTGGATGAGGTGTCTAGAAAAATATTATTAT
>CAZABU010000172.1:0-3748 GCA_964483225.1 uncultured Ruminococcus sp. | reverse complement strand
GGTACCGTCGGGATAGATAATAACGATAGGACCGAGAGCGCAAAGACCGAAGCAGCCGGTCTGAACGAGCTTTACCTCTTCCGCAAGACCGAAGTCAGCGATGCTCTTATTGAATGCAGCCTGGAGAGTCTGGCTGCCGGAGGAGGTACAACCGGTACCGCCACAAATCAACACGTGTGCACGAATCATTCTGTTAACCTCCTATCAGTCAATGGTAGCTACGGTGTACTCCGTAACGACCTTGCCGCCCTTAAGATGCTTTTCTACGACCTCGGCCGCCTTCTCGGCGGTCATCTTGATGTAGGTAACCTTTTCCTTGCCTGCCTCATATACCTCAACGATGGGCTCAAGCTGGCAATAACCTACACAGCCGGTCTGGGAAACGGTGACCTTCTCATAGAGGCCCTGATTGTTCACGCCCTCAACAAATGCGTTGAGAACGGGACGTGCGCCTGCCGCGATACCGCAGGTAGCCATACCGACTACGACACGAATCTCGCCTGCGCCTTCTCTCAGAATGACTTTGCTTCTCATTCTGTCTTTGATTGCCTGTAATTCAGCCAAAGATTTCATTTTTCTTTCCTTCCTGAAATTAGATATTTTATTTGAATTTTTCAAATACCTTGATATTGCTCCTCGAGATTTTCTCTGATCCATTGAAGGACCTCGAAGGTGTCGAGGGGAACCTCCTCGAGAATTTCCCGCAGCTGTCGCGTATCCAGCCGGATCTCACGGTCACCTATGCGGTGAATAAAGAGGAAATCCGTGTCCGGATGCCCTTGGATAAGGGTAACAACGGTGGAAACCGTGTCGCCGAGCGGCGTGAAGTCGATGTGTTCCTTGTTGAAGCTCGCGGTGACGGTGGTACCGTGGCAATCGGTGTAAGAATCAATATGCTTTGATTCTATTTCCAGCTTGCCGCCGGTCTGCTCGGCCGCGATCTGTAAAAGCGGAATACCCATTCCGACCTTGCGTGTAATGCGCGTAGTATAAAAGGGATTTTTCACGGTTGCGAGAGTTTCCTCAGTCATTCCCGTGCCGTTATCCGTGATCTTAAGAATCAGGTTCTCGCCGTCCTCTGTGATAAGAATTTCCACAAGGGTGGCCTTTGCCTTCACGGAATTTTCGGTAATATCCAGTATGTTTAGTGAAAGCTCTTTCATATTTCACCTCTCAAATGCCGGAACAGATCCCGTCTTACCTGCTCGGCGCTATCCGACTCCGGGAGAAGAAAATAATTCTCCTTATCCCTCATATTCTCAAGATAGTGCGCATCCGAGCTTACGATAATGCGGCTTCTTTCGATGCCGAAGGCCTTGCACATATCATCGATACGCTCGCGGTCTCTGACCTCAAAGACCTCAAAGCCAAGATCCATAGGCACGGTTCCGAGGATCGCAACAATGCCGTTGGCATCTCTGTCGATATGAGCAGGGTAGCATATTCCGCCGTATTCCGAAACGGCCTCGCAGAGTGCATCGATTGAAATTTCCGTTGCGCTCGTGAGCAGATGCTCCTCCTTGCCGATAAGGTTGTCCTCTCCGTCAAGGATAAGCTGCTCGCCGAATATTGCAGGACGGTTTTTGATAAGCAATCGCCTGCCAGCGATAAATTCATCAAAGCGCATAGCATCCGAAATCCGCTCGAATAAGCATACTGCGTGGATATCCTCAGAGGTGGTCAGCTCCATTCCCGCAACGGGAACGATGCCGTACCTTTCGGCCGCCTCAAAGAATGCCGGACAGTTTTTCGTGCTGTTGTGATCGGTGAGAGCGACGATATCAAGCTCGCACAGGCTCGCCATACCGGCGATATTGTTAGGAGTGCTGTCGTCGTCACCGCAGGGGGATAGGCAGGAATGTATGTGGAGATCGTAATAATATTTCTTCATATAACGGAGGAAACAGCCTTTGCAGCCTCATAGGCGGAAAGCTCGGTGGATAAAACGTTTATCCCCTTGGCCTCGGCTACGGAAAGCACCTCTTCGTCGAGCGTAACTCCCTCTGCGAGTAATACGCAGGATACGTCGGCAAGAGTCGCCACGGCCGCCACGTTGATATTAGACATAATAGTGATCCACACATCTCCTGCACAGGCTCTGCCCATGACCCAGCTCAAAAGGTCTCCGATATAGGCTCCCTCAACCTCCCTTTCAGGGTGGGGGATGCAGATGGGGGCAAAGCCAAGCTCTTTTGCAAAAACTTCTACGGTCATATTCAATCCTTCCCGTCCTCGGTCGGAACCCCATAATTCATAATGAGGCAACGCTCGGGACAAGTAAGCCCTTTGATCACGTCCTCGGCAAAGGCGCGGCAGGTCGGAGCACCGCAGGAGCCGCAGTCGATACCGGGAAGCGTGGACTTGAAGTTTTGTATATCCGTCATCATTCTCATTGACTCGACGATGCTGTCGCTGAGCTTCGAGAGAGGACGGTACTTCGGCATATCCTCGAAAAGATAGTCCGCCGAAACGTATTCTTCATCCTTTGGGAGAAGATTCTGAGATATAGGCAAATAACGGCGAAGGGTCTGCAGCCTTGCCTTTGCAATAAACGGATTCTGCACCGTGAGCACCCCACCGACACAGCCGCCCGTGCAGGCGTTGAGCTCAATGAACTCCAGGGGAGGGAAGCTTCCGCTCTCCATCTGGTCGAGTACGTGTATCACGTTTTCAATTCCGTCGGCGGCGAGATAGTCGTCGTTGAATATGGCGGTTGCCTCTCCGCCGGAGCGCGCCCAACCGATACCGATCCTTCCGGATTCCGAAAGCATTTTCTGAGGCTCGCCCTTTTTCATCTTACCGATAAGCAGAAAATAAACGTCGTTTATCGAGATGACCTCGTCAACCGCGCTTTTATAGCCGGCAAAGCCGTTCTTAACGTAGCTTACCTTTGCGGGACAAGGAGAAATAAAGCATACACCGATATCCTCGGGGGAAAGCTCGGGATGCTGCTCCAGCGCGCGCTCCCTTGCCAGCTTTGCCGCGATCTCCATAGGCGGAAGCATATGAATAACGTGCCGGCTGAGACTGGGGAAGCGAATGCCGATAAGACGCATTACAACGGGGCAAGCAGAGCTGATAGCCGGCTTGACAACACCGTCGGTATTGAGGTATATCCTTGTGTACGCCGATACAAGCTCGGCAGCCTTTGAAACCTCGTAAACGTCATCAAATCCGATCTTTAACAGACCGTTTAACACGTAGTCGACCTCGTCAAGATTGTCAAACTGACCGTAGAGCGTGGGGGCGGGCAGGGCGATCTTCCATTTGAAGCGCTCCATATCCGCAAGCCGGCTGCATTCCGCGTGCTTTGCCTTCTGCGGGCAGTAACGTATGCAGGCTCCGCAGTCGATACATCTTTCCGAATCGATAACCGCGTGTCCGTCTTTAATTCTTATGGCCTCGGTGGGACAGTGCCTGAGGCAGGTGGTACAGCCGGTGCATTTGCTTTGGTCCAAAAGGACGGAGTGCTTATAAGAGTTCATATCAACCCTCCGCACTATAATTCACACGCATAACTATGCGCGTGCCCACACCGGGCGTAGAGGCTATTTCCATAAAATCGCTGTTCTTCTTCATATTCGGAAGTCCCATTCCCGCGCCGAAGCCGAGAGAGCGAATATTGTCGGAAGCAGTGGAATAACCCGCTTGCATTGCTTGCTCAATGTCCTTTATACCGGGACCGTGGTCGTCGAGGACGATCTCTATGTAGCTGTCGGTTACGCTGACCTCGGCAACGCCGCCGCCT
>CAZABU010000171.1:0-3792 GCA_964483225.1 uncultured Ruminococcus sp. | reverse complement strand
TTATGACAATGCTTCTGTCGTTTTTTATTCGGTTGCGCCTAAATGCGACAGCCTCAGATTTATGCATATCCGTATTTCTTCCGTTTTGTCACAAGGAAGGCCACCGTCACCGCAAGGGCGCCAAGCTCCGCAGCGACTATGGAGAACCACACGCCGTCAAGCCCGAAGAAGATAGGCAGGATGAGCACCGAGAGGCACTGGAACACAAGGGTACGTAAAAATGAAATCGCGGCGGATACCGCGCCGTTGTTCAAAGCGGTAAAGAAGGCGGAGCCGAAGATGTTCAGCCCGCAAACGAGGAAGTGGACGGCAAATATCATAAATCCGCGCACCGTCAGCTCATATAAGGCCTCGTCGTAGCCCACGAAGAGCATCGAGAGGGGGCGGGAGAGCAGCATCGCAAGTATGGCCATACATACGCCGGTGAGTCCGACTATGCGCAGGCTCTTTTTATAAAGGCTCCCAAGCTCTGTGGAGTTTCCGGCGCCGTAGTGATAGCTGACGACGGGGGCGGCACCCATCACAAAGCCGATGAATATGGCAACGAAGATGAATCCGACGTACATCATCGCTCCGTAGGCGGCGATTCCGTCCTCGCCCGCAAAGCGCATCAGCTGATAATTATAAAGAATGGTGACCACCGAGGAGGAGATATTGCTCATAAGCTCCGAGGAGCCGTTGACGCAGGTGGCAAGGAGGGTTCGGCCGTAGAACTCGGTTTTTCCGAGCACCAGCGTTGCACCGCGGGGCTTTGCAAAATATATAAGGGGTACAGCTCCGCCAACGAACTGGCTGAGAGCAGTCGCCACAGCGGCACCCTCAAGGCCCCAGCCGAATACCGCGACGAACAGGGCGTCCAGCACCATATTGGTAACGCCTGCGGCGATTATGACCGCAAGGCCCACCTTGGGCTTCTCGGCGGTGATGAAGAAGCTCTGGAACACGTTCTGCAGCATAAAGAACGGCAGAGCAGCCAGCACTATGCGGGCGTACACCACGCAGTACTCCAGCATCTCGCCCTCGGCGCCCAGAAGCATCGCAATAGGACGGGCGCAGATAATACCAACGGCGGCGAGGACCACGCCGGAGACCACCGTGGCGTAAACGAGGAAGGAGAAATATCTGTTTGCAAGTCGGGAGTCACCCATACCGAAGGTCTTTGCTACTATGGCGGTGCCTCCCGTTCCGATCATAAAGCCCACCGCACCCATTATCATAATGAGGGGGAAGATCAGGTTTATGGCGGCGAAGGGTGTCTTGCCGACGAAGTTGGACACGAAGAGTCCGTCCACCACGCCGTATATCGAGGTAAATACCATCATAGCGATGGATGGTATCGTAAAGCGGATCAGCCTGCCGTAGCTGAAGCTGTCGGAAAGCTGGATAGGGGTGCGCTTGCTACGCCCTGCGAGTACGGAATTTACTTCCGATGACTCTACGGATTTTGCGTTCTCATTAATGTGATTTTCGCACATTTTTACTACTTTCTGACTATAATTATTTACATTAACTCCGCCCAATGCAGCTTTACGCCGCGGTTGGTGAGCTCTGCCTGAAGGGCGGAAATATCTATATTTTCGAGGTTATCCGTCATAGCGGCGGCAAGGCCGGCAGCCTCACCGGTAACGGCGCAAACGGGGATAACTCTTGTGATATCCCACATCTCGTCGGTGACGGAAATACATCTGCCTGCCGCCATCAGGTTCTTGACGGCCTTACCCCAAAGGGTGCGGAAGGGGATCTCGTACACGGGGCCGCGGTAGCGCCAATCCGAGCACATTCCCACGGAGTCGGGGAAGACCTTTTTTATCTCGCCGTCGTGAAGGTCGTAGTGACCGACCAGGCGCCTCGTCATACGGAACTGGGGTATAGATGCGATGGAGGTGGGCACGAGGTCCTTTTCCCCTGCCTCGCGGCGCGTCAGGATATCCGAGAGAATGAGTCCGTGGGACTTTATCATAAATTCGGGTATCTTCTCGGTGGGGAAATTCTTGAACTCGCCCTCGCGAATGACCGAGCCGCCGCGCCCCTCGGCGCGCTCAAGAACGCCAAGCTGCTTCAGCCCGAGCTCACCGCTCTTCAGATAATAATACCAGGAGGCGATGCCGTTGCCGCCGGAGTAGATAGACGTTTCGGCTCCCGCAAGACAGCAGACGTCGGCGTCACCGGTGGCGTCGATGACACAGTTTTTCACACCTACCGCAAATCTACCGGCCTTGCTCTCAAGGACGAGGGCGTCGATGCGACCGTCCTCCTTATGCACCGAGCAGACCGCAGTGCCGTAAAGCATCTCAACACCTGCTTCGAGCAGCAGCCGCTCTGCCTCTATGGCAAAGATCCAGGGATTGAACTGCACCTCAAAGCGCTTTTTGCACCTCTCCTCGTGAGTGCCGCCCTCCAGCCACGCGGCAGGATATCTGGCCTCAGCACCGTGCTTTACGGAAAGGCGGAGAAGCTCCTCGGCGATACCGAAGGACACCTGGGTCCCCTCGCCGTCGCAAAGGGGAAGATATATGGTGACGAGTCCCGCCGTGGCAAGACCGCCGAGGATAAATCCGCGCTCCAGCAGCACCGTTTTAGCGCCCGCCCTTGCCGCGGAAAGAGCCGCCGCGATTCCGGCAATACCGCCGCCCGCCACTACGACGTCGGCCTCCTGCTTCACCTCGGTTATGAGCTTTTCTTCTATGCTTTTAAGCATTTTCCATGACTCCTTTACTTTCGTTTTGCATACCGAGTTATATATTACAACATTTATAGGTAAAAGTCAATATTCGTAGTTGTTTTTTAAGTGAATATTTGTACAGTTTTGGTATTGACTTTAAGTTTTTTTGGTGCTACAATACTGTATTGGAAATAATATATAATCAAGGAAGTGCTTTACAATGCAAGCTCTCTTATCTATTTCGATCGCGCTTTTCGCGGGACTTATGCTCTCCCGCGCCGCAAAGCTGGCAAAGCTCCCTGCGGTTACCGCATATCTTATCGCGGGTATTCTCGTCGGCCCCTACTGCCTCGGCGCCTTTGGCGTTCCCGGCCTCGGCTTCATCTCTCTTGAGGACGTGGACACCTACTCCATTCTCTGTGACGTGGCTCTCGGCTTTATCGCCTTCTCTATCGGTAACGAGTTCCGCCTCTCCCAGCTGAAGAAGATCGGTCGCCAGGCCACCATCGTCGGCATCTTCCAGGCCGTTTTTACCACCCTCGTCGTTGATGCGGCGCTGATCGCCCTGCATTTCGCTATTCCCGAAAAGCTCCCCCTTGAGGCGGCCATCGTCCTCGGTGCTATCGCCTCCGCCACCGCTCCCGCGGCCACGCTGATGGTCGTCAAGCAGTATAAGGCGAAGGGTCCTCTGACGGATATCCTTCTGCCCGTCGTTGCTCTGGACGATGCGGTGGGGCTTATGCTCTTTGCTATCTCCTTCGGCGTTGCCAAGGCTCTGAAGTCCGGTAACGTTGACGCGGTTTCCATTATCGTCGAGCCCCTGCTTGAGGTAGTGCTGTCGCTGGCTCTCGGAGTCGCTATGGGCGTGCTCTTCACCTTCTGCGAGCGCTTCTTCCATTCCCGCTCCAAGCGTCTTTCCATGTCGGTGACCTTCGTGCTTCTTACCATCGCGCTCTCGATGATGAGGTTTGAGATCGGCGGCGTGCACATCTCCTTCTCCTCCCTGCTCGTTTGCATGATGCTGGGTACGGTATTCTGCAACTACTGTGACTTCTCCGAGGAGCTGATGGAGAGAGTGGACAGATGGACGGCTCCTCTGTTCGTTCTGTTCTTCGTGCTCAGCGGCGCGG
>CAZABU010000170.1:0-3819 GCA_964483225.1 uncultured Ruminococcus sp. | reverse complement strand
GGATGACCGCGCCGCCATGATATGCACAAGGCTCCGTACGGCTGTACGGAGCCTCTATTTTTTGCCTGCGGTAGAAACTTGACATTTGCGCTTTATTATGCTAAACTATAAGAAAACGAATTTTGTCGAAAGGCGCGAATATGTCTAACGAATACAATATTTTCATCTGCTACCGCGGAGAGGGAAGTATGCTGGCCGCGAACATCTATTCCGACCTCTGCTCTCACGCGAAGAATAAGCTGAAGCTGTTCTACGCTCCCAAATGCCTCAAGCACGGAGATAATTTCATGTCGGCCTGCAAGGAGATCGCGGGTAACGTGTCGCTTATGATACTGATTCTGACGCCCGGCTTCTTCTCGAAATGCAATCAGAGCGACGACGTGACCTATCAGGAGCTTCGCTCCGCCCTGGCAAATCCCATGTGCTCCTTCCTGCCCATAATCACGCCGGAGTTTGAGTTTGAAACCGACGCCATGGAGTCTCTGTTCACCGAGCAGGAGATCGACAGAATAAAGCACATCAGCGCGATAAAATATACCGACGTTTATTCCTTCAATTCCATTGAGCTGCTGCTCCCGATTCTTAAAGATAAGGTGGGAGTCACCGACTACGAGGAGATAATCCAGGAGGAGCTGCGCACAAGGCGGGAGAGGACGAAGAAGCGCGTCCATATAGGCGGAGAAAACAAGGTAGGCTTCTTCAGCCAGGATAACAAGGTGGAGGCCAAGCGCCTGGAGATCCAGCAGCGGCTGCTGTTAGATTTCGATATGCCCGTGTACGAGGAGCATCTGCGCGGCAAGAGCGGACTTTGCGCTCTTGATATAGGCTGCGGAAACGGCCGTACGATGATGGCGAGGCTGGGTGACCGCCCCGAGATCGAGAAGATAATCGGCGTGGAGTTCAACGAGAGCTTCGTGGCAAAGGCAAAGGCCGATTTCGAGAGTGACCGCGTGAAGTTCTACCGTCTGGATCTGGAGTCGGAGGATTTCCTTGAGGAGCTGGAGCAGATAATGGAGGAGAACGATATTGAGAAGTTCGACTGGATAAACGTGCTGGCCGTTGTCGCCCATCTCAAGAGCCCCTACGTGGTTATGAAAAATCTGAGAAAGGTTGCCGCAAGAGGCGCCACTATATTTATCAGAAACGTTGACGACGGACTCAATTTCGCCTACCCCGATGAGAATATGTACTTCGAGCGCTCCTTTAATATGCTGGCAAAGTGCGATACCACCGGCTACCGCTATTCGGGCCGAGAGCTGTTTACGATCCTGCACCGCGCCGGATACAAGGACATCAGGTATGAGAAAATGGGAATCAATTCCGCCGGTATGGACTACCCGGAGAAGGAGGCCTTCTTCGACATTATGTTTATGTTCCTTCGCAACAGCGTGAAGGTCACCGCGGCAAGAAGCGCCCACAACAGCGAAATACAGACGGAATACGAGTGGCTCACCGAGCATTTCGATGAGCTGGAGGAGAAATTCCTTTCCTCTGATTTCTTTGTAAATCTCGGATTCCTTATAGTGACCGCAAAGGTCTGAGAAGGACTCAAACCGAAAATTTAAGGCCGCCGATGGCGGCAGAATGGAGATTAATATGAAAATTGATACGTCGCTCCTCAGCTTCAGAAGGCTGGATATTTCTTCTATTCCCGACCTGCTTGATATACAGGAGGAGGCCTTTGAGTATGCGAAGGGAGATTCGGATTTCCTGCGCAGAAATACGTATGAAACGCTGGCGCCCTGCTTCGATGAGCCAAGCGTGGTGCTCGGTGTATTCTATGAGGAAAAAATGATAGCCTTCGGTATCCTTTTCTGTGCCGGTGACGGGCCGGAAAATCTGGCCAAGGATATCGACGAGGTGGAGGATATTCTCGAAAACGCAAATCTGAAGCTGGCCATCGTCCGTCCCGAGTTCCGCGGCAACGGAATACAGTATCTGCTGATACAGCACTTAGAGGAGAGCGCGCGCCGCAGCGGCTTCAAGTGGCTCTCTGTCACCGTTTCCCCGAACAACCCCTGGAGCCTTAACAACTGCAAAAAGTGCGGCTATGAGGAAAAGAAGATCCTCCGCAAGTACGGAGGACTTACCCGAGTTCTTCTGGCGAAGAAAATCTGATAGACAAAAATACCGCTCCTACCGAACGGGTGGGAGCGGTTTACTTATAGGAAAAAATACTAAAAAACGACTACTTTAATTTACAAATATCGGGATTAATCATCGGTTGCGGCTTCAAATCCGACCATCACGCCGCCACGCTCTGCGTAGAATCCGCAAAGGCCGCGAAGCTCGCCGACGATAACCTTTACCCTTTCGAAGGCGGCCTCAATCTTTTCCTTGAGGAGCTTGGCCGCGATCTCGTTGTCGGCGTGATGGAGGTATACCTTCCCGCCGATGCAGCCCTCCTTCTGCATATTCTTCACTATATCGGTCATCGCGTTCTGAACGCCGCGGGACTTGTTGGTCATTTCAAGAGTACCGATGCTGGAGGCTCTGCCGATGGCGCGAATACCGATGATGGAGGCCATCTTGGCAACCAGGTGGCTGACTCTGCCGTTGTTGGCAAGGTTTCTCATAGATTCCAGAGCGAAGATAAGGCGGGTGCGCTTGTTGTAGGCGGTGATCTGCTCTACGATATCGTCAAAGGGAACTCCCGCGTTGATCAGCTCGCAAAGCTTGTCGCAAAGAAGGACGCACTCGCCGCCGGTGGAATGAGAATTTACTACGAAAACGCGTCTGCCGGGGTGCTCTGCCATATAGGTGTCTGCCGCAACCTTTGCCGCATTGTAGCTGCCGGAGAGCTCGGCGGTGATGGTAACGACGAAAACGTTCTCCGCGTCGCCGAAGGACGCAAGATATTCCTCGGAGTTAGGGCAGGAGGTGTGGGAACGGCCCTTGTACTTTGCCAGATCGTCAAGCATACCGTGGACGTCGAGCTCGGCGTTGTCTACGTATTCCTTTTCGTCGGTCATAATGCGAAGAGGCACACTTTCAAAGGGGATCCCTCCGTTATGGCTGGTGAGGTTCGCAGACGAGTCTGCAACGATTTTGTAGGTCATTTTTGTTCTCCTGTCAGTTTTTATTTCCTTTGTCCTTATTTTACCATATTTTTTTTGGTAATTCAATAGCACTTACAAATTAGTTACAAATTTATTTTTGCGAAAGTATACACCTGTGCTTGTAAATCCCGACTGTCATTTTTATGAATTGCTTGACAACGGTGTAAGTTTGTGCTAAAATCTAAATATCCAATAAATTTTAGGAGGAACATTCCAATGGCAGACTTTAACGAAATTATGCAGGGTTACGTAAACCTTTCCTACAACGAGCTTCTTGATATGGCTCGTCAGAAATTCTCTCAGTTAAATTCGGCGCTTGTCGATTTCTTTGACGGCGACGACGATGCTTCCACCAAGGGTATGCTTATGATTATTGCCTCCTGCCTCGGCGCAGACGGCAAGCTCTCCAACTCCGAGTACGCTTTCGTAAACGACCTTCTCGACGCCAACCATAGCTACGATGCTATTATGGGCATTGTCAGAACCTGGGGCAACGACGAGGGACGTGAGCTTTGCGACCAGATCGCAGATTCTCTTTCCTCCTCCAATAAGGCGGCGCTCCTTTCCTTCTGCCTCTGCTTCCTTTCCGTTGACGAGAAGATCTCCAAAGAAGAGGTCGCTTTTGTCAGAAAGCTCCTTGCATAAAAAATTACACAAAGCCTTAGCGCGTCCGACTCACGGGCGCGCTTTTTTATGTTCTCCCCCTACTTTATCCCTACGGCTCCCGCAGGTGCCGAAAACGGCGGATTTTTTGTGCATA
>CAZABU010000169.1:0-3886 GCA_964483225.1 uncultured Ruminococcus sp. | reverse complement strand
ATCTGTGCGGGGTTGACCGTCAAAATGTAAGCCATTGCAAGGAAGGTAACGATACCTGCAACGATCTCTGTCTTGACGCTCGTTTGCTTTTCGACGGGATCAAACCCGACGAGCTTGAAGAACTTGTTCATACGAACCTCCTTATCGTGCTTTTAGCACGTATTATACGAACATTTTAGCACATTGTTTGAATAATTGCAACATTTTTTTCAAATTTTCGCGATAATTTTGTCATTTTCTGTTCTTATTTGGAGAATTTGTAGAGGAAATATTTATTTGGCATAAAATGATATAGGGATAAAATCTTCCGCCCGGTTGTGATTAAAATACAAATATGGGTGCAAAATAATAACGTAATCTCAAAAGGAGTGCGAAATATCTTCCCTATCTGTTGGGAAAATAATGACGGTAGAAAATGAACATAAAACGCGGTGATATTTATTACGCCGATCTGAGTCCTGTGATCGGCAGTGAGCAAGGCGGGCTCCGCCCCGTGCTGATCGTACAAAACGATATAGGAAACAAATACAGCCCCACGGTGATCGCGGCGGCAATTACCTCGAGAATGAGCAAGACCAAGCTCCCGACGCACATTGACGTCCCCGGCGAGGATGCAGGGCTTGCAAAGGACAGCATAATACTTCTCGAGCAGATACGAACGATAGACAAGAAACGGTTAAAGGAAAAGATGGGGCATCTGGACGATGCGACGATGAGCAGCGTAAACAGTGCGATCCAGGTAAGCTTCGGGCTATCCCAGGGATAAATCGGTAATAAAACCGCCCCCTCGCGCATAGTATTCTGATAGGAAAAGAAATGCGAGAGGAAGGCTTTACGCTATGAACAAATACCTACCCGAGGGAATGCTGATACAAACAAAGGAAAACTACGATTATATCTCCTCAGCCGAAGGGCTTATGCTTGCGCAGGAGCGAGGAGTCATACTTGAGGCACACGCGGCGCTTTGCGACCACTCGCTGTCGCTTCATATCGACCTGCCCTCACGCATACGGGCTATAATCCCAAGGGAGGAATGCGAGATGTGCCGCGAGGGAGAGCCGCAAAAGGAGATTGCCATACTCACGAGGGTGGGAAAGGCAGTCTGCTTCAAGGTTATCGGTTTTGACGTCAGCCCCTCGGGTGAGCCGATCGCTATTCTTTCACGCAGAGCGGCCCAGGAGGAATGCCAGAGAAGCTACGTTTCACATCTCACGCCCGGGGATATAATTCCGACTAAAATAACCCACCTTGAAAGCTTCGGCGCTTTCGTGGATATCGGCTGCGGCATCGTTTCTCTGCTATCCATAGACAGTATCTCGGTTTCACGTATATCTCACCCCTCGGCGAGAGTGCGCGTAGGCGACCGCATCCACGCGGTAGTTAAGACCGTTGACGACCGAGGACGGATCTACGTTTCCGTTCGTGAGCTGCTTGGAAGCTGGGAGGAGAACGCCGCCCGTTTCTCCGAGGGACAGACGGTGAGGGGGATAATCCGAAGCGTGGAGAGCTACGGCGTTTTCGTCGAGCTTATGCCCAATCTTGCAGGACTTGCGGAATACCGCGACGACGTGCAGGCCGGGCAGACGGCGGCAGTCTACATAAAAAGTATAATTCCCGAAAAAATGAAGATAAAGCTTATTCTTATCGATACACAGCCCGAGCCCATAAGACCGGCGCGGCTGGAATACTTTATCGATACAGAAAGAGTGTCACACATTGACAGCTGGACCTATTCTCCCGCGGTGTGCCGTCGCACCGTCGAGAGCATATTCAACTAAAAATAAGCGGAAAAGAGCCTTCTTGACCGAGCCTTCACGGCTTTGCCATAGGACGTCTTTTCCGCCTTTAATTTTATGCCTTACCGACCGAGCCGAACAGGCGCATTTTCTTCTTTACCTCTTCCTTGATATAAGCAACCTTGAGATTGCGTGTTTCAAGGTAACCTATGCCCTGCCTTCCACCATCGGCAGTGGCTCTGTCACCTGCAAGGCAGAGGTCGGTGAAGATATTCACCTTTGCAATTCCCTCGCGTATGGTTTCACGGAAGTCCTCGTCGGAAAGCCCGCTACCGCCGTGAAGGACGAGGGGTGTATCCACCTTCGCTCGGATCTCCTTCAAACGCCCGATGTTCAGCATAGGCTTCTTTTTATAAACTCCGTGAGCCGAGCCGATCGCAATCGCAAGGGCGTCAACTCCGGTGGCATTGATATATGCCTCAGCCTCCTCAGGTGTGGTATACATATCGGCAAGCTCCTCGTCGCCATCGATGGCGTTTCCGACGTGCCCGATCTCGCCCTCCACAGATGCACCAAAGGAGTGAGCGATCTTCACAATTTCTCTCGTTTCTCCAATATTCGCATCATAATCCTTGGCAGAACCGTCGAACATGACCGAGGAGAAGCCGAGCTTCAACGCCTCGATACAGCGGTCAAAGGTAAGTCCGTGGTCGTAATGAACAACCACCGGCACCTTTGCTCTCTTGGCGGCGGCAATGATCGAGGGGGCAATCAGGGCAAGCTCGCCGTAAGGCAAAAGCACCTCTGCGGTACCGATGACAACGGGAGAGTTCAGCTCCTCCGCAGCGGCAATAACAGCCTCCAGCATATCGCTGTCGGTGGTGTTGAAAAGACCGACGGCATATTTGCCCTCCTGCGCTTTTTTCAATACGTCATTCAAATTTACAAGCATATTAAAATCTCCGTTAAAACTCAATATTCATTTGCCTAAGAAGCGAGTCTATCGCTTCCTCGCTGACCATACCGCCAATGGAATCGGCACTCGACAGCGAAGCGGCAGCAGCCTTAGTTGCGAGAGTGAGCACCCCCATCTCGTCAAGGCCTCGGTATATACCTATAAGCGCACCGGCACAAAAAGCGTCGCCGGCGCCGGTCTTCCCTTTTATGTAGCCTGCGGGCAGCTTCAGTGACGGCAGCTCAAAATAACCGTTATCTGACAGACAGACGCCGACCTCGGGCATATGAATGATAACGCGCTCGGCAACACCCATAGCCTTGATAGCTCGGGCTATCTCCATAAGGTTATCGGTACGTGACTCAATGCCCGCGATCATTCCCGCCTCAAGCTCGTTTATAATAACGTTATCCACGTACCTGAGGCAATCCTTTACGAGTCCGTACCTATCGCTGTTCTCGCTGACAAGGTCAATTGAGGTCTTTATTCCCTTCTGCCGAGCCTTTTCGAGAATTTTCACGCCGTCGCCGCCGTCGACCTTATCCAGAAGCAGAAAATAGCCGAGGTGAAGCATTTTTACGTCAAGCTCATCGAGCGCCGCGTCCTCAAGTCCGAACTCGGCACAGGCACCGGGATAGGTAAAGAAGGTTCTCTGCCCGCCCACAATGCTCATAACGTCGGTAAAGCTCGTTGGAGTATCTCCTCTTGTCAGCATTGAAGCGTCCACGCCGTTTTCGGTCAGCGTATTCACCAAAAAATCGCCGTCGGCATCGTTGCCGATTCTTCCGACCGCCAGGACGTGGATACTTCCGTCGACTCGCTTTATATCAATAGCCACGTTGGGTACACAGCCGCCAACGGCACGGGAGACCGACAGTATCTTCGTCAATTCGCCGGAGGCGGGATATGCGGATATCTCGTTGATCCTGTCAACAAGCACCGAGCCCGCCACGGCAATTCCCTTCTTCTCACTCATTTTATCAGTTGCACTCCGCAACCAGCGGACCTGCCAGCTCCTCAAGGAAGAAGAGCTTACCCTTGATGGTAGGAATATATGAGCTTGTTATCCAGGGCGTCTTTCCGTAACGGAGGGTCATCCAGAGGGACATACCCTGCCACTGCATACCTCTGCCGAGGGTTCCGTCCGCACCGCCGATGGCGTAATCGGCCTGAAGGAAGAGGCCGGGGCCTATGG
>CAZABU010000168.1:0-3919 GCA_964483225.1 uncultured Ruminococcus sp. | reverse complement strand
TACTTTGGCAAATCCCTCACCGCTTTTGAAAACGGATTTTACTTTGGCAACTTACTTTTTTGAGTTTTTCGAGTTTTGAAGTTTGAGCTTAATTTAGCTTAATTTTTTCTTCGGATATCTCTAAGTATATCTCCGCCAAATTAACTATAAGCGCTAAAGATTTTTATTTCCAAACTGCCATACATATTAAATGTAAGATATCAGTTCCCTTGCAGAGTCAAGAAGATACGCCGCAAAGGATGTTCTAAGAGACTCCGGAATATTCCTAGTTTTTATTTCATAATTAAAGTTCCCGGAGAAACCCGCGAGCTTAAGACCATTCATTGCGTCACGCCAGTCAACGGTTCCGGAGAAGGGCGGAATGTGATCGTCCTCGATTCCTCCGTTATCGTTTACGTGAAGCACCTTCAGTCTTTTTCCAATGTAGGCAAGCGACTCGGATTGCTTTAATCCGCATGTGTTAGCGTGACCGAAGTCCCAGCAAACATCAATGCCGCAGGCATCGGCAATATCACAAAGCTCGTCGGGATGCTGACAATAGCGATGGGCGGGGACAGATGTAGGTGTAAGACGCATATTTTCCACCGCGAGACGGACTCCGACCCTCGTCGCATGCTCAACGAATGGCTCAAGATGTCTCATTACAGAGTCGTACTGCTCCTCTCGCTTGAATGAATCCAAGGGAAGATTGGTGGTGTTGGGGTGAAGCACCGCATAATCAACTCCAAGAAGCGCAGCCGCGTCAATGGCCCTGTGCATAATAATGTCAAACTCGGATATGAGGGCGGGATACTTAGCGACCTTTGCATCAATAAAAGGAAGGTGACACACCTCAAATTTTATGCCGAATTCATTTTCGGCTTCGAGCGTCGCCTCGATATATCTCTTCCACCCATCGCCTGCGTTTTGGATTATTTTCATGGAGAAATCTGCGGCGTCAAAGCCCGCCACCCTCATGAAACGCAGCCCCGCTCTTATATATTCCAAGGGCTCGTCCGTAGAATGGAAATGGAGATTAAGAGTTGATGATATTTTCATTTTCCCCCCAAAAAAATTAGTATTAAAATTTGCTTGAATTATAGCATACCTTTCTTAAAAAGTCAATATAAAAATTATATTCCGCCTTGCGAACCAATCAAAACCGAGTTTATTGCTTGACATTTGAATTTTGAAGTGATAAAATTAAAATAAAAAAATTCGAGGTAATAATGAAGATTCTTATTGCATCTGATATCCACGGCGATCTCGACAGCGCGAGGGCAATCTTTGAGGCTTGCGAAAAAGAGGGGGCGGAAAAGCTCCTGCTACTTGGTGATCTGCTCTATCACGGCCCGCGAAATGACCTACCGAAAACCTATAACCCCAAGGCGGTGATTTCCCTGCTGAACGCAAACCGCGACAAGATTCTTGCCGTCCGCGGAAACTGCGATACCGAGGTGGATCAGATGGTGCTGGAGTTCCCCATTCTTGCGGATTACGCCTATCTTCCCCTTGATGGGCTTACCGTTCTTGCCACCCACGGGCACCGTTACAACACGGACACTCCCCCTGCGCTCCGCAAGGGCGAAATACTTCTCCACGGACATACCCACGTCCTGAAATGCGTGGAATTCGGTGACGAAAACTACTATCTCAATCCCGGCTCTGCAGCTCTGCCTAAGGAAGGAAATCCCAGGACCTATATGGTCTACGAAAACCGCACCTTTACGATTAAGGAGCTTGACGGAAAGGTCGTTTTTGAAAAAAAATTCTAACCTGCATCACAGAGAAAAAGCGGCACAAAAGCCGCTTTTTTATTTTGCACTCATTTCGCCTTTGCTGAATATAATATCATATATTACAAAACAAAAATTTCGATTTTCAAGTTTTATTACGGGGCAGAAAGCGAAAGGAGATGTGTATGAGCGGCTTTGCATATTACGACGGAAGCTTTGGTAGACGGGAGGATATTCGCATACCTTTAAGCAACAGGAGCATATTTTTCGGTGATGCGGTTTACGATGCCGCCATTGGCGAGGGCGGCAAGATTTTTCAGCTTGAGGAGCACGTAGAGCGCTTTCTCGGTAATTGCGCTTATCTCGGCTACTCACCCGTACCTTCCTTCGACGAGCTGACAGGACTGCTACTTGAGGCGGTGCGCCGCGCGGGGCTTGAGTCTTATTTCCTCTACTTCCAGCTGAGCCGAGCACTTACGGAAAGGCGCCACTCCGCAGCAGATGTGAATGAAACAGGATTGTTGATAACCGTAGACGAATTTACTCTCCCCTCGCCTGACAAGCGACTGAAGCTGATTCTTGCCGAGGACAAACGGTACGGCTACTGCAACGTCAAAACCGTCAATCTCCTGCCCAACGTTCTGTACTCTACCGAGGCAGAGCGCAGAGGCGCCGACGAGGCCGTGCTCCACCGATGTGGCACCGTCACCGAATGTGCCCACTCAAACGTATCGATTTTGAAGGACGGAGCCCTCATTACCCACCCCACCGACTCACGGATACTGCCGGGAATCACCAGAGCCACACTCCTCGGACTATGTCGGTCGCTGAATATTCCCTGCATAGAGCGCGGATTCACAAAGGAGGAGTTGTTCTTCGCAGACGAGGTACTGATAACCAGCACAAGCAAGCTCTGTCTTGCTGCAGAGAGCATCGACGGTATTCCCGTCGGCGGCGGGGCGCCAAGGCTGACCGAGGAAATCTGCCATCGGATGCAGGAAAAATACAGAAATTTCTTCGGCTAAGTTTATATTGATAAAATATTTATCGATTTTTTTATAAAAAGGTAGAAATTTCTATTGCTTTTTTATTTTATATATGTTAAAATATTAACTAATGATGTGTGAGAACGCACTCACATTCAAAAAGGAGGAAAATAAATATGCTTAAAAAGCTTTCCACTATTCCCTTCGTGGGAACTGCGGAACAGGAAAAAGCGCTTGATGCAGTAATTGCCAAGTATGCAGGCGACACCAGCCGCCTTATGGCCGTTATGCAGGAGGCGCAGGGTATCTACGGCTACCTTCCCATCGAGATTCAGAATAAGATCGCCGAGGGAATGAAGGTGCCGCTCGAGAAGGTTTACGGCGTTGCTACCTTCTACGCTCAGTTCTCTCTTTCTCCTAAGGGAGAGAATCACATCGCTGTATGTCTTGGAACTGCCTGCTACGTTAAGGGCTCCGGCGACATCTATAACAAGCTCCAGGAGGTCCTCGGTATCAGCGGTGATGAATGTACCGCTGACAGGAGATTCTCGCTTACCGCTTCCCGTTGCATAGGCGCCTGCGGACTTGCTCCCGTGCTTACTGTAAACGAGGATGTATACGGTAGACTTACTACTAAGGATGTCGAGGGCATTGTTGCTAAATATAACAACTAAATTCGGATAACCGAAAAAGGATAGCTATGAAAATTTCAAAAATGCAAGAGCTGCTTTGTGCACGTGTGCTCTGCGGAGAAGAAAACCTCGGCAAGCACGTTTATTCCGCCTTTGGCTGTGACCTCATGAGCGACGTACTCGCTTACGTTACCGACCAGGCGGTGCTGCTGACGGGTCTTGTAAACCCGCAGGTTATACGCACCGCGCTGATGATGGATATGGTTTGCATCGTATTCGTCCGCTCCAAGGAGCCGAGTGAGGAGATGATCGAGCTCGCCAAGGAGAACGGAATCGTTATGATGAGCACGGACAAGACTCTTTATAACACCTGCGGCCTTCTGTATTCCAACGGACTCGTGGGGACTGCAGAGGTTGCAAAATGAATGAAAAATTAGTTTTTCGTTTCGACGTTGAGGGCGACGATTTTACGTCTGCCGGTCAGGCATCGGTCCAGGTTAAGAAAAACCTTCGCCAGCTTGGCTTCGACGCCGAGATCATACGCAGAGTTTCCATAGCAATGTACGAGGGTGAGATCAATATGGTC
>CAZABU010000167.1:0-3969 GCA_964483225.1 uncultured Ruminococcus sp. | reverse complement strand
GGGGCGCAGGGTCTCTACGTCGAACTCGCAGGAGGCGTTTTGCACGCCGGGGGTCTGCAGAGCGTAGACCTTCAGTTCTGCGTAATGAGTGGTAGCTGCGGAAAGGGCTCCTCTGTCGGCACAGCGCTCAAGTATCGCTATGGCAAGTGCCGCGCCCTCGATGGGGTCGGTGCCGGAGCCAAGCTCGTCAAACAGTACAAGCGAGCGCTCGCCTACCCTATTCAGAATATCAACCACGTTCACCATATGCGAGGAGAAGGTGGAAAGCGAGGCCTCTATGCTCTGCTCGTCGCCTATATCAACGAGTATCTCACCGAACACGCCCATAACCGAGCTCTCAAGGGCGGGTATCTGAAGCCCCGCCTGGGTCATAAGAGCAAGCAGGCCCATCGTTTTAAGTGTGACTGTCTTACCGCCGGTGTTGGGGCCGGTGATTATCAGCGTATCAAAGCTCTCGCCTACCGAAACGTCAATGGGCACCACGCGCTCACGGGGGATAAGGGGATGTCTTGCCTTCTTCAGACTCAGCATACGCTTATTAACTACCGCGGGCTTCTCCGCCCTCATCGACATCGCCAGCGTACCGCAGGCAAAGCAGAACGCAAGGTCTGTTATATTGTGATAATCGAGTGAGATGACCGACGAGGACTCCGCCACCTCTGCCGAAAGGGCGGAGAGAATACGTTCGATTTCGTGCTCCTCTGCAGAGGCAAGGCTTTTAAGCTCGTTGTTTGCATCAACCACCGCCATAGGCTCAACGAACAGGGTCGCGCCCGAGGAGGAGGTATCGTGAACAAGGCCCTTCATCTCGTTACGGTACTCTGCCTTTACGGGGACAACGTACCTGCCGTTACGCATAGTAACGATATTTTCCTGGAGATATTTCAGCCTCGCACCGCCAACGTAGCTCTGGAGCGTGTCCTTTATCTTATTGTTGGTATTCCGTATCTTCCTTCTTATCTCCGCAAGCTCGGTGCTGGCCTCATCAGCTATCATATCCGCGGAGAGGATAGAGCGGAAAATCTTTTCCTCAAGGGGTCTGTTGGGTATAAGCCGCAAAAACACCTCGTCAAGGCAGGTGTCAAAGGGCTTGTCCGTATTTATATAATCAAGCGTCAGCCTCGCCGAGCGCAGAAGCGACGCTATCTCAAATAGCTCCGTGGGCGATAGCACAGCCCCCTTATAAGCGCGCTCTGCCGACGAGGAGGTACGCTCCTCCGCATAAAAGGGCGGATAGCCCTTGGCGTTTATCAGGCGCTTTGCATCCTCGGTCCTGTTTTGCCGCAAGACGACCGTCTCATAATCGTCGGTAGGCACGAGCGCCAGCGCTCTCGCCCTTGCGCCCTCGGTGGCCGCCGCCTCTGCAAGCTGCTCTATTATCTTGTCGTATTCAAGGGTTTTTAAGGTTTTTGCTGTAAAAAGCATCTATATCAAGCCTTTCTCGGTAAAGCTACCGTTTTACGTCCTTGTAGAAATCCAGGGTCTTGAAGGAATGTCCGAGATGGTTGAGAAGATATTCCTCCGTCGCTCTCGAAAACAGCCGCATATCGTCGCCGCTGATGTTGAAGGCAAATATCCGCTCAAGGGGCGAATAAATGCAATAGCCGAGGGCGATCTTCGCCCCCTCGGACAAAGGCGCCAGAATATGGCTCTCATGAGGGTCGGTGGGGAGAGCGCCGGATTCGCTGAGCTTAACACGGCAGTCGGCACATTCTATAACACCGCCCATTATATCAAAGAAGAACTCCCCTGCCCGCTGACCGCACTCATGACATTCAAGAACATCGGGCATAAAGCCGAGTATGGACGCCGTCCTTATCTCGAAGGCGGCCTTTATCTTGTCCGACTCGTAACGCCCCTTGGCGATAGCGTAAAGAGAGTTGAGGGACAGGCGCAGAAGGTCACACTCCGCCTCCGCAACGGTCACGTCGGAGAGCACCTCGGCAATATAGCCCGCAAGGGCAAGGCCCTCTATGCTCTGTCTGATATCAAAGAAGCTCTCGATAAGCTCGGCCTCCTTGACCCACATCTTGTCGTCCCGGGAATATAGCACGAAATTACCGTAGCAGAACTGCATAGTAGCCGCCATTTTGCGGCTTTTGAGCGAGCGTGCCCCTCTTGCCAGAGCGGTGACCGCGCCCATCTGCTCGGTGAAGATGGTTATAAGCCTGTCCGTTTCCTTGATGTCAACGGTACGGATAACAAGCCCGCGCACCTCGGTCAGCATCATTCCTCTTCCTTAAAGCCGAAATCGGCGATGTTGAAGCTGGAGTCGCGCCAGTTTTCCTTTACTCTCACATAAAGATCAAGGAACACCTTGGTGCCCAGCATCTTTTCTATGTCCTCACGGGCGTAGGTGCCGATCTTTTTAATGGTGGCGGCGCCCTTGCCGATAATAATTCCCTTGTGGGAGGCCTTCTCGCAGTATATTTCCGCGCGAATGGAAACAACGCCGCTCTTTTCCTTCCATTCCTCGATAGTTACCGCGGTGCCGTGGGGTATCTCCTCCTCCAGCATTCTGAGCAGCTTCTCGCGGATTATCTCAGCGGCGACCTGTCTTTCGGGCTGGTCGGTAACTATGTCCTCGGAGAAGAACCAATCGCTCTCGTAGAGATATTTATCGCACTCGGCGATGACCGTATCAACGCCCTTGCCGCTCTTTGCACAGATAGGCACCACCGCATCAAAATCAAAGGCGGCGGCATAAGCGGCAATCGTCTTTGCGATATTCACAGGGCGCACGGTGTCGGTCTTGTTGATAACGAGCATGGCTCTGAGCCCCTCGGACTTAAAGCGGTTTATAAAGCCCTGCTCAATATCGCCCACGGCCTCTCGCGCCTCAACCACGAGGATCGCGCTATCAACGCCGCCGAGGGTCTGATTTGCAGTCTTTACCATAAAGTCACCAAGGCGGGTTCTCGGCTTATGCATTCCGGGGGTATCAAGGAAAACGAACTGGTTTTCGCCCGCGGTATGGATACCGGTTATTCTGTTTCTGGTGGTCTGGGGCTTTTTTGAAACTATGGCGACCTTCTCGCCGAGAATGGCGTTAAGAAGGGTGGATTTACCTACGTTGGGTCTGCCTACTATTGCTATAAAAGCTGTCTTTTTCATACTTTTTCTCTCTTCCTTAAATGTCGAGGGTGTCCATTATCTCACGCTGTGCCGCGCACTGCGCCTCGTCGTCCTCCTCGGAGCGCTCATGGTCGTAGCCAAGAAGGTGGAGGGTGGAATGTATGGCAAGGAAGGCCGCCTCCTCAAGGAAGCTGTTACCAAGCTCACGCGCCTGCTCTCGCGTCCTCTCTACCGAGATAACTATATCACCGAGAGGCACCACCTCGTCGGGAGTGAAGGTCAGCTCCTCGGTATAAAAATCAAATATCGGGAAGGAGAGCACGTCGGTGGGATTATCCTTATTACGGTACTCCTTATTGAGGCCTCTGATATATTCGTTGTCGCAAAGGGTTACCGATACCTCTGCCGACGCGGGAAAAGCCTCGTACTCCAGCGCCGCAAGTATGGCGTGGCGCAGCGTCAGCTTGAAGTAATAGTCACACTCCTCAAAGTGCTTGGTTGCCGCAAAATTTATCTTAAGTCCGGGTTCGTTCATTTCCCTTGGCCTCCTGTATCTTTTTTGTCCTGGCGTCCGCCGCGCTGTCTTGCCGCGGCCTCGCGCTCATAATTATCGTATGCGTTAATAATTCTCTTTACAAGCGGGTGTCTTACGACGTCCCTTTCCGTAAAGCGGAATATTCCTATTCCTTCGATGTTTTCAAGAATCCTTGCGGCTATGGAGAGTCCGCTCTTTTTGCCGATGGGAAGGTCGGTCTGCGAGAGGTCGCCGGTTACCACCGCCTTTGAGTTATATCCGAGTCGGGTGAGGAACATCTTCATCTGCTCGGGCGTCGTATTCTGCGCCTCGTCGAGAATGATAAAGGAATCGTCAAGCGTCCTGCCTCGCATATAAGC
>CAZABU010000166.1:0-3996 GCA_964483225.1 uncultured Ruminococcus sp. | reverse complement strand
TCCCTCGGCACAAAATAAGCCCGCATACATACAATGATAACAAGGGAAATCCCTTTCCCGAAAGATTTGCATAAGGAACGGTCATAACAATGCAAGAAAACAAAAACACATCCTTCGGCCAGGGCGCAGGCGGCGCACTTTGCGGTAGAACGGTGTGCATAGACACCAAGCGGGTTCTTGATAGCTGCCGCGACAGAGATTGCTTCGAGGATGCAAGAGTCTTTCTGTCCGAAGCGGGCGAGGAGATACTCGCGAGTTCCTCAAACGTCCGCACACGCTCGGCGTGTCTGCTCTGGGCCTTCGTCGGTGTTGACGAGGTACCCTTCAACAACGGATTCTTCAAGGTTGTCGTACGCTATTACATCGAGGTCGAGTTTGAGGCCTGCGTCGGCGTCGGAAGAAGCCAGTGCTTCAAGGGGCTTGCCGCTCTTGAAAAGGACGTTATACTTTACGGCGGCGAGGGTAGGGCAATAACCTTCACCTCCGGCAACACCGGCAGCTTCTGCACTCCCTGCGAGCTGAATAACGCCGGCACCAACGAGCCCGTTGCCGTTGTGGAAACGGTTGAGCCCGTGGTCCTCGGTACCAGAGTCGTCACCGATTGCACCCCCTGTCCCTGCACCTGCACCGAATTTGCAGATATTCCTGAGGGAATATGCAGATGCTTCGGCGAGGAGCTTGTTCTCAATTCCACGGGTCCGAGGATCTTCGTGTCCTTCGGTATCTTCTCGGTGGTAAGGATCGAGCGTCCCGCACAGCTCCTCGTTCAGGCCACCGATTACAGCGTGCCCGACAAGGAATGTAACAACGCCACAAGCAACGACTCCCCCTGCGAGCTCTTCAGAACAATAGCCTTCCCCACGGCACAGTTCAGAGGCATCGACTGCCCCACCGTACAGGAGCCTACCCAGAACGGCCAGAGAGGCTGCGGCTGCGGTAAATAATCAGGCAAAATCCGGGAAAACCGAGGGAAATCCTCGGTTTTCTTAATTCTATTTACATTTTGTTCACAACTCAAAAACATATTGACAACGGTAATATAGTACAATAATCTTGTAAATTTATCCCAATGGAGGAGATCATGATTAAAATAGTTGTTGCAGAGGATGATCAGGCAATGAACGCGCTGGTCTGCTCCTACCTGCGTGATGCGGGATATGAGGTTCGCTCCTGCCGCGACGGCTCCGAGGCTCTTGACGCTATTGCCGAGGGCGGCTGCTCGCTGCTTATCAGCGATATAATGATGCCGAGGATGGACGGCTACACTCTGGCCGAGAATATCCGCCTTGTGGACAAGACCCTGCCTATCGTCTTTATGAGCGCAAAGGATGACAAGCCCTCGAAGCTCTACGGATATAAGCTTGGCATCGACGATTACGTTACCAAGCCCTTTGATATGGACGTGCTTCTTATGAAGATCGCCGCCATTCTTCGCCGCGCACGCATTGAGGAGGAGAAGGAAATAAACGTCGGCAATTTCCGTATGAATACCGACGAGCGTACCGCCCAGGCAGACGGCGTGGAGATCGCGCTTACGGTAAGAGAGTTCGACATACTCTTCAAGCTCCTCTCCTATCCGAAAAAGACCTTTACCCGCTCGGCGCTGATGGAGGAGTTCTGGGACTTTGATTCCTCGGCCACCTCGCGCACGGTGGACGTATATATGGCGAAGATACGGGAAAAGACCTCCTGCTGTGACGGCTTTGAGATACAGACCGTCCACGGCCTCGGCTACAAGGCGGTGCTGAAATGAAAAGGGAAAAGCTGCTGTCCTCCTTTTATGGCTTTCTGATATTCTTTCTGACCAATATAGTCACCGTTACCGTTGCGATAATGGTTTTCGTTGCCGTAAACAGGGCGACGGAGGGAAATACCGACCTTTTGGCTCTTGTGACTCTTGCGGTCATAATCGGACTTGCGGGTCTGCACACCGCGGTTGATTATTTCAGACGAAAGTATATGGTTGATAAACCCGTGGAGGAGATACTTCTCGCTACTCAAAAGATAGCCGAAGGGGACTTCAGCTATCGGTTAGATATCCTCCACAGCGTGGCAGGCTACGACAATTTCGACGTCATCAAGGAAAATCTCAATAAAATGGCGGCGGCGCTGTCCAAGAGCGAGATTCTTAAAAACGACTTTATCTCTTCGGTTTCCCACGAGATAAAGACGCCGCTTGCAATAATCAAAAACTACACTCAGCTTCTCGCTGTGACCGAGGACCCCGCCCTTCGTGCGGAGTATTGCAGTACCGTTGTGGGTGCTACGGAGCGGCTCGGCAATCTGGTGACGAATATTCTGAAGCTCAATCGGCTTGAAAATCACGAGATCACCCCCGACCTCTCTGAGGTACGGCTCCAGGATGCTCTCGCGGAGGCGGTTATCGCCTTTGAGGACAGGCTCGAGGCAAAGAACATTGAGGTGGACTGCGAGCTCGATGAGGTCAGCGTCTATTCCTCGGAGAGCTATCTTGAGATAGTGTGGAACAATCTGCTGTCAAACGCCGTGAAATTCACCCCCGTGGGCGGAAAGATCTCGGTAAGGCTCAGCGCCACCCGCGACGGAGCCGTTGTCGAGGTCAGCGACACGGGAATAGGCATATCGCCGGAGGAGGGCGCGCGGATATTTGATAAATTCTATCAGGCCGACCGCTCCCACGCCTCGGAGGGCAACGGCCTCGGCCTCGCTCTTGTGAAAAAGGTTATAAGCATTCTCGGCGGTGAGATATCCGTAAGGAGCGCACCGGGTGAGGGAAGTACTTTTACTGTGAGAATAAGAAATGCTAAAGAAGATAATTAATTATTTGAAAAGACCGGGCGGCGCCATAATAATTACGAGCTTTTTGCTTACGGCGGTATTTGCCGCCCTTGCCATAACTCTCGCTGTGGTGGCCACCGGTAACGGCGGAGCTCTTGAAATACTCTCTTATCCCACCTACGCCCTGGCGGCTATCTCCCTCGGTTATTCGGTGTATATCGTCGTGATCTACGGCGGGGATATGAAAAACAAGGCTCGCGAGCTGGTGCTCTCCGTTCCTCTCGGGCGGCGTATGGTAGAGCAGTACGGCTTCCGCACCGCGGTTACCGCCTTCCTTTCCTTCCTTGCGAATTTTGCCTACGCGGCCTTCGACGCCGTGCTGGGAATCGTTACTCGCTCTGTCTGGTACGGAGCTCTCGCAGGCTACTATATCCTGTTGACTGTTACGCGCGGCGTTTTGGTCTACTACCACAAGAATCGCGCAAATACGGAAGATATTTTGGAGCAGAAAAAACTCGATATGCAAAAATTCAAGTTTACAGGTACTATGCTGACCGCTCTTCCCGTGTTCCTTCTCGGAGCTGTCGCGCAGATGTATCTCCACGGCGCGGCCTTTATCCATTACTCCTGGACGGTCTACGCCTTTGCGGCCTTCGCCTTCTATAAAATTACAATGGCGATAATAAACATTTTCCGCGCCCGTCGCAGCGAGGACGTCACCATCCTTGCGATACGTAACGTGGGCTTATCTGATGCGCTGGTTACCATTCTCGCCCTGCAGTCCTCTCTGCTTCATACCTTCGGCACCGGTGACAACGGCGTAGCAAATCTTCTTTCCGGTGTTGCGGTCTGCGCGATAACGATATTCCTCGGTGTTTCTATGCTCTTGCGTGCGGCAATCTATAACAAAAATAAGGATAACGGTAATGAGTGACAATAAGAATTTTGAATATACCTATTCTGCTCCCACCGAGCGCGAGCGCCGCGAGGTCGAGCGCATCAGGCGTCAGTACGCCGTCTCCGATTCGGATAACAAGCTTGCAAGGCTGAAGGCCCTGGACTCCCGTATAAAATCCGTCGCCACCGCCGTTTCGGTCAGCGCGGGCGTTATCGGCTGCCTTGTATTCGGCCTTGGCTTCGCTATGGTGATGGAGTGGGAGATGCTCTTTGGCGGGATACTTATCGGCCTGCTCGGCAGTATGGTTATGCTCGCGGCATATCCTCTCAATCTCTATTTCC
>CAZABU010000165.1:3678-3997 GCA_964483225.1 uncultured Ruminococcus sp. | reverse complement strand
GTCGGTTCATCTTTGCGACTTCCCCGTTTGCGACGAGAGCCTTATCGACAAGGAGCTTGAGGAAAATATGGACGAGGTAGTTGAGGTTGTGGTACTCGGCAGAGCCTGCCGTAATGCGGCGGTTATCAAGAATCGCCAGCCCGTTGCGAAGATGTACGTCAAGGCTGACAAGACCCCCGACGAGAGCTTCTGTGCTATCATCGCAGAGGAGCTTAACCTGAAGGCCGTGGAGTTCACCGACAACGTCAGCGCCTTCACCACCTATACCTTCAAGCCCCAGCTCCGCACCGTCGGCCCCAAGTACGGAAAGTACCTCGGC
>CAZABU010000165.1:289-3668 GCA_964483225.1 uncultured Ruminococcus sp. | reverse complement strand
TCGCCAGCACCTCTCCGAGCTTGACGGAAACGCGGCTATGGACGAGCTGAAATCCACCGGCACGCTGAAGTTCACCGTGAACGGCGGCGAGATCTCCCTTGCCGAGGAGGATCTGCTCATCGAGATGACCAAAAAGGCGGGCTTCGAGTCTCTTTCCGACAGAGGCTTCACCGTCGTTATCGACAAGAACCTCACCCCCGAGCTCATCGAGGAGGGTAACGTCCGCGAGATCATCTCCAAGATCCAGACCATGCGTAAGGATTCGGGATTTGAGGTTATGGACAACATCAAGCTCGCCTTCAGTGGCAATGCCACCGTCGAGCAGATCGCCCTCCGCAACGCCGAGGTGATCAAGGACGAAACCCTTGCAGTATCCCTCACCGTCGGTGCAGCGCTCACCCACGCGAGGGAATGGAACATCAACGGCGAAAAGGTAACCGTCTCCGTCGAAAAGGTTTAATCTCCGCTTTTGACAACTAATATTTACAAAACAAGCAAATCCGCCCTCGGAATGAGGGCGGATTTTGTTAATTATTTACTTTACAGGCGGGTCGTTTTTGTACTGCTCGGGCACGGGCAGCTTCTCCGACGGCTTCTGCTCCGTCAAGGCTTTTGCAAAGCGGGTCATCTGCTCGTAGGAGAAGAGAGGCGGACGGTTTATACCGAGACAGGCGAAGATGCTGCGGGTCACTCCGTTTACCGAGAGGACGGTGCCGTTGACCTCACCCTCGTCGATACCCAGCGAAACGTGCACGCCCTGGGTATAGGGAGCTGCGTATCCCACGCAATAGGAAAAGGCGCCGTCGGGGCGCTTGAAGGCCGCCAGCTTCTTTGCCGTTTTTCTTATCATCTCGGGGGCGTTATCGCGCACCTTTTTATACACAGCCTCCATATCGTAGGTACCGGGCTTTGCGGCGTTCACCGCTTCCATATTCTGCACCGCGGCGGTAAGTCCCGACCAGGGGTTGAATACATAAATCACCACGTTTGGTACCTCGTCGGAGAGTATGGCTTCGATTCCGCTGTCTATCATATATTCCGCATACTTGAAGGGACGCTTCTCGCCGTTATATATCGCACCGAGCTTGAAAAGTCCTGATATGGCCACGTAATCTGTGGACTCCTGGAAGAGGCCGTTAGGGCGCTTCCCCTTCGCGATGAGCCTTTGCTGAACGCTCTCCTGAAGGGCATCGCAAAAATCAAAGAGAGTGGGCGCGAGCCCCGCCGCAACTATCTGGCCGTGCTGGGAATTAAGGGTATGCCCCTTATTATGGGAGTGACTCTCTATATCCAGGAGCTCAAGATACTCTATAAAACGCTCCTTTGAGGTAAGATGGGCGGGAAGGCCGTCGGTATCGCCGCTCCTCAGCTTGTCGTAGGCGGTGGGATAAGGCAGAGCGTATCCGAAGGACCTTGCGCTTGATACCGCCCAGTTTATATCCCTTCCGCGACGAGCGGTACTTATCTTCTTTCCCCATTGAGGATGATAGAAATATCCGTCCTCATCCTCCAAGGAGCAAACGAAGGAGGCGAGCTTGCCCTTCACCTCATCGGAGAACAGTCCCTTAATACCTCCGCATGGCGCAAGGTCGGACACCGCGCCAAGACAGCCGATAGCCTGGCAGGTACTCTCTACGTCGGGCAAAAAGCCCTCGTAGTCCCTGGCGGAGTTTGAATAATAGAATCCGCCACCGCAGCCGTCCCAAAGGCCGGCAAACCAGTCGAGAAGCCTGTCATCGTAAAGCATATAAAGCTCGGCGAGAGCCTCGTCTATTTCTTTTCCAAGTCCGGTTTCGATATCTTTCATCGTCTATCTCCTTTTATTTTGCGCCCACACGCGAGTGCCTTTTACTATACTATACCTTGTATCGTCGGAAAAGTCAATAAAAAAGAGAAAAAGATTTTATAAAGTATAATCTTTAAGTCTTGCAAAACGCCCACGTGTTATGATATAATCATATAAACAAAGTCTATCCGGGAGGGTGTATGCACGTCATAGTAAGACAGGGCAACGGAAAATACTACGTTTCCGCCGTGTTCGGAATTTACAGGGACACGGATGAAGAGAAGGATGATTTCCTGCTCGATGACAAAAGCGCCTATTACATAATACTAAACGAGGAAAAGACTGCCCTTGTGCGGCAGTATTATACCGATTACAGCATAAATTACGGCATACGTACCATTTTGGAGGTGGAGAGCTCCGCCGAGGGCTGGACCGTCGACAATAATGGCCTTGGCGGTGTGGATTTCCTGCCGAAGGCTTTGGCACTGAAGCTGACGGACGGCAAGGTGATTCCTCAGAGCCTCCTTCAAAAATGCCTGGAAATAGACCGAAGCTTCTGCTACGATGAGTACCGAGAGGTCCTCGGCGAAAAGGACGCGGCTGACTTCAGAGCAGCAACAAACGACCTCTACGAGGTCAAGCTCAAGGCCTTTGTGGAGCTCGAGCCGGGTGAATACTACGCCCTGTTTGAGGACGGTTGGGGCTTCGATCTCGAGATGTGGTTTGGCGGAAATGTAAACTATAATTTGCAATCAGACCTATACAGATGCAATTCCAAATGGATCGGTGCACAATTCGGAATATACAACGGTACCATATATTTGACGGATTCCTTTGACGGTCCCGAGGCAATATTCGACGATGAGCCCGCCCTTGACGAATACCGCCAAAGCTGCTTCCGCTGGATCAAGGCAGAGCGGGCGAGATACCGAATAATTCCTCTTTAATAGAAAACGCTATGCAAAATCGCATAGCGTTTTTTCATACATACAGTCACTCACAATCCCACAGTACGGTTAGGCTCTTCGGCTTTTGATGCAGATTGCGGGTTTGTGACCCGAAGGCGTAGTTACCTACGTCGAGCGGGAGCGAACACACAATATGCGCAAAAATGCGACAGCAACTCGCTAATTCCACAGTGAGAAAGGCTCTTCGGATTTTGATGCAGATTGCGGGTTTGTGACCCGAAGGCGTAGTTGCCTACGTCGAGCGGGAGCGAACACACAATATGCGCAAAATACGACAGCCTTACAGAAGTCGGATGCCGGCGGCCGCACAACCCCTTTTCGTTGCCTCGTCCCAAATACTACACTGCACCTCTCCGATGTGGGCGCTGCCCATCATCAGCATGCAAAGACGGGACTGACCGATACCGCCTCCGATGGTGAGGGGGAGCTCGTCGGCAAGAAGCATCTTGTGGAAGGGGAGCTCGCGGCGGTCATTACAACCTCGCTCGTCAAGCTGACGGGCGAGGGATTCGGCATCAACTCTGATACCCATTGAGGATATCTCAAAGGAGCGCTCAAGAACAGGATTATAGAAAAGAATATCTGCGTTCAGCGCCCAATCGTCGTAGTCGGGAGCTCTGCCGTC
>CAZABU010000165.1:0-279 GCA_964483225.1 uncultured Ruminococcus sp. | reverse complement strand
CGCTTTTCAGCTTACCGCCGATCTGCATAAGCAGTACGGTGCCGTATTTCTTTGCTATTGCATTCTCGCGCTCCTTGGGAGTCAGGTCGGGATACATATCTTCAAGCTCCTGGGAGGTGAGGGAGAACATATTGCGGTTAAGCTCAACGCCCGCCTCGGGAAAATCAACGCGGAAGAGGTTGTTGGTGTCGCAAATAACGTTCACGATAGCCTGCGCGGTTTCCTGCAGATAATCAAGAGTGCGTTGCTCGCGCGTGATGACCTTTTCCCAGTCCCACT
>CAZABU010000164.1:0-4020 GCA_964483225.1 uncultured Ruminococcus sp. | reverse complement strand
GTATAGTCTGCGAAGAGCAAAGCTTGTAGCGTGCTCCCGATAAGGTGAAATTCCTTAACCGACGGTAGAGTCCGGATGAAAAAAGAAATGCAAAAGCTGCGCGTGCGCGCATAACCTAAGTAGTATTTCTTTCCTCGAGGTATGCTCGGGGTTTCTTTTTTTACTTTTGAAAGGAAAAAACAGAAAATGAACATCAGAAAAACAATTAATACGGAAAAATACGTCGGAATCGCTATTTTTTCCGCCCTTGCATTCGTGGTTGCCTTCGTTTGCAACATAATTCCGCCTGTCGCGGGCTTTCTCTCTCTTGATGTCAAGGATGCCGTGATTGCGATAGCCTCCTTTATCTACGGTCCCGTAGCCGCCGTTGTGATCTCTCTTATTGCCGCCCTTATCGAGCTCATCACCTTCAGCACCACGGGCTGGTACGGCTTCGTTATGAACTTTGCTTCCTCTGCGGTATTTTCACTTACCGCTTCGCTCATATACAGTCGCCTCCGTAACATAAACGGCGCACTGATCTCCTTCTTTGCCGCGGTGATAACCACCACCGGCGTTATGCTCCTGCTTAATAAATTCGTCACTCCCATCTATCTTTTTGATTACGTTGGCGCTATGCCTGCCGATGCGGCGCGGGACTACGTTTCCGGAATCCTGCCCACTATTCTGCTCCCCTTCAATTTTGCCAAGGCACTCTTGAACAGTGCGGTTGCGATGCTGCTTTACAAGCCCCTGTCCAAGGCGTTGAAGCGGGCAAAGTATGCTCTGTCGGCACGGAAGGCAGCCCTCCGCGACTCTGATAATGGAGATGCGGTAGCCCCTATGGCCGATCCCACCGCCTTCAACAAAAACACCGTTATCATTCTCGCCGTTGGCGGTGCCGCCCTTGTCGCCGCCGTGGTGATACTCGTTCTTATTTCCTGAGCCTTCCTGCGGTGAGAAAATTAGCAAAATACTTAATATATTAGCAAAATATTTAATTGCTTTAGAGCATTTCATATGCTATAATAGAAGCATATAGGAGGTGCAATTTTATGAAAAAGCAAATTATAAACGCAAATATAGTCCTCGCTGACGGCGTGCTGGAAAACGGCGTTTGCCGATTTGAGGACGGAATAATAGAATACGTGGGCACCGAGGCGATTGAGGGAATAGAAACCGTTTCTGCCGACGGCGGCTATCTTATGGCGGGCTTTATCGACATTCACTGTCACGGAGGAGGCGGCTACGATTTTATGGACGCAACCCCTGCCGAGATGTTAGAGATATCGAAATTCCATCTCTCCCACGGCACCACCACCCTCGTCCCGACTACTATGACAGACACGTGGGATTCTATCTGCGCGGTGCTTGACCGTTACGCAGAGCTTGGTGAGCAGAGGCTTACTCTTGATGGCGTACATCTTGAGGGCCCTTGGTTCAGCCCTGCGCAGTGCGGCGCTCAGGATACGTCGAAAATGGATACACCCGGTGAGGAAAAGCTTCGTGCTCTCCTCGAAAAATACCCCTTTATAACGAGAATCAGCGTGGCGCCGGAGCTCCCCGACGGAATGGTGGTCGGCAGACTCGGCCATGAGCTTGGCGTGGTTATGTCGGTTGGTCATTCCGACGCGGACTTTGATACCGTGCTGGCCGCCGCTGACAACGGCTACACTCTTATGACTCACCTTTACTCGGGCATGAGCGTCGTACATAGAAAGAACGCCTACCGCATCGCAGGTGCCGTTGAAGGCGGGCTTTACGACGACAGGCTCTACGTAGAGCTGATCGCCGACGGAAAGCATCTGCCTGCAGGACTGCTCAAACTTGTGAAAAAGTACAAGGGCGCGGACAAAATTGCCCTTATAACCGACGCAATACGCGGAGCAGGACTCGCAGAGGGACAGTCTTTGGTCCTCGGCAGAAAAGAGGACGGTGTTGCCTGTATCATCGAGGACGGTGTGGCAAAGCTCCCGGACAGACAGGCCTTTGCAGGTAGCGTTGCTACCACGGACAGACTTCTCAGAACCATGCATTTCGGCGCAGGCGCAACGCTCCCCGAATGCTCGAAAATGCTCTCTGCCACCCCCGCAAAAATTATGGGTTACACCGACAGAGGCAGCATTGAGGTAGGAAAAAGAGCCGATTTTGTCATACTCGACAGCGAGCTTAAAGTGCAGCACGTCCTGCTTAAAGGAATATAAAATGCAAGTTAAAGTTTACAAAAACAGCAAAGAACTTGGAAAAGCGTCGCCCCTCACCTGAGTTAACCTGAGATTTCAAACATTAAAAAAGCATATTGCGTTAGTAGCTTTTCGCAATATGCTTTTTGTCATAATAGTCATACGTTTATGGCGTGAAAACCATCGGTTCGGTTTGGTGGTATGGGAAAACTTTAGCCTTACGCGGTAAATAGTTACATACCATCGCCCCTACCGGCAATTGAAAAGCAAGCTTTCCAATTGCCACCTCCCCCTAACAAGAGGGGAGGCTAAGGTTACATACCGTCATTGCGGGTCAGCGTGATACGTAAACAGCAAGGTCTATGTAACGCCAAGGCTTCCCCTTGAGGGGAAGCTGGTGAGGGGATTTATCCCCGAGGCTGATGAGGTGGCATAAGGATCATTTTTTACACCTCATCCGTCTTGAGGTTGCTTGCAACCTCTCGCCACCTTCCCCTCAAGGGGAAGGCTATCAGGTTACCAATCTGCAGCAAAGGGGTCGCCGGTATGATTTGCTATAGGCCCCTTTACACTTGAGGAGGCTAAGTAACATATCACTTCTGCGCGTAAATTCTTTTGCAAATTTTTGTTTGTTCCTATATGGGTGCAAAAATCCTTTAATGTTATTGTATAATAATTTTGCAATTACTGTTTAGATTGTTTTGCGCGGAGGTAGAGTGATGTTTATAGTCAAGAAGCTTGAATATAAGAATAAAACCTTCAGAATCCCGTTAGAGCTAATGAATAAGATGGAGTATATAGCACTAAAACGAGGCGTGTCATTGAACAATTTAGTTGTTCAGTGTTGCGAATATGCTCTGGATAATATTTCCCCATTTTATGAATCTGAGGAAAAAGAGTGTGATAGAACGTGAAAAAACGGTAGCCTCCGAAATGTCGGTCAAGCTACCGTTTATATTTTATATTTATTTCAGCCCCGCGACGTTAATACGGTTGAGCGCTCTTGCAAGCTTTGCCTTTGCAAGCCGCTCCTCGCGGTCGCCGTTTGCCTTGGCGATTGCCGCCTCGGCCTTTTCCTTTGCCGCCCTTGCGCGGTTCAAGTCGATCTGATCGGCGAACTCGAAGGTTATCGCAACGAGCTTTACCTCGCCGCGGCTCACCGAGAGAAATCCTCCCGATGCAGAGGCGTAAACGTCCTTACCCTCGGTGCGTATTCTTGCTCTGCCTATGGCGACGGAGGCGAGAAAGTCGGTGTGACGGGCGAGAATCTCAACGTCGCCGTCGTCGGTACGCACGAGCAGGCTCTCTGCCTCGCCGTCAAAAACAAGACCGTCAGGCGTCACTATCTGAAGATGAAAGGGTGTCATAACAGCCGCACCTCACCTTCTTATGCTTCTCCGCGCAGCTTCTTTGCCTTTTCAACAGCCTCGTCGATCGTACCTACAAAGAGGAATGCGGATTCGGGCAGGTCGTCGTGCATACCGGAGAGAATCTCCTTGAAGCCGCGAATGGTCTCCTTGATCGGAACGTAGCGGCCTTCCATACCGGTGAACTGCTCCGCAACGGAGAAGGGCTGGGACAGGAAGCGCTGGATCTTTCTTGCGCGGGAAACCACGAGCTTATCCTCCTCGGAAAGCTCCTCCATACCCATGATGGCGATTATGTCCTGAAGCTCCTTGTATCTCTGGAGTATCTTCTGAACGTCGCGGGCTACCTCGTAGTGCTCAATTCCAACAACGTCGGGAGAGAGGATACGGGAGGTGGAATCGAGGGGATCAACTGCGGGATAAATACCCAGCGAAGCGATGCTTCTCGAAAGAACCGTCGTAGCGTCAAGATGGGCGAAGGTGGTTGCGGG
>CAZABU010000163.1:0-4099 GCA_964483225.1 uncultured Ruminococcus sp. | reverse complement strand
CCTTGCCCTTCTGGTTGATTATAGTATCGGTGGCGATAACCGTCTTACCGGTCTGTCTGTCGCCGATGATAAGCTCTCTCTGTCCGCGGCCGATGGGAATCATCGAGTCGATGGCCTTGATACCCGTCTGAAGGGGTACAGAAACCGACTTTCTCTCGATAA
Source organism: uncultured Ruminococcus sp. (assembly GCA_964483225.1). Lineage (GTDB taxonomy): Bacteria > Bacillota > Clostridia > Oscillospirales > CAG-272 > UBA1740. Next base: position 3,937 of record CAZABU010000163.1, on the reverse strand, counting down.
TGCCGTAAGCCTTACGCTCGATGGGGCTGTACTGAGAGGCGGAGATGGGGCCCTTGCCGTCGATGGGCTGACCGAGAGCGTTTACTACACGCCCGATCATAGCCTCGCCTACCGGGACGGAAACGACCCTGCCGGTACGCTTAACGATACCGCCCTCGGTGATGCCTACGTCCGTACCGAGAAGAACGGCGCTGACAAAGCCCTCTTCAAGGTTCAGTGCCATACCGAAGGAGCCGTTTTCAAACTCAAGAAGCTCGTTGGCCTTGCACTTGTCAAGACCGTGAACCTTGGAAATACCGTCTCCGACAGAGATAACGTAGCCGACCTCGTCCTGCTCGGTCTTTGCCGAGTAGTTGCGGATCTGCTCTTTGATTATCTTGCTGATATCTTCTATTTTAGACTGCATTTTGTTCTTCTTTCTCTTTGCGAATGTCGCAAAGCCTTATTTTTCGAGGTTGTCCTCGTGCGGAGGATCAAAGCACCAGCGTCTTTAATCCGTCCTCAAATTTTTCAAGCTTCGTCTTTATGGAGCCGTCGAGCTGAATGCCCGCGTAACGGAGCTTGACACCGCCGAGAATACTTTCGTCCACGGTGTTCTTGACCACGACGGTCTTACCCGTCTTTGCCGCCAGCCTATCGGAAATAGCCTTTGACTGAGCGTCGGTAAGAGGAATCGCGGTGATGGCCTCGACACGGAGAATACCTCTGGCCTCGTCCACCATATCAAGATATGCGTCTGCGACCTTTACCGTCAGATGCGCAAGGTGCTTTTCCGTCAGTATCATAAGCAGGTTGGAAAGTCGCCAGTCCAGCCCCGCTGCCGCCGCCTTGATAAGCTCCAGCCGCTCTGCTTTTTCGAGGGCGGGAGTGTCAAGGAGCTTAATATACTCCGGATTGCCGATAAACGCACCCCTAAGGGCGGTAATATCGCCGACGACGCCATCGGTTACACCATCCTCTTCCGTAATGAGAAAGAGGGCTCTTGCATATTCCTTAGCGTCCGTCATTATTCGTTACCCATATTGTTGATGAAGTCGTCGATAAGCTCGGAATGCTCGTCAGCCTTGACGTCCCTGCCAATAACGGCGGTGGCAATTCCGATAGCCAGCTCGGACACCTCATCCTTGACCTCGTTGATGGCGCGCTTTTTCTCCATCTCGATCTCTTCCTCTGCCCGCTCAAGAGTGCGAGCCGCCTTGGCGTCAGCCTCACGAAGGATCTCCTCCTCCTTGAGCTGTGCGCGACGAAGGGCGCTTTTGAGGATATCCTCGCTCTCCTCCTCGGCGCGACCGAGCTTTTCCTCGTATTCCGCCTTCATCTCGTTGGCGGAGCTGCGGGAGCTCTCGGCGTCGGAATACATATCGTCGATCTCCTTCTGACGGGAGTCGATCATATTCTTCACGGGGTTGAAGAGAAGCTTACGAAGAAAGAGATAGATGATGAGAAGGTTGCACCACGCGAAAATCATCGTCCATAAATTGACCCCGACAAAGTCCTCGAACTTTGCGAGTACATCTAAAAGTCCCATATCGGGTTCTCCTTTTCGCGTTTGTGGAATCTTACTTCAAGAACATGAGAAGAAGAGCAACGACCAGAGAGTAGATACCCGTGGTCTCGGTGATCGCACAACCGAGAATCATGTTGGTACGAAGAGTGCTTGCCATCTCGGGCTGGCGAGCCATAGCCTCGAGTGCCTTACCTACTGCGTTACCCTCACCGATTGCGGGACCGATAGCTCCGATACCCATGCACAGACCTGCTGCGAGTTTTGCTGCTGCGGATGCATCCATTTTGAAAATCCTCCTAAGATTTAATTAATAATTTATATTTCTTTTTAAGAAATCGGGGTGAAATTGTATTGCCTTTGCTGAAAGGCGGCGGAAGTTACGCTTCCTTGGTGTTTTTCTTTTTCTTCTTTTCGGGAAGCTCCTCGGGAGGAGGGCAGGCGCCGCTGACGTAAACCATCGTCAGAAGGACGAACACGAAGGCCTGCACGAAGCCGGAGAACAGATCGAAGTAGATGGACAGGAAGGCGGGAATACCGACCTGGAAGAAGGGGATCTCGCCGAGAAGTCCGGGCAGCCAGCCGAATATAACCTGGGAGAGAAGGGCCAGCGCCGTGTAGATAAGAGTGGTAAGCACCGATCCGCCCGCCACGTTACCGAAATGACGGAAGGCCATGGACAGGGGGCTTGCGATCTCGGAAATAATATTCATCGGCGTCATAACCACGATGGGCTCGGTAAAGCCCTTGAGCCAGGCCTTGAAGCCGAAGTTCTTAATGTTGTTGTACCAGACCATTCCGGTGGTAACCAGAGCCATCGCCGCCGTAACGGACAGGTCCGCGGTAGTGGAGCGGAAGATCTGCGTCGTGCCTATGAGCGAGCCGAATATGGAGAACAGGAAGAGCGAGCCAATATAGGGCGCGAACTTCAGATTGTGCTTTCCCATAGTGTCGCCAACCAGGTTGTAGAGCATATTTATAAGCTTTTCGGTGACTACCTGAAGCCTGCCCGGGCGCTTTGTCAGCTTCCGTCCGCCGATATAGCCGACGATGAGCAACAGAATAGTGACGACAAAGAGGGATATGGTGGTCTGCGTAATAAGGTTACGCATAGTGAACAGGCCGCTCTCAGCCCATTCCTCAATGGGTAGCTGCCAGAATATTCTGGGGCCGGATATATTGAGTCCGTCCATTAATTATCACTCTCCTTTTCATTTGACGCATTTTCGTTTTCTTCGGGATCGCACTCCGCCGGGATCTGCTCTGCGGGTGCTGTGGACACCTCGCCGTCGACTGCCGCCTCGGCCTCTGCGGGCGCACTCTCATCGATCCTGTTGCCGTCGGCATCGTAGGCGATGAATTTTGCGGGGTCGGGCGCGGGCTCGGTGCGCTGTCTGATCCTCTCGCGCACCGTAAGCAGGGGTCGGAAGGCCACCATAGGCACGAGCGTCGCAATAGGCGCAAACCAGTCCAGCACGAAGGCCACTATCAGCGCCGCCAGCATCGACAGAGTCCTGATGATGAAGGAACGGGCGATAAGCGCCTGTATGCGAGCGGTGTGCTCGGTGGTGAATTTTTCCGTTTCCTCCTCGCTCATCTCCTTTGTGCCGCGCAGCTCGATAAACTCGCTCACCGCCCGGTCAACGGAAATGGAGAGGAAAAGGAAATTCAGTATAATGACAAGGCTCCCCAGCAGAACGCCGGTAAATACCCGCCAGCTGAAGCCTGTGTCAAAAATGAGGTCCGAGAGAAGATAACCGCCCACGGTCAGCAGAGAAACCACAAGCTCTCCTGCCCCGAGAAAGGCGACCTCCTTCATTGTTGCATTGTTTTTCATTATCTCAACCTTTTTTATTATTGCCGTTCTGCTCGCGCTCCAGCCGCTCGAAGCCTGCCATAGCCGTCAGGACGAATTTTATCATAGAATAGAAGCCCCAGAGTATCCCCACCACTAAAAGCGGCGCGTATATCCAGTCGGGCGCCGAGGCGTATTTGACCAGAGCCCACCCAATGGCAAAGCCCAGCGCGGCAGGCATTATCAGGGTGAAAAAGGCCTGAAAAACTATGTTCAGAACGTACATCACGCCGATAAACCTTTTATACATAGCCCCTCCGCAAAACCTCTCGGTCAGGGTGATTTTCCAAAATTCCCCAAACCTTCCATCATATTATATATTAGCACAATCCGCGCCGAAAATCAAGGGAAAAACCATAAGTTAATAACTTAACAATCTGTATACGCGCGCGCAAGGCCAATCTTTACCAAATCTTTACCGCCCTGACAAAAATTAAACGGTCTATGCGGAAAAATGCATAGACCGTTTGCGGTATTTGCTAAAAATCTGGACCTAAAGGCCTTTTATGCGCCCTTCTTACTCCTCGCCGGTGTAACCCCATACTACAGGGCGGATTGAATAATTCCATTGGGAATTC
>CAZABU010000162.1:0-4115 GCA_964483225.1 uncultured Ruminococcus sp. | reverse complement strand
GATACAGATATTCTTCGAGCCGAACTCCGGTCTTGAGCGCGTGATCGTCGGCGTTGTCGGCGTGCTTCAGTTCGAGGTGCTGGAATACAGACTTAAAAACGAATACGGCTGTGACCTTCGACGCTCAAACCTCGGCTACAGCCAGATAAGATGGATAGATAACGAGGGGCTTGACCCCAAGACCCTGAAGCTCTCACACGATACGAAGTGGGTACAGGACTTCAGAGGTAAGAACCTACTTATCTTTACCTCCGAGTGGGCGATCCGCTGGGTTCTGGAGGATAATCCCGAGCTCCGCCTCTCCGAGTTCTCCCGCAACGATGATTGACAACTAAAGCCTCTACTTGACGAGGTTTTGACAACTTATATTTACAAAAGTGCAATTTTACCGACAACAGGAGGATACTGCTATGAGAATGAGAAAGAAGAAAAATTCATCCTCGCGCCTTGCTCTTTGCGAGAAATATCTCTATACCCACGAGGGCGAGCCTCTGGCCGACCCTGCCGCCGTTTTCGGTAAAAGCGGCGCTCCCGTGTTTCTTGAGATAGGTGCGGGAAAGGGCAGATTTGCCTGCGCTATGGCACAGCGCCACGCCGGTGCCTGTTACTTTGCGATGGAGCGCGTCACCGACTGCGTGGTCATCGCGGCTGAGCGGGCTGCCTCCGGCGAATACGGGGAGCTTTCCAATCTCCGCTTCGTTATTGAAACCGCCGACGATCTTATGCACATTTTTGCGCCCGGAACGGTGGATACCCTGCTCCTCAATTTCTCCGATCCCTGGAGCAAGAAGGGATACGCCAAGCGCAGACTTACTCATCGCAGATATCTGGCCGTTTATATGAATCTTCTCCGTGACGGCGGCGTCCTGCGCTTCAAGACCGACAACGTGGGGCTTTTCGACTTCTCTCTTGAGGAGATCGAGGCTATGGGTCTTGAATGCCGTATCGTTACCCGTGATCTTCACGCTTCCGAGTGGAACGAGGGAAATATTATGACCGAGTATGAGGAGAATTTCTCCTCGCAGGGAATGAAGATAAATATGCTTGAGGTGGTCAAGCCTTCGAGCTTCACACCCGAAATTTCGGCAGAATTTTTGACCAAGGAGCGTTACCGTAAGTAAATGGCCGGGGGATTCATAAGCGAGAAGAACATTCACGACGGACACCGTTCGCGGATGCGTGCAAAGCTTGCGGCTCACGGTCAGAGCATTTTCGATACCTACGAGCTGCTTGAAATGCTCCTGTATTCCGTCGTTCCTATGAAGGATACTAACCCTATAGCAAAGCAACTGCTACATACCTTCGGCAGCCTTGACGGAGTTTTCTGTGCGGAGCGCGAGGAGCTTTTGCGTGTTCCCGGCGTTGGCGAGCGGGTTGCAGAGCTTCTTTTGGCCGTGGGTAAACTTGAACAGGTTCTCCTGCTGGAGGAGGAATCGGAGGGGCTTATTTATACCGATTTTGATAAGGCCGGCCGAGCCTTCGTCAAGCATTTTTCCGAGCGCGACGGATCTGCCGTTGCAATAATGCTTCTCGATAACAATATGCGGCTTCTGTCACTTGAAACCGTATACGAATGCGACTACGATAACGGCGATATCCGTCCGAAGAGGTTCATAGATTTGGCCTTGAAGAAGCGGGCATCTGTGGTCATCACCGCTCATACCCATCCCTATGGGCCTCTTTATCCGACCCAAGGGGACAGAGCTACGAACGGCGTACTGCAGACTGCGTTTTCCGCCGTGGGGATAACCATGCTTGAGCATTTCATCGTTACCGGCAGGAGGTATATCGGTACGATGAGCAGCTTCGCTGGCAGGATCTCCGTGGCCACGGGTATCGATGAATTTATTGACAGCCGCAAATGCGCCGAGCAGGGCTCGGCCTGCGAGAATACCGAGATGGAGGTGGACGGCCGTGAGATATGATCCCGAGCATTTCGCCGCCATCGTTGATGCGCTGGCACCTTGTATCAAGGGGGACGCCGAGGCTGCCGCACGTGCTCTTGTCGAGAAATATCAGACGCTTGAAAACATTTTAACCGTGGATATTCCCGAGCTTGAGCAGACCGTCGGTGCGACGGCGGCTACACATATAAAGCTGCTGGCTTACGTGACCTCGCGCCGCGGTGCCGAGCGCTTGAAGCTCGGTGAGGCTTATACCGTGGGGCAGATCGCCGAATATTTCAAATCGTTGTATATCGGCGTTTCCGTGGAAACAGCCTATCTTATGCTTTTTGATAAGTCCGACAGGGTGATATCGGTTATGAAAATGAATGAAGGAACGGTCAACACCTCTGAGGTGCTTCCGCGAAAAATGGCAGAGGCGGCTCTGGCGGCAGAGGCGGCGTCGGCGCTCATGATACACAACCATCCCTTTGGCAGCTGCCGTCCGTCTAAGAACGACCTCGCCTTTACAGCTACTATGGCGAGCGTGCTCACGTCGGTGGGGGTAAGACCAAAGGGGCATATGATAGTCGCCGGCAGACGGGCAAACGTAATTGAATGTACCGATAATTGACGTAATTTCTTGCGAATTAAAATGATAGAAGGAAGGGCTTAAGATGCCGTTTTTGGGAACTTTAGTTAACTTTTTCGTGGTTTTGGTGTGTGGAACGCTGGGAACTCTGATCAAAAAAGGCGTGCCGCAAAGAGTCAGCGATATTATCATGTCCGGTATGGCCGTATGCGTGGTCTACATCGGTATTGACGGTGTGCTGGAGGCGGCTCCCGCAGTGGTTGCCGAGGGGTCGGCCTTCTCCGACGGACTCGTTAAAATAATCGTTATGATAATCTCCATGGCTCTCGGCGGCCTTGTCGGTGAGCTTATTGATATTGATAAGCAGCTGAACCGCCTCGGCGATTTTCTCGAGTCCCGCTTCGAGCGACTGGGCGCCCATTTTCGCAAGAATAAGTCGGTTGATAAGTCTGCCGAGGGGCAGTCGGAGGAGCAGGGAATCAAGAGCGGCAGCTTTTCCAAGGGCTTCGTATCCTGCAGCCTGCTGTTCTGCGTCGGCGCTATGGCGGTGAACGGTGCTCTTCAGGATGCGATAGGCAACCCGGATATCCTGCTTGCAAAATCGGTGATCGACGGTATCGCCTGCACTATTATGGCATCCACGATGGGCATAGGCTGTGCCTTCTCTGCCTTTTTCGTTCTGGCGTATCAGGGGCTGATCACCCTCGTTGGGCTTTTCCTCTCTTCGATCCTCCCTGCAAGCACCATCGCTTTTATGAGCGCTACGGGCTCTCTGGTGGTAATTTTGGTCGGCACCAACGTTCTCGGAGCCACCAAGGTCAAGACTGCTAATATGATCCCCGCTATCTTTATGCCCATTCTCATCGGGCCTCTCTTTGGCCTGATCTTCGGCTGATGCTGTCGATGGGTTTTCTACATTAGTAATATTGCCGACGGTTTGTCAGAGTGCTGCCGTCGGCAATTTCTTTTTGGATTTCTGCCTCGTTTTTTCGTAATATGGCTGTATCGGGCGCGTTGAATGATAAAACGGGGCAGAATTGCTCTTGCCGTACCGAAAAAGACATCGATTTTCCGCAATTTTGAGCCGCCAAAACTCTGCCCGAAAATAAAAATTCAAATTTTGTGAAAAAATTTCCAAAAAACTCTTGACAAAGTGCATTTTTGTGCTATAATATAAAAATGCATTATCTTTGCATTTTTTCTTTGGGGGATTTTTGCCCTTTTTCAAGATTATCTTGTTAAAATTGCACAAATTTCTCGTTGAAAAAATAAGCATTTTGCCGATAAATGTCAAAACGCGGCAAAAATAGCTTCGGACTCAGTAAATTTTCAGGAATGGAGTGATTCTATCTATGATGCTTAAACCCAGGAAGCTCGGCACAAACGTGAGAATGAGCTTTTCCAAGATTGAAGCAGCAGCGGAAATGCCGAACCTTATCGAGGTGCAGAAGGATTCGTATGAATGGTTCCTCAGAGAGGGAATGAACGAGGTGCTTCGCGACGTATCTCCCATCGTGGACTACACGGGCAACCTTTCCATCGAGTTCACCGACTACACCATCGACCCCACCCCCCGTTATCCCGTGGAGGAGTGTAAGGACAGGTCGGTGACCTATGATGCTCATATGAAGGTGGGCGTT
>CAZABU010000161.1:0-4150 GCA_964483225.1 uncultured Ruminococcus sp. | reverse complement strand
ATAACAGCGCTGGCCTGTCCACGGCCGATACCCTTGGTCTCACGGGTGATACAGATAGATCCGCCGCCGATACCGATCTTGATGAAGTCGGCACCTGCCTCGGCAAGGAAGCGGAAGCCCTCACGGTCAACGATGTTACCTGCGCCGATCTTTACGCTGTCGCCGTACTTCTCACGGACGAAGTCGATAGTCCTCTTCTGCCAGATGGTATATCCCTCGGAGGAGTCGATACAGATAACGTCAGCGCCCGCCTCAACGAGAGCGGGGATACGCTGCTCATAGTCACGGGTGTTTACGCCTGCGCCAACTACGTAGCTCTTGTTTGCATCAAGAAGCTCGTCGGGATTCTCCTTGTGCTGAGAGTAGTCCTTGCGGAAAACAAAATACTTGAGATTGCCGTTCTTGTCAACTATGGGAAGGGAGTTGAGCTTGTTGTCCCAGATGATGTCATTTGCCTGCTTTAAGGTAGTTCCCTCCTCTGCCTTAACAAGCTTATCGAGAGGAGTCATAAAGGTGGAAACCTTCTCGTCGCCCTTCATACGGCTCACACGGTAGTCACGGCCGGTAACGATACCGAGAAGCTTTCCGTGAGCGGTGCCATCGTCGGTAACGGCCATAGTGTTGTGACCGTTCTTCTCCACGAGGGCGAGCACGTCCTCAAGAGTATTGTCAAGGGTGAGGTTAGAGTCACTTACAACGAAGCCGGCCTTGTGATTCTTAACTCTTGCAACCATTGCGGCCTCGTCCTCGATGGACTGGTTACCGTAAATGAAGGATACGCCGCCCTCCTTTGCGAGAGCGATTGCCATATTGTCATCGGAAACCGACTGCATTATAGCCGATACCATAGGAATGTTGAGCATAAGAGGACACTCCTCCTTGCCCTTTCTGTACTTTACAAGAGGGGTTCTCAGAGATACGTTAGCGGGAATGCAGCGCTCGTCGGTATAGCCGGGCACAAGCAGATACTCGCTGAAGGTGTGGGAGGGTTCGTTAAAGTAAGTAGCCATTTTCTTTCCCTTTCTTTTCTTCTACATATATATTTTTAATAACAAACACGGAAAATATTTAGGGTTTTATTTAATTAGCAATATTTTAGCACAACTTTATGCGCTTGTCAATACGAAATCCGCTTTTTATTCGCCGAATTTCGTGGAAGAGTGTGCACTCTTACTCGCCGTAGGAGTCGAGCACCTTTATATACTTGATGACGGGCTTATCGTCGTTTTCGGTAACTGTGCCGTTCCCGTAGGCCGACCAGATATAGTGATAAGGATAGCCGTAATAGGGGTGAGTGTCATAGTTGCCGTAATAAGAAGCATAGGCCGTCAGGGGGAATACCTTTTCGGTTATCTCGTCCACAACGCTCATACCTTCGACTACGTAGCCGAAGGCAGCGTAGCTTCCGTCAAGAGAATTCTCGGCATCGTCGTTACAGATAAAGAACTGGGAGGATGCGGAGTCGGGATCGTTGCTTCTCGCCATGGAGATAACACCGCGCTTATGGCTGATATCGTTGTCCCAGCCGTTGGAGGAAAACTCGCCCTTTATGGTCTTAGCGGAGCCGCCGGTGCCGTCGCCCTCAGGGTCGCCGCCCTGAATCATAAAGTCCTGGATTATTCTGTGGAAGGTAAGGCCGTCGTAGAAGCCGGACTCAACTAGGGAGAGGAAGTTGCTTACGGTAACGGGGGCAGTGGTAGCGTCGAGAAGGACGACCATTCTGCCGTATTTTTCCACGCAGATCTCAACGTAATGAATATCTCTGCCGGTAAGATCGCGCTCTGCATAAAATTCGCAGGCGCCGGTACCCATAGTTTCGGTCTTTGAGGGAATGAAGATCACAAGCGCCGCTACGAGTATTGCCACGGCGAGCACCGCGGATATACCGATGATCAGACCCTTGCGGCCGGAGCCGGCGTTGCTCTGTGTTTCGTACACCGACTTTGTGTTAAAGCTGCTGTATTTCTTCTTTTTGTTAGCCATATTTCCACCTTTTTGACAATATTTATTTACATTTTACAGATATTGAGATAAAAACAGCTCGATTGCCGTATAGCCGGTGATGCCTCCGTATTTGGAGTCGGCATCCACTCTTGCGAGAGCCGAAACCGCTTGGCTGAGGCGAGCCGGGCCGTAGCGTTTTGCCGCCGCCACGTATATCTTGACCTTATAGGGGTTTAGCTTCAGAACCTTCTCTATATCCGTAGCTCCCCGCCCCTCCTCGAGAAGCGCCGCTACCACCGAGAGCTCGTCGAAGGTACGGGCGATCATTCCCATAACCATCATCGGATCAAGCCTGCGGTTTTTCATTTCCTCAAGTGCGGCGTATGCCGCAGGCTTCGAGCGATCGGTTATAGCGTTTGAAAGAGCAAAGGTATCGCACTCGGGGGTAGATGAGCAAACCTCGTTTACCTCCGCGGGGGTAATAGCCGCAAGGCCGCGGGCGTGCGCCAGGGCGGAGAGCTTTTCCACCTCCCGCTTCAGCACGTCCATAGAACGGCCGGAGCGGAACACCAGCGCCCGAAGTGTGTCCATCGAAGCTCCTACTCCCTCGGCCTCAAAGTGCTTGCCAAGCCAGGCGTAAAGCTGATTTTCCGTAGATCTATCAAAGCGGAGAATATTCATTCTCTCACCGAAGCTGCGCAGGAATTTCGAGGGCTTTTTCGGAGTACCGAGATCCACACCCTCAGCGGTAGCGGTAAAGGCAAGAACGCTGTACTCATGCTGCTCGACCAGCGAGAGCAGCTGCTCAAGGGCCTCCGCGTCTGCTTCCTTCATAGAGGCAAAGGAGGCGTGACGCCATTCGATAAGCTTATAGTCGCTCATCATCGGCGGCGACTTTACAGCGTCGGTCAGGGCGGCGTAATCTATCTCCGCACCGTCGAAGCAGGGATTGTTGAACACGGCAAAGGCCGGCTCGACTCCGACAGCCTCGCGTAGCACCGACAGATAGTGCCGGACGAGATAGTCCTCCTCACCGGCGAAAAGGTATGCACCGGCAAGCTTGCCCGATTTTATTTTTGCCTTAAATCCGTTGATATCCATATCTTCATACGCGCAGATTTCTCCGCGCCGCCAATCTTCATATTATAAAACAGCTCTATTTTGCCGCCGTCGCAGTCGAGCTTACGTCTGATGCGCTTGGTGGTCACCTCGGCGTCAAAGGCGTAGGGGCCGACTCTGTAAAGCGAGGTATGGGTCACTCCCTCACAAAAGTGCATATCGCTCTCGATGGCACCGCGTCTTATAACCTTGACCAGATCCCCCTCGGAGCGCACCTCAGAAACTATCTTACCGCCGTCGGTCATTTCGGTATAGGTGACGAATACGCAGCCGTCTGTCAGATGCAGGTACCCCTCCGCTGTACTCTCGTTGCGCTCGGCGTCCCCCTCGGGAAGACCGTTCTCACCTATATTTTCTATAACGGATAATATCTTTATCCTCGCTTCCTTTATCGTTGCCATCTCAAAGCCCGCCTTCAGTTTAACAAAAAGACAAAAACGGTAGACTTGTCCGCCGTTTTTGTCAGAACTTATTTCTTCTCTCTTTTTCTCATATTGTATTCGCTTCTCGGATTGATATACTCGCGCCAATTGAAGCTGCCTGCCTCAAGGGCGGTGACGAGCACCTCCGCAGTAGCGATGTTGGTTGCAAGAGGAATGTTATATACGTCGCAAAGGCGGAGAAGATTGATCTCCGACTCGTAGAGCTCCTTTTCGGGATCGGTGCTTCTGAAATAGAAGACCAGGTCGATCTCATTGTAAGATATGCGCGAATTTATCTGCTCGCAGCCGCCGGAGGCTCCGGGCATAAGCGTATCTATCTGAAGGCCGGTAGCTTCGGAAATATAGTTACCGGTGGTGTGTGTAGCGAAAAGATGATGACGGCTCAGAATACCGCAGTAAGCGATACAGAACTGAGCCAGAAGCTCTTTTTTATTATCGTCAGCAATGATTGCTATTTCCATTGAACTCCGCTCCTTTTATTTTAGCATTACAGGCGCGCTCGTGGGCGCTATAGGAGTAATTATATCATTTTCCGCTCGGTTTGTCAATCGCTTGACGAAATTTTTTTATGAATAAGCTGCACGCATAAAAAATAGTAAGTTGCCAAAGTAAAATCCGTTTTCAAAAGCGGTGGTTGCGAAATA
>CAZABU010000160.1:0-4174 GCA_964483225.1 uncultured Ruminococcus sp. | reverse complement strand
ATGAAGCTCAAAGCTTTGTAAGAGAGTACAAGCGCCACTCCTACCGTCTTTGCCTACGGCAAATCCACCTCCCTCCGCAGGGAGGCTTTCACAAATCATAGCGGCGCGCTCCTTCATAGATCCTTCGGACAGCGACAGTGCATATCTTGCTCATCTTGGCGATACATAGCAGGCTCAGGATGACACACCAATGCTCCTACTGTCAAAGAATTGGATATCCCGCGCTGGTATGAGCCTCAAAGAGCTCGTCGCACATCTTGATTATATCCTCGATGGAAAGCTCTGCCGAGGTGTGGGGCTCCAGCATTGCCGCGTGGTAGATATGCTCCTTTTTGCCGGTGGCGGCGGCCTCGATGGTGAGGAGCTGGGGGTTGATATTGGTCATATTCATCGCCGCCAGCTGAACGGGTAGCCTGCCAACGTGGGTAGGATGGATTCCCTGGCCGTCAACAAGGCAGGGCACCTCGACGCAGGCATCTGCGGGGAGATTGTCGATAAGGCCGGCGTTTATCACGTTGCCGCCGATCTTGTAGGGGGTGTTGGTAACGATGGCCTCCATAATTCTCGAGGCGTACTCCTTGGAGCGCTCGTGCTGAATGTCGCCGCCGTTCATCAACTCTGCCTTCTGCTCCTGCCACTTGTTGATCTGATTGACACAGCGTCTGAGGTACTCGTCAAGAGGAATGTTGAATTTGTCGATCAGCTCGGGGTACTTCGACTTAATGTAGAAGCAGTTGTACTCGGCGTTGTGCTCCGAGCTCTCGGTGCAGTAGTAGCCCAGCTTGTCAATGTAGTCAAAGCGCACCATATCGCCGTGCTTTTCGGTGGCGTTCTTTTCCTTTGCGCGACGCTTGATCTCGGGGTAAAGATCGTTACCGGACTTGTCCTTCAGCTCCAGGAGCCAGCCCATATGGTTGATGCCGGCGATAAGCTCCGAGCCCACCTCCACGTCCTCCATACCGACGTTCTTGAGCAGACCCTTGGAGCAGACCTGCACGCTGTGGCAGAGGCCGATGGTCTTGATCTTCGTGTATCTCTGCATATAGCCGGTGACGATTGCCATGGGGTTTGTGTAATTGAGGAACCATGCGTCGGGGCAGACCTCCTCCATATCACGGGCAAAGCCCTTCAGCACGTGAATGGTACGCAGGCCGCGGAAAATGCCGCCGATGCCCAGGGTGTCGGCGATGGTCTGGCGCAGACCGTATTTCTTCGGAATCTCAAAGTCGATGATGGTGCAGGGGTCGTAAAGGCCGACCTGAATCGCGTTGATGACAAAGCGGGCTCCGCGCAGAGCGTCCTTGCGGTTCTCAACGCCGAGATACTTGCCGATAATTGCCCTGCCCTCGTTGTATTTTTTGTTCAGCGCGTCAATAACGGCATAGGACTCCTCCAGCCTGTCGCCGTCGATGTCGTAAAGAGCGATCTCACACTCGCGGAGCGCCGGAGTGAGCAGAACGTCGCCCAGCACGTTCTTTGCAAATACGGTGCTTCCCGCACCCATAAAGGTAATCTTCATAAGAGTGACCTCCGATGTATTTTTTGTTTACACCCACATTTTATCACGCTATGATGCAAAAATCCATAGCATAATGTAGTTATTCATAGCAAAATGTTGTTTTTGCGTGTCGGTTATGCGGCGCATGCCGCGAGCTGCGGCTCGGTCGCCTTAAAGCCACCCGCTTTCCGTGTCATTCTGAGCCGCGGGGGCGGCATGTAACCTTAGCCTCCCCTCTTGTTAGGTAGCGAAGCGGCATTACATAAGCCTCCCTGCGGAGGGATTGTAAAGATTTATGTTTCTTGGCGAAACAATCCCCCAGTCGCTCCGCGCCACGCTTTGCGCCGACCCTTTTGTCTGCTCCGCAGACATTTCCCCACACTGTGGGGAATCACCCTTTACACAAAGGGGCCTTTCTCGCAAAGCATAGCGGGCGCAAGCCATCATTATTATAAATATAAAAAGAGCCGCCGCAGACGAAGCGACAGCTCTTTGAATTTTTGGCGCAGGCTCTGCGCGGGGTGGGACAATCGGCGCCGAAATAGCAAGGCCGCTCGGTCGCCGCGGATTTTGATGCAGTTTACGGCTTCAAGACCCGAAGCCGTAGAAGCCCGCATTGTAAGAGCGAGCATATTTTGAGAGATAACCGTTCATCCGAGCCCGAAGCCGTAGAAGCCTACGGCGAGCGGTGAGGAAGGGCGGTTAGCACCAAAATATGCCGCTATTACGCTTTGGACTCGCAGTAGAGGCACCGATACACTCTGTTCTCTTTATCCGCAAGACGGAATATCTGATCCAGCTCCTGCTCGCAGGAGGTGATGCAACGGGGATTCTTGCAGGTTATAACGTTCTTGAGCTCGGGGGGGAGCTCCACGCCGTGCTTTTCGACGATGGTGCCGTCCTTGACCACGTTGACGGTGACCTCAGGATCAATGTAGCCGAGAATATCGGTGTTGAGGGCGATGTCGGCGTCAATCTTTATAATATCCTTCTTGCCCATTCTGCGGCTGGCCACGTTCTTGATTATAGCAACGGGACACTCCAGCGCGTCGAGGCGAAGGAGAGAGTATATTTCCATACCCTTCCCTGCGGTTATATGGTCGATAACGATGCCGTTCTTTATAGAATCAATAATCATTTCCGTACCTCCTTACTTTATGCCGAGGAGCTTGAGAATAAGCGCCATTCTCATATACTTACCGTTCAGCGCCTGCTCAAAATAGTAGGCTCTGGGGTCGGAGTCAACGCTGACGCTGATCTCATTTACACGGGGCAGCGGGTGCATAATGCACAGGTCGGCCTTTGCGTGGGCGAGCTTAGGAAGGTCGAGAATATAGCTGTTCTTCAGGCGCAGATACTCCTCCTCGTTGAAGAAGCGCTCCTTCTGAACGCGAGTCATATAAAGAATATCAAGCTCGGGCATCGCGCCGACGAGATCGGTGGTTTCCACGTACTCGATGCCGGACTTTGCGAGCTCGTCCTTGACGTAGCCGGGGATCTTCAGCTCCTCGGGGGAGATAAGCACGAACTTTATTCCCTCGTAGCGGGTGAGGGCGGTGATAAGCGAATGGACCGTCCTGCCGAACTTCAGGTCGCCGCACATACCGACAACAAGGTTGTCAAAGCGGCCCTTGGTACGCTTGATGGTCAAGAGGTCTGCCAGAGTCTGGGTCGGGTGATTGTGACCGCCGTCACCGGCATTGATGACAGGAATGGTCGCATTCATAGAAGCGACAAGGGGCGCGCCCTCCTTGGGGTGACGCATAGCTATGATGTCGGCGTAGCAGGAGATTATCTTCGCGGTGTCGGCAACGCTCTCGCCCTTTGCGGCGCTGGAGGACTGTGCCTCCGAGAAGCCGAGCACGTTTCCGCCAAGCTCATACATCGCCGCCTCAAAGGACAGACGGGTTCTGGTGGAGGGCTCGAAGAACAGAGTCGCCAGCTTCTTGCCTCGGCACTTTTCGCTGTACTTTCCGGGGTTTTCAATTATATCGAGGGCACACTCCACAAGCTCGTCGAGCTCGGCGGCAGAAAAGTCCTCGATTCCTATAAGATGTCGCATTAAACAATGATCCTTTCCTTGGGAATTGATGGGATTTTGTGGCAAAATGCAAACCAAAGATTACAAAATCGCAGATTATGCGCCGTAAACCTCAAGATACTTCTTGATTCTCTCCACGTTCTCGCGGTTTGCCTCGTCCTCCTCGAGATACTCGATGATGTCGTAGACGTCAACGATGGAATATACGGGGAAGCCAAACTGCTCCTCGATCTCGACCATAGCGCCCTTGGCACCCTGGCCCTTCTCCTTACGGTCAACCATAATGAAGGTGGCAGAAACCTTCGTACCCTCGAGGTGAGAGAGGATCTCCATCGACTCACGGATTGCGGTGCCCGCGGTGATAACGTCCTCGATGATGACGATCTCCTCGCCTGCCTGGGGTACGTAGCCTACGAATACGCCGCCCTCGCCGTGGTCCTTAACTTCCTTTCTGTTGAAGAAGAAGGGGACGTTCAGCTCCTGCTTGGAGAGTGCAACGGCTGCGGAAACGGCAAGGGAAATACCCTTGTATGCGGGGCCGTAAAGAACGGCCTGCTTCTTACCGAGCTTGTCAAAATATGCTCTGGCGTAGAACTCGCCGAGCTTTGCAATATCGTTACCGGTCTTGATCATTC
>CAZABU010000159.1:0-4213 GCA_964483225.1 uncultured Ruminococcus sp. | reverse complement strand
AAGCAAGCGGATGCTCAATACCTTTCGGTAAAGAACATCCGCTTTTTTCTTTTTTTAGGTTAGCTTAATGAGCTAGCCTGCTTTTTTCTTTTTTGAAAACGAGATTTGACATCCGCGATTCATTTGAATTGTATTTTGTTGCAGCCGCACTTAAAGCGGCTTTCTCCTTGTACCGTTTGCTTAGGTACTGCCTGCAAATTTTGACTCAGTGTGAGCCTTTGGGGGATTTTTTCTTCGTGTAGAGCCACTTGGGAATAGACTCGGTTGAAATTTTATCCCAGTCTTGCTTAGTTCCCTCATAAGTAACGTAATAGCTTGATAGATCGCAGGATATGATTTTCACGCTGGTAGGGATATATAATCCCAGTGCATGGGGCAGAGCGTACTTACCGATCTCATTAACCCCCTGAGGAACGCGGATCTGATCAGACCCGGTTGCGCCGTATCGAACAAGCTTTCCCTTTGAGATTAGCGAATTGCCGTTGAACGCATACGTTTCATTTTTGGGTGCTACGGATATATTTTTAAGATTTTTACAGAAGGCAAAGGCGCTGTCGCTGACATATGTTACGCTCCGGGGTATATGTATTTCCCTTAGATTTTCACATCCCGCAAAGGCTTCGTCACCGATCTCCCTGAGTCCCTGGGGCAGACGCACTGAGGCTATCGGCGATCTTGCGAAGGCGCCGGGGCCTACTTGCAGAACAGGCAGTCCCTCGTACCTTCGGGGGATGACCAGCGTTTCCGTTTCACTCTCCTCGGAATCTACACTTCCGGTCACACAGTAGCCGTCTCCCTCCTCTGTCAGCTCGAGGGTGAGCAGCTTTGCCGATATCTCTTTAGTGTTTACGCAATCGAGACGCGCCGCATCGAGAAATTCGTTTCCCGCGGCGACGACTGTGTAGTCCCACTGCTCCTCCGTGTCTTGAAAAGCGATGCTTACAAGGCTTTCGCAACCGGAAAAGGCGTTTTCCCCGATACTCTCGATTCCGTTATAAAGGGATATTTCGGTCAGCGACGAGCATTCGGCGAATGCCTCCTTGCCGATGCGGACAATGCTCTCGGGAAGGATCACTCTGTTGATCTCCTTGCAGCCGATGAAGGCGTAATCGCCGATTTCCTCCGTTCCCTCGGGGATAACCAGCTCCGTGATCGGCTCGCCGTTTAAGTATAGCTCGTGGGCGTGGATGAGAGGATTTGACTCCTCGTTTTCGAATTTTATGTCGCACCAGGAGCTAAGCTCCGATATATTTACCTTCTTTAGCCCTTGGCAATCGTAGAATGCGGAGCGACCGATCTCGGTGCACCCACGTCCGACGGTTATTTCGGTTAGCGAGGTACAGCCCTGAAAGGCTTGCTCACCGATAAGGGTCACGCTGTCGGGGATAACGACTGATGACAGATCAGCGCAGAAGCCGAAGGCCAGATTATGCAGAGCATTTACGGAGTCGGGTATGCTTACGCTCTTTATCCTGCTGCTGTAAAAGGCCTCTGCGGAAATACTGCTTACCGGCAGTCCCTGATGCATACTTGGAATTTTGATTTTGCTGACCAGGCTCTTCACGGGAGATACGATTCCCCTGACGTGGCTCTCGCCATCGAAATTCCCGAGCTTCAGCGGGAGATGCCGTATAGAGTCGAGGACATTTTTTAGCGATGGCGATTTGCCCGCCCTCTTTTTTTCATCATCGTCCCAGCTATATCTTATCTTCATTTTTCCTCTCCTTTGGATTAAACAAAAATATTGTACGCTATTTACTTTACACAAAAAACGCTTATGTCATATCACCGCCGTGGATTCCTCGGACGGGCCGTGAATAACGAGGATATCGTCACCGCCGTCGGGGTTCTTGACAAATTCTGCCGCATCTACGCAGAAAAGTCGGGGACGAAGCTTTTCCGGGCCGTTGTGTACGTGGTATGCGCAGATCAGCCGCTTGCCGTCCTTGGAGGTCGTAAAGCTGTGATGTCCCGTGCCGAGCAGGGAACCGCCGGAGCGCAGTATCGGGTTGCCACGGTAACGGACGAAGGGGCCAGTGGGGCTCTCGGACACCGCATAGCCCACGGCATAATCGTGGGAGCGGGTGTGATTTGCGGAATAGGTGAGGTAATACTTGCCGCCGTGCTTCAGCACGAAGGGTCCCTCTGCTACGTGACAGTCGCGTACCTCCCAGGGATAGGCGTCCTCTGCTCGAATAAGCATAGTTTCGGTTTGCTGCAATATTTCGGTCATATCCTCGTTCATCCGAGCGACGAATACGGTGTTGCCCTTGGTGTTGTGAGCGCCGCGCACACGAACGTAATAAAGGTAGACCTTGTCGCCCTCGTCAAGGAAGTGGCCGTCGATGGCAAAGTCGGGGCAGATCCACTTCTTCTCGGTCTGAACGAAGGGACCCGTCGGGCTATCGGAAACGGCGATGCCGATATGCTCCTCGGAGGTGTATGCCATATAGAATTTTCCGTTTTTGTAAAGCAGCTCCGGCGCCCAGAAGTTGTGCTCGCCGATAGTGTCGCCCTTCTTCAGACAGTAGCCTGAGAGCTCCCAATGCTCAAGATCATCGGAAACAAAAACACGCACGCCGTCCTTGCCGTCGAGCTCGGTGGTGTTGTTATCTCTGTTGAAATCCGTGGTTCCGTAGAGATAGTATTTTCCCTCGTGAAGCAGCACGAAGGGGTCGGCCATGGGGATTATCGGGTTTTTCATAGGGACTCCTTGATTTTATATATTTTTAACTAGAGTATAACAGATTTTTCGGCAAATGTCAATAAGTGAGGCTTTAGCCCGTTTGGAAATTGTTTTCGCCGTTTTGGAAAATAGCCGAGCTTCGCGGTTGACATTTTGTCTGAAAACTGATATACTGTAAATACAATTAAACGATTATTTAATCGAAGAAAGGAAATATCACAATGAAAAAGACTTACAAGATCGAGGTGGACTGCGCAAACTGTGCACGCAAAATGGAGGACGCTACCAGAAAGACAGAGGGCATAGCCTCCGCGACCATCAACTTTATGACTCAGAAAATGACCGTTGAGTTCTGCGAGGGCGCCGACGAGGCGGCAACGATGCGCGCCGTTCTTAAAGCCTGCAAGAAGGTCGAGAGCGACTGCGAAATATTCCTTTAATTCGTCTTTTTGCAAATAAACATTTACAATTTACGCTATTATGACAAGAAAACAGAGAAAAATACTCATCCGCATTATTATCTCGGGTGTGATGCTGGTGGCGGTGTCGCTTCTTCCCGTGGAGGGACTGCTCCGACTGGGGCTCTATCTTCTGCCTTACCTTGTGATAGGTTACGATATACTTATCAAGGCGGTGCGCGGAATAATCTCGGGACAGGTCTTTGACGAGAACTTTCTGATGGCGGTGGCCACCCTGGGCGCGCTTGTTCTCGGATATTTCAAAACGGGAGATTTTACCGAGGCCGTAGCGGTAATGCTGTTCTATCAGGTGGGCGAGCTTTTCCAGAGCTACGCCGTCGGAAAGAGCCGCAGGAGCATCGGCGCGTTGATGGATATACGCCCGGATTATGCTAATCTGCTCACAGGTGATGAGCTTTCCCGCGTCGACCACGAGGAGGTCGAGGTTGGCTCCGTCATCGTTGTGAATCCCGGTGAACGCGTCCCCCTCGACGGTGTGATAATCGAGGGTAGCTCCGGCGTTGACACGGCGGCGCTGACGGGCGAGAGTCTGCCCCGCGATCTGTCGGTGGGTGACGAGATAATCAGCGGATGCGTGAATATGAGCGGCGTGCTGAAGGTGAGGACCACGAAGGTCTGCTCCGAGTCCACCGTTTCCCGTATACTCGACCTTGTGGAAAACGCCACCTCCCGCAAATCACGCTCTGAGGATTTTATATCCCGATTTGCTAAATATTACACCCCGGCGGTGTGTATAGGCGCACTCTTGCTCGCCCTTCTGCCGCCTCTTGTCCTGCTGATTTGCGGAGCGGAGCCGAATCTTGCCGAATGGGTCTACCGTGCGCTTACCTTCCTCGTTATAAGCTGCCCCTGTGCTCTGGTTATCAGCATTCCCCTGAGCTTCTTCGCCGGAATCGGCGGTGCCAGCCGTGCGGGAGTCCTCGTCAAGGGCTCAGTGTTCCTCGAAACGCTATCAAAGACCGCCCGCGTGGTGTTTGATAAGACGGGCACACTGACCGAGGGTGTCTTTGCGGTTGCGGAGCTCTCTGCCGTGGGTATCAGCGAGCGG
>CAZABU010000158.1:0-4337 GCA_964483225.1 uncultured Ruminococcus sp. | reverse complement strand
TACCGATAACGATGATGCGGTCGGTATGGCTATATACCATTCTTATATTATCCTTAGTGAAGAGATTCGCAATATGGAACTCCTCTCTGAGTCTGTCCGTGGTGTAATATTTCACGTCCTTTGCGTTAGATGCGTCTCTGACTTCCATTCCTTCATTCTCCTTTTTAATATACTTTCCGTAAACTTCCATTTGTGTGAGCGCGGCAAAGGACAAGGAACCGTCCTCCAAACGCTGCTGCTTGAAGCCCGTAAGCTTCACGTATTCGGTAACCTTTTTCTCAAAGGTAACCTCCTGCCCCTCGGCAACACCCTTCAGGTCGGCGTGAACTCTCGAGCCGTCGGAAAATTCAACGTCCGCCTCCTTCCAATAGGTATCGTGGGGGAAATCGGCTCTCAGGTAAAGCACGACCTTCGACACCTCGACCTCGGTGCCGAAATGTATCTCAAACTCAAGGTCCTCACGCAGACCGCCACCCCAAGAATGATAGGGGAAATTGCCGTGGTTCGAGTTGTCTATAACACCGTCGATGGCGTTACGCTCAAAGAAGCACGGGTCTTCACGGGTAACGAAGTTTGCCACCGCGTGGGGGTAATACTTCGGGACCTTATGTCTGTCGTGAGAGTTGAGAGAAATGGGTCTCTCCTCATAGATCTCCGGGTCATCGGGCTCGGAAACGACGATCCTATGATCGTCTCCGGTGAAGGCACCGGGCGCGTAGCACGCCTTAAGCTCACGTCCCGTGGGGATCACAAATTCAAATACGCGGTCGGGAACATAGACGATAGACTCGGCAAGGGTAGGATCGAGCTTGAGCTTCACGTACTCGGAGTCGCAGAGCTCAACTCTCCACTTATCCCCCTCCTCATACTCACCGTGAAAATGCTCATCGATCTCCACGCCGTATGCCTTGAACTTGACGTCACCGTTCTGGCGTATCAGCTTCAGGTTAATAATAAATATCCCTCCTTTGCACACGCGAGCGTGTGCGCTCGCATAACTTATTAAGTTTATCATATCATAATAATTCAAGGAAATCAACAGTTTTTTCGATTTTTGTGAAAGGTGTCTGCTTTATTTTCTTTAATTTGGTTAAATTTCCCACGCGGACTTGACTTTTTTTCGATTTGATTTATAATAGAGGTGTCAAAACTTATTTTTTAAGCGAGGAAAACATATGAGCGAGAACATTTACGCGGCATTCCCCAAAAAGCTGGCGGCGGCACTCAAGCGCTGCGATCTGCTGGCAGGTCCCGAGCAGCTCGATTATTTTTACGAGCTTTACGACCCCAAGACCGGCGGCTTCTATTACAGCATAAGCTCCCGCGATTCCGAGGGCATGACTCCCTTCTCCGAGGGCACACGTTTTGCCATCGAGGCTCTGCGCTACGGCGGGATCACCTTCCCCGATTGGTGGAAGGAAAAATGCGGTAACTGGATCAGGAATCATCAGGACGAGTCCGACGGATTTTACTACGAGGATCTGTGGGGCAAGATCACCTTCGGTCCCAGACTATACCGCGACCTGACTTACAGTGTCAGTATCCTGCGTGAATACTGCGATATGGAGCCTAAATATATGTTACCTGCCGACAGAGTGAAAAATGGCGAGGTCAGCGACACCATTCCCGAAAGACTCTCCTCAAAGGAAAAGATGCTTGAGTATCTCGATAGCCTCGACTGGACCTACAAGGGCATCTGGAGCACCGGCCAGAAGCTCACCAACGAGCAGTCGCTTATGAAGGCGACCGGACTTTGGGATATGGTTTACGAATACATACTCGCAAGACAGAATCCCGAAACGGGCCTATGGGGTGACGGCTTTGGCTGGATGAACACCAACGGCACGATGAAGCTCTCCGGCTTCTTTGACAAAGAGCATCCCTTCCCCAACTTTGAGCTTGCGCTTGACAGCATCGTCAAGCTCTATACCGGTGACACGCCGCCCACCAGTGCAACCTGGATATGGAACCCCTTCGTGGCTATGTCCAGAGCCTTCAGCTCGCTTGGTGAAAAGGGAAAGGCACTCCGTCCCCTGCTCTATGAAAAGGGTGCGGATATCGTTAACTGCGCCGTGGACAACGCCTTGATGCTGAAGCGCGCAGACGGTGGATTCTCCTCCAGCCCCCTGAGAGGACAGGGTCGTCAGCAGGGCTTCCTCTACGGACACAGCCTTGAGCACGAGAGCGACCTGGACGGCACGCTTATCGCAGGTCCCAGACTCCGCAATACCATACATTCCACCTTCGGCGTTAATGCACCAGGCGGATACTATGTACAGTTCAACGACGAGTTCTGGCAAAAGTGCAAGAATAAGCCCGAGATAGTTAAGACTCTTCCCTATCCCGACGCACCTATTTGCACCGCAAAGAGATAAATTGACCGCCCCGAGGCGTTTTTACAACAAAAAAACAGATGACAGCATTTCGTAGTTGTCATCTGTTTTTTGCATTTTTGAAAAGTTTTATTTACAAAATCCCACATTTGAGCGCACCGAGTCGTAGCGTTAACGCAGTATTGCGCCACTATTTTTCATCAAAGCTCGTTGGTAGCGTTCCAGGTAGGATACAGCTCACGCCAAACGTCAGTATGAGCCTCGCAATCAAGATAGTGAGCGAAGCCCTGCTTCTGCTGCTCGGTTTCACACGCGTTGATGATCTTATCGTGATAGTACTCTCTATCGGGAGAAACGCAGAACTCGTGCCAGCCGTCTCTCCAGGTACCGTCGAGCATAGACTTGTTTCTCTCCTCAAAGGCAGACATGATTTCGGCCGCCTTCGCGCCTCTCGCAAGATCGCAACCGTGGAAGGTGTCAACGATGGGATGGAACTTTATCTTCACTCCGTCGTCGATCTCAAGCTCAACGAGAAGTGCGGTATACCAGCCTTCGCTCTTGTCCTGGTACTCGGGATAAGAGAAGCAGAAATTACCCTGACCGTAAACGATATGAGCCCCTTCAAAGCACTCGTAGGTACCTATGCAGTGGCTATGCTGAGTAAGAACAACGTCAGCGCCGCAATATACCATCTCGTGGCAAAGATTTACAAGTCTGGGGGAAGGATAACGGCAATGCTCCTTACCGCCGTGGTAAATGCAGATAAGATAGTCGCAATTTTTCTTCGCCTCTCTGATGTCCTGCATAGTAAGGAAGGGGTCGAAGGGGTTAGCGCCGATTCTGTTAGGAAGAGCATATGTATATTCGTGCTCGCAGACGTTTACTATTCCAACCTTCTTGCCATCGCGCTCAAAGAAATAAGGCTTTCTCGAATCGGTATCGTTCTCTCCGATTCCGGTATAAGGAAGACCCGCACCGTCAAGTGCCGCCATAGTGTCACGCAGACCCTTGATTCCAAAGTCGAACACGTGGTTGTTGGAAAGCATAACGTCGGTAACGCCAAGCTTGACAAGTCCGTTTACGCAAGCCGGATCACCCTTGAGGTTGGGGCCAAACTTCTTGATCTTTCCGTCGTGGGTGGTAAGGGCACACTCAAGATTGATTATTACTCTGTCCATCCTTCCGGCAAGAGCGCAAACATCTCCAAAGAGTGCATCTGCATCGCCTCTCACAAACAGTTCCTCGGTAGCGGATGTGGGAACAACGTCAGCACCAATTAAAAGCTTCATAATATTCTCCTTGCATTTTTACGCCTCTGTGGCGTATTCTTCTGACTATACTATAACATAAAGCGCAAAGCAAGTCAAGAGAAAAGACTTTTTTGGGGAAAGTTTTTGCGTGAAAATTTTTTCGAAAATTGCGTGAAAATTTTTTCGAAAATTTGGTGTTGACAACAGCTTTGTTTTGTGGTAAAATATTTACGCACTATTTCTTTAGTGACTTACGGGAGGAGTATCGGTCTGCAGTCGGTTGAGAGAAAGGGCGGTTGGTGAGAGCCCTTGCGACGAAGACGAGAAGGTAGCCCGCAAGTATTCGGGAAGAAAAGACGGTTTTCGTCCTATTAGAACCCGACGTGATGCTCGCGATAAGAGCCTTTGAGGCAGGGCTTCGGCTCTGTGAATTTGGGTGGTACCGCGAACTTTTCGCCCCAAACGGTGTTTTTGCCGTTTGGGGCTTTTTTATGTCACAGGGCAAAGCACTGAAATACTGTATACTACCGAAAGGAAAATATAAAAAATGAGAAAAGAGCTTGCAAAAAATTACAATCCCGCGGAATTTGAGGATAAAATTTACGCGGAATGGTGCGAGAAGAATTATTTCGCGCCCTCGGCAGACAAAAAGAAGCCTGCCTTCTCCATAGTTATTCCGCCCCCCAACGTTACGGGTCAGCTCCATATGGGTCACGCCCTCGACGAGACTCTTCAGGACATACTCGTAAGAACC
>CAZABU010000157.1:0-4344 GCA_964483225.1 uncultured Ruminococcus sp. | reverse complement strand
CGGGAGCGTCCTGTATGATTCGGTTATCCGAGCTTATCGATATGGGTGCCGTGGGTTTGCGGGAAAGTGCGGATCTTTCGCCACTTTTTTTGCTTGTTACAGCAGAATTTTCGCCATTTTTAACGCCATTGGAACCGTATGCGGTCAATGCACTGCGAGATTTTTCCGAAGTTTTTTGCGCTGAAGGGTTGCTTTTCGATGACGTTCGTGGTATACTCTTATTAGGAGTCACCACAGAACCGATCTCGGACGTTGCATCAGGACTACTTGTAGTATTGATGAGCTGTGAGGCTCCTCTTTTATATCCTTCATTACCAAGTATCTCTTGTATTAACTTGGCATGATGATTGCTGACATTTCCGATTTTATAGTATGATTCGATTATCCGAACTTATCGCTATGGGTGCCGTGGGCTTGCGGGAAAGTGCAGATCTTTCGCCACTTTTTTTGCTTGGATCACGAGTAAAGGGAGATTCTCCATCACTTTCACCGTCAGGAAAGATATGCTCCAAACCGTAAAGATCACATAAAGCGTTTACTTTTTTCTCTAATTCTCGTTCGCGCCTTCGGTCTCGTTCTTTATTCTGATCGCTTCTCGAAGTATCTCTTGCTCTGTTGCGTCGGGATACATAGTAAGGTATAGCAACATTTCCTTCTTTTCCTTTTCCGTCAGAAGGTGAAACACCGCCTTTTGAGTCTCCTCTGGTATCTGATGTTCCGCCAAGGATATTATTAGAACCTTGTCTACCGTTGTTAGTCCTTTTATACTCATCATAATAATCCTTTCGGTTCTTTTCGTATTTGGTATCATAAGTATAGTTTTTGATTAGCATTCGTCCTTGCATATATCCCGTTGCTTCAAACAAATAGATATTTGCACTGCCAAAAATTGTCACAGCTCTTTTTTCGCCGGGTTTTATTCCCGATGTCTTGTTTGCCAATTTTCGAGGGAATGCTGCACGATCTTCCACTGCGACATCTCTAATGAAATCGTCAGTAGCAGTGTATAAATCATTATACCCGATTTTACTGCCTCTGTCAACACCGCCATCAGAAACCGTTCCACTCGCACCATTATTATCAGCTTTGGTGGAGAGCTTTTCTGGTTTTATTGAATAGCGGATATCTGGATTAAATTTGCTGAAGGTACCGATATTATCCGTCGCGGATTTTATCTGCGCCTGCCCCTCGACGTAATATGTATCGTTTTTCAGGTCTATAATACCGTCATAATTACCTGCATTATATTCAGACATCCATTTGCTTCTGTCCGCATCCTTTTCAATAACATATGGATTCTGCATTTGGAGGTATACCGGCATTATTATCCCGCCGCGATCCTGTCCCTTTGAAAAAAGGCCGTTTGCGAATTTGAACGCTTTATCGTAGCTTGGCGTAAAATAGAAGCCGTCGCCGAGCGCGCGCCCAAAGCTTGGTTTATCCTGCAGAACAAAGGTAGTAAAGTTTTCACGCGTTCCGTGATAAAACCCCCTCGGCGTTCCGTCCTCATTCAAAAGGTGACGATTTACAGGTTTTGGCTTAAATTCTGCATCATACCTCTTGACAAATTCGAATAAATCGGATATACTATTTATAGTAGTCGAGTGCGAATCGGTTAAGCCTCTATTTAATGAGTGAACACCGTTATCAATCTCGGCTACTTTTTCTATGTATTTCAGGCTATATGCGCGTGAAAAAACTAAATCTTGTTTCTCTGAATATGATTCTTCGACAAATATTTTTACTACGGATATTTTACCATCCAGTTCAACGACCGAATAAAAACTGTGCATCCAGCTCGTTCCCGGCATTTTTCGCTTCTTGTCATTTTGAGATACAAAGGTATCCAGAAGAACAGCATTTTCGATCAAGTTGGATATGTTTGCTGAAATGAGTCGAATTTCGTCTTTGAGGCCTTTTGGTGCGTTTAGTATTGATTCATTCGCGGCATCCTTGCTCCAAGAAATGCTTCGACCGGTATCACTGTTAAGCGTTTTACCGGAACTTATAACGCCATGGCGATCAATTTTCACGATCGCTACTTTGCTTTTATCATGCGCCCTCCAATCACCAAACCAAGCACGGAAGAACGGTGATTTCGTTCCAAGCTCCTCGTAGAATTTACGCGCCCACTTTTCGGACGTTTCAATATCCCTCTCGGCAAAGTCGTTCACACTCTTGCGCCCTATTTTACGTAAAGTTTCTACATCGACAACCGTTATTTTCGTATTATCCCTACCTTGAGCACTCCTCGCACCGTCCCTCTCTTGGCCGGTGCTTTTCTTTTGCTCCGCCGCAGAAGCTTCTGAATCTTCACGCTCTACCGCTGAAATATATTCTCGGTCCCGACCGCTAACAACCATATTTCCCGATTTTTGATCGTTAGAGTCTGAAACAGCCGCATTTTCCGCATCGTAAAAACCATCGGTGGGTGTTACGCTCTCCTCGTCCTCATCCTCCAGCTCCTTGAGATACACGCGGATCTTGTTTGCAAGATCGAATTTGCCGCCTGCCTCCGCCGCCTTGAGGTAGAGCCGCAGAGCCTTGTCTATACGTGCGCACTCGGCTCGGCTGTAACCGTCGCCACGGCCAATCAAACGCTGATAACCGCGCTTCAGAGCGTCCACGGCGCGTTCTACGGTGCTCGCCTGTCGCATTACAAGGGTATGCACAGCCCGCTCGTTTCCGAGCGTATACTCCGCGAGCGTCGCGGCGTACTCGCTACGGAAGGTATCGAGCTTCTTTCTCTCCGCCTCGGTCAGCTCCTGCTTTGAGGCTTCCTTTATTACGAACAATGATTTCGCGGCTAAATATAGATTTAATTATTAAATTAAAAAAATATTAAATTATTTTGCAAAAAGGTATTGACAAGCGGGGGGTTCCGTGTTATAATAACTGTACCTCTGATTGGGGGCTTTTTTTGTGCGCTCTTGGGACAGCGGACAGCCCTTATCACCGAGGGAGGTATTCAACGGGTCATACCCGAATCTATTAGGAGGTGCCGAAAAACTATGAGAGTCAAGATTACGCTCGCCTGCTCTGAGTGCAAGCAGAGAAACTATGACACAAAGAAAAACAAGAAGAACGATCCGGACAGACTTGAAATGAACAAGTTCTGCCGTTTCTGCCGCAAACACACTTTGCACAAGGAAACCAAATAATTTCGAGAGGAATAAGTAATGGCAGAAAAGAAAAAGAACGTCGAACACTTTGACACTAAAGAGGTTGAGGCTCGCGTTGAGGTTGAGGAGACCCCCAAGGTCGCTGAAGCTACCGAAACCGCACCTGCTTCCGCCGAGAGTGCAAAGAATACTAAGGAAACCAAGAAAGCCGCTAAGGCATCCGCAAAATCCTCTAACGGCAAGCCCAACTTCTTCGTAAGAGTCTGGAAGAGGCTTGTTAAGTTCTGCAAGGACACTCGCGGAGAGCTGAAGAAGGTCGTCTGGACCCCCAAGGCTGAGGTTTTCAAGAGCTTCAAGCTCGTAATTGCTACCGTTGTTGCAGTCGGTCTGTGCATTGCAGTGGTTGATACCGCTTCTTCTTGGATCATCAACTCGATTGCCGGTCTTATCGGCTAAGAGGCGCAGTGTATGAGTAATATTAATGAAAAGAACCAGGGTCCCAGATGGTATGTTGCTCACACTTACACGGGCTACGAAAACAAGGTAAAGGACAATATCGAAAAGATCGTTGAGAACAGAGGTCTCGGTCATCTTATCTACGACGTAAAGGTTCCTGCTGTTAAAGAGCAGGTTCTCGATGAGAACGGCAAGCCCGTTCTTGATAAGAATGGCGTTGAAAAGATCGTTGAGACGAAGATCTTCCCGAGCTATGTCTTTGTAAAAATGACCATGAATGACGAATCCTGGCATGTTGTAAGAAACATTACGGGTGTCACGGGCTTTGTAGGACCCGGGTCGGAGCCTACTCCCCTCACAGACGAGGAGGTCGAAATGTTCCAGGTTGAGGTGAATTCCGAGGAATTCAAGCTCAAGATTGGCGACAGAGTCGAGGTCGTTTCGGGTATCTTCGCAGGATATTCGGGCGTGCTTCAGGAAATCAGCGAGGACAAGAAGTCGCTTACGATTCTTGCTTCTACTGAAAGACGCGACATTCCTATCATGGTGGAGACCAAGGATGTTCGCATTGCGGAATAAATCCGCTGCTCTCGCTCCGTTTTTGGAGCATATATGTGGGAGGGAGAAAAATTCTTTAATTCTCCCGATTAAACTACCACTTTTGGAGGTGTAAACATTATGGCAAAGAAAATTTCCGGTTACATTAAACTTCAGCTTCCTGCCGGCAAGGCTACTCCCCAGCCCCCTGTAGGTCCCGCACTCGGTC
>CAZABU010000156.1:0-4401 GCA_964483225.1 uncultured Ruminococcus sp. | reverse complement strand
ACCATCTTATATGACTCGCCGTCGTCAGATAATTCATATTCAAACTTTTGTCCCCAAACAACCGGGCGACCACCATCCCAAGTAGATTTCCAGCCAAGACCTTTGGCGTATGCCTCGCAGTAAATCGTAAGGCTTTCGCAATCATAAAATGCACTGTCGCCTATAGAGGTTACACTATCCGGGACCGTTATATTCGTAAGGCTTTTGCACCCAAAAAATGCACAGTAGCCTATAGAGGTTACACTATCCGGGATCGTTATATTCGTAAGGCTTTCGCAATGCGAAAATGCACTGTTGCCTATAGAGGTTACACTATTCGGAATGCTTATGCCCGTAAGGCTTTTGCAATCATAAAATGCAATGCCGCCTATAGAGGTTACACTATCCGGAATCGTTATATTCGTAAGGCTTTCGCAACGCGAAAATGCACTGTCGCCTATAGAGGTTACACTATCGGGGATCGTTATGTTCGTAAGGCTTTCGCACCACGAAAATGCACTGCCGCCTATAGAGGTTACACTATTCGGAATGCTTATGCCCGTAAGGCTTTTGCAACACGAAAATGCCTCGCTGCCTATAGAGGTTACACTATTCGGGATCGTTATATTCGTAAGGCTTTCGCACACCGAAAATGCGCTATCGCCTATAGAGGTTACACTATCCGGGATTGTTATGTTCGTAAGTCTTTTGCAACACGAAAATGCCTCGCTGCCTATAGAGGTTACACTATCCGGGATTGTTACGCTCGTAAGGCTTTCGCACCACGAAAATGCGCTGTCGCCTATAGAGGTTACACTATTCGGAATGCTTATGCCCGTAAGGCTTTTGCAATCATAAAATGCACTGTCGCCTATAGAGGTTACACTATCCGGGATCGTTATATTCGTAAGGCTTTTGCACCACGAAAATGCGCTGTCACCTATAGAGGTTACACTATCCGGGATCGTTATATTCGTAAGGCTTTCGCACCACGAAAATGCCTTGCTGCCTATAGAGGTTACACTATTCGGAATGCTTATGCCCGTAAGGCTTATGCACCACGAAAATGCCTTGCTGCCTATAGAGGTTACACTATTCGGAATGCTTATGCCCGTAAGGCTTTTGCATTCATAAAATGCACTGTCGCCTATAGAGGTTACACTATTCGGAATGCTTATGCCCGTAAGGCTTATGCACCCCGAAAATGCGCTAACGCCTATAGAGGTTACGCTATTCGGGATCGTTATATTCGTAAGGCTTTCGCACCCCGAAAATGTTCTGTCGCCTATAGAGGTTACCGACTTTCCCTTATATTCTGCCGGGATTTCTATCTCCTTCGCACGCTTTCCAAATAGCCCTACGCCTACGACCTCGTAGCCCTTGCCGTCCTCTGTCAGCTTGAATTTTAATTTTTTCATATTTAATTCTCCCTGTCTGAAAGTTAAAACACGCTGTAATCCACGTCGTGCACGGCGCCCGAGAGGCAAAGAAAACGACTCACGTCAGGCGGTGCTATATAGAGGTTGCCCATAGGCTGACGCCCAAGCTCGAGATCGTAACGGAGCGACAGCTCCTCTCTGAGCGCGTACAGCAGCTCGAGCTTATCCATAAAGGGGGCGACGGTGGCCGTAAGTCGCTCGTCCATATCTCCCGCGTTTTCCTCCTGCTTTATGCAGTAGAGCAGGGTGGTAGCGCGCGCCGTCCTGCCGCCGGGAAGCGTGTCGCCCGCCTTCAGAATACTGTCGGGGGTGATGCCTATGCGCGCTATAACGTTCTCGGGCTCAAAGGCTCCGCTGACGGCAAAATAGCTGTAACGCCGCTTCTTTTCCAGGGTCGCTCCTGCGGGCAGAGGCTTTGCGGTAGCTATGATCTTGTATTTCGTGCCGATAAGAGCAGCTTCCTTTGCCGTGGTCTTGCTCCTGCCGATGTCCTCCACGAGGAACCTTGCCTCGTTCTCGCCGCACCGCAAAACGAGCAGGTCGCCGCGGTCTGCGAATCTCAGCTCGTCCACGTCGTCAAGGAAGAAGGGGTTTTTCTTCTTCGCCTGCAGGAATACCGCCGCGGAAACCTCGGCGCATAGCTCCTCGTTCAGGTCGTCCTCCGGCGTGAAGGTGTAGGGGTCGAACTCGTCGCAGGGATATTTTGGGTGGTCCCCGGTCTGGAAGGAGAACACCGCGTAGTCGTAGTCTCCCATCATTCCGTTGGCCTCGGCCATAACGCCGCCCCAGCCGCGCTGGGAGTACGTACGCTTCTTTCCGTCGTTGAGCACCGGTGCACAGCAGTCCATCTCCTGATGGTCGTAGCCCGAGAAATTGTAGCGGTGCTTGACTATATCGTCGATGATGGCATTCCTCTCGGCAAAGCCGATGGTGTTGCCCGAGTCCTCGACCTCACAGGACTCCCAATGGGTCCAGCCCACAACTCTGTATTTCATAGAAGCATTCTCCCATCTGTCAGTTAAATATTCTTTTGAAATCCGCCTCTGCCATAAATATGGCCACGGCAGACATAGTGAGGTGGAAGAGCGAGGTGTTCCACTTGCACTCCTTGCCCCAACCCTCAAAGGTAGCCGTCGCACCTTCTCTGATCATACGTTTCCAGGTGCCCTCGTTCATAACGAAGCGGCGCATCCTATCGAGATTCCCCTCTCTTGCAAACTTAAACAGCAGAGGGAAGGAGGTAAAGAGGAAGGTGCTGTCCTCGCCGCGCCTGTCAAGCAGGGCAAGAAATTCCTCATCAAACCGCACCTCGGGGCTCATATCGAAGGCGTAAGGAAATACGTTTCCCGGCAGGCTTACGTGCCTGTGCTCCTCGCCGTCCACGAAGAGATGGAGCTCTCTGTCGTAGAATCTGTCCGTAATCGCCCTGAGAATAGGCTCGGCGTTCCGGTAGTCGGGCAGGCCGAGTATTTTTGCCATACTGTTTGCGGCACGTATAGCTCTGTAATAGTAGGCGTTTATCGAAATATGGGCCTCGTGGCAAACCTGACCCTCGGTCACGTCCACGGCATAGCCGTCGCGGTAATTCCTCGGCCATTCCACAACGCACCAGCGGTCAAGATCGCGGAGAATGAAATCGCGCTCGTAGCGTTCCCTGTAGAAATCCAGCACCGATATCATCTTCGGCAGGCACTCTGCAAGATACTCTCTGTCACCGCAAATTCTGTA
This sequence comes from uncultured Ruminococcus sp., assembly GCA_964483225.1. GTDB lineage: Bacteria > Bacillota > Clostridia > Oscillospirales > CAG-272 > UBA1740. The sequence continues at coordinate 1,255 of CAZABU010000156.1, read as the reverse complement.
ATGCCAGAGCATAAGATCGGGCATTATAAGGGGAAATTCCGCAATCTCCTGCATCATCGAGCAGTCGAGGCAGGTCACAAGCCCCTTCGTGATAAAGGATGAGGTGAAAGCGTCGTCAATGAGCTTTCTCACCATCGAGTCGTCGCCCGTCAGCAGGTAATTTGCAAGGGCGGTATAGCAGCCGTCGCCGAGGTAGAAGCCCTTTTCTCTGTCGGTGCAGTCCTGAATGGTTTCCTGCACTCCGTATTTATGCGTGTGAACGCAGAGCTCCCATATCCGCTCTGCCCACTCGTCGCCGGCGTATTCCGGGGCAAGCCTTGCCCGAAGCTCGAAGGGGTAGTGGCGGGCGATAAGTCTGACGTCGCTGACAGCAGCGCCGCCAAATTCGATCTCGGCGTATCTGAAGGCCTTGGTGTCAAACTGCTCAAGGCGATCCTCGCCGCCCGAAAGCACCCATTCCTCGCGGTAGTCGCAGTTGCATCGCAGCTCATGCCGCACGCTTCCGTCCCCGTTCAGCTCGGCGCCCATATATAGCCGCACGACCTCGCCCGCCGAGCCTATAGCCCTTGCGGTAAGCGTGCCTACGTAGCTCTTGCCAAAGTCGAGGAAGAGTCTGCCCCCGCGCACCTCGGTCCTTACAGGGCAGATGCTCTCATATTCGAGCATCCTTGACGGCTGCGCCTTTAGGGTATAGTCGGCGTATTTGCGAGGGCACCCGTGACCCCAGCACGAATCGTCAAAGTCGGGCAGCTCAAAGCCCACCTCGGCGGCGCCCGAGTCGTATCTCTCCATAAACTGGGTGTCGTAGCCCGAGGTTCCCGGGGCAGAGTAGCCGCCGTGCCTTTGCACAAGGAAGCTCCCGTCGCTGGAAAGGACGACCGCCCCGTCGATCTCCAGATCTAAAAGCAGGCCGTGGCGCAGATCGCCGCTCTGCCAGACGCGGTTGATAAGCCCCTGGTAATAGGTATGTACCGCTATGAGGTTCTCGCCCTCGCAGAGGTAATCCGTCACGTCGATCTCGTTGTAGTTATAGGCAATATGATAGGAGGGCGCGGGGCCGCTGCCCACGAAACGCCCGTTAATATACAGCCTGTAATAATCGTCGGCGGTGATAAATATACGCGCCGTGCCGAAGCCGTCACCCAAGGTGAATTTTTTTCTGAACAGCAGGTGACTGTTCTCATGCCCCGTGCGCGGCAGGTCGATGGGCTCCAGCTGTCTGTGAAAGACGTTTCTCGGCTCGAGCTCGGAGAAT
>CAZABU010000155.1:0-4417 GCA_964483225.1 uncultured Ruminococcus sp. | reverse complement strand
CGGGCGCTCTGCCATTACCACCTCGCTGGGGTTGGGAATCTCGATAAGTCCTTTATCCCCCATCTCGAACACGCCGATCTCGTTTGTTGAGCCATATCGGTTTTTGATCGCTCGAATTATTCTGTATGAATTGGTGCGCTCTCCCTCAAAATACAGTACCGCATCCACCATATGCTCAAGGAACTTGGGGCCGGAGATACCGCCCTCCTTGTTTACGTGACCGACGAGGAACACTGCGGCGCCCACGGATTTACCGTAATTGATGAACGCCATTGCTCCCTCGCGTACCTGAGTAATACTACCCGGAGCAGAGGCAAATTTAAGACTGGAAAGGGTCTGTACCGAGTCAATGATGATAACATCAGGCTTAAGCCGCTCGCACTCCGAAAGTATAACGTCGGTATCGGTTTCGGTCAGAAGATAAAGGCTGTCGCCTGTTATACCGAGTCTCTCTGCCCTGAGCTTCAGCTGACCTTTGGACTCCTCGCCCGAAACGTAAAGCACGCGCCGCGTCCTTCCAAGCTCCTGGCAGATCTGCAAAAGCAGGGTGGATTTTCCGATTCCGGGCTCTCCGGAAATGAGCACAGCCGAGCCGCCAACAAGCCCTCCGCCGAGAACTCTGTCGAGCTCGTTCATACCCGTTCCGGTACGAATATAAGCGGCAACCTTGAGCTCCGACAGTTTTTCTGCTTTGCCGCCCTCCATTCTTCTGCCTCGATTTACAGCCGGGTTTTGAGAGTTTTCTATCCGTAGCTCCTCATCAAAGGTATTCCATTGCTCGCACTCGGGGCATTTACCGAGCCACTTTGGACTCGTCGCTCCGCACTCTCTGCAAACGAATATGGTTTTTGGTCCTTTCATTTATACTTCCTTCCCGCGATCAGTCCTCGGACGTGCCGTGTTTTTCTTCTATATATTCTATAATACCACAAACTATTGAAAAACTCAATCGCTTTTGGTATTCTTTTTCCGAAAGTTTTTTACACTCCTCAGGATTGCTTAAAAATCCGCACTCCACAAGCACGCTGTCATTTTCTATATTCTCTAGCAGATACATTCCCTCGCCTTTTTTGATTTTACGGTTGTTGCTCGACTGCACCTCTGCCTTGACGCTCTCCTGTATCTTTGCCGCCAGAGAATAGCTCCCTTCCGAATCCGAGTAATAGACCTGAGCTCCGGAATACCTTGAATCGCCAAAGGAATTCATATGTATACTGATAAATAAGGCATCCGGATATTCTGCTGCCACCTTGCATCGGTTTTTGAGATCGGATATCTTACGCAGCCCCTTTATGTCCTCCTCCGGCAAATAAAGCAGCTTATCCTCGGTACGAGTATACACTACGGCGTAGCCCTCTGCCTGCAGCTGCTCTCCAATGTGCATCACCATCTGCAGGTTCAGATCCTTTTCATACACGCCGTCAGCGCCGATAGCGCCGCAATCCTCGCCGCCGTGACCTGCATCCAAAATTATAACATACTTATCACTGATGTCGGTCGATGCCTTCAGAAACAGCTCATCGTTCCATATTTTCGTAACTACCGAAACGGCAACCGAAAGCAGAACGATCAATACCACGGCAATCCCGGTCAGGGCGACGGAAAGGCGGTGCTTCTTCAAATTGATAACCACAACCTGCATAAAAATAACCTCCATATCGTTACATTGAACTATATGGAGGTTTCGATAAACATATTACTTCCTGTTTTTCGGACTCGCGGCAAAAATCTTCACGTTCTTCATGCCGAGATAATAACCGATTGCCGAGGCAATAACAGGAATGAGCAGGCAGACGATATAACCTATCGACTGATTAAGATACGCAGTCTTTCCGACCTCGGTGATCACACCGTCAACCGCCTCGACGGGAAAGATAGCGGTAAGAATGCCGATATACATAGCGCAAAACAGTCTGAATATCAGATTGATAATACCGAAGGCAGTATACGCCCCCTCGCTTCCGCTTGCGAGGTGAACTGCGATAAATATAATAGCAGCAACGATAAATATCGCATTAGGAATATTTGCGACACCGGCAACGAGTGCGCCCTTGAAATTATTTTGTTTAAGCTTTCCTGTATCGACCTTGAGCCTGTCCTGGGCTCCCATATCCCAAGCTGCCATGAAAACGAGCGCGGCATAGAACAGAACGGCAAATATCGACAGATACAGGTCGATGTCAAGAATCAATCCTGCGGCAGTATATAATACCAAAGAGAAAATGGATATGCCGACCTGGTTCACGATCAGCTTCACAATGTCATAAGAATTATCTTTCAGGAATTTCATAATCAGCTCCCTATCTTTATACACATATCTTATCATAAATTCTAAAAAAAACAAGTAGACAAACAAAATGTTTACAGTTTGTCCACTAAAAAAAGAAAAAATTTTGTATAATATAATTGTATAAATGAAGAAAGGATGCTAAAAATGGCAGTTTTGACCTTTAAGAGCGACGAATACAGAGCCCTGCCCTCGGTGCTCAGAGAATACGCCTCTTACACCGCAACTATCAAGGGCAACAGCGAAAAGACGGTATGCGAATATCTGCTTGATCTGCGCACCTTCTTCAGATTTGTAAGATTCCGTGACAGCGGAGAGCACTTCAACAAGGAGAGCTTCGAGAAGATATCCATAGCCGACCTTACACTCGACGAGGTTCGTGCGGTAAATTCGCAGACGATCATAGAATTTTTAATGTTCACCAATACAGAGCGTGAGAATTCCTCTACCACCCGTATGCGTAAGCTCAGTGCCCTGCGCTCATTTTTCAAGTACCTTCACGCAAAGCGTCACCTGATCGAAGTAAATCCGACAGAGGACATTGATGCGCCAAAAAAGGGGCGCACATTACCGAAATATCTTACCGTTGAAGAATCGGTGCGGTTGCTTGAGGCGGTACGGTCGGACAATCTCTCGAAGACCGTAGAGCGGGATTATTCCATTATTGCGCTTTTTCTGAACACGGGAATGCGTCTTTCCGAGCTTGTTGGCCTTGATCTTCAGAGCCTTGACTCGGAGCTCGAGTTTGTGCGGGTTATCGGTAAGGGAAACAAGGAGAGGGTCATCTATCTAAACCATGCGGCAAAAAACGCTGTTGCCTCCTATCTGAAAATACGGCTCGATCCCAAATATATCCACACCTCCGATAATGCCCTCTTCCTCAGCACGCGTCAGCAGCGTATATCAAACAAAACGGTACAGTGGATCATTTATAAATATCTCGACCTTGCCGGACTCGGCGACAAGGGGCTCTCGGTACACAAGCTCCGTCATACTGCCGCAACGCTGATGTATCAAAGCGGAAAGGTAGACGTCAGAGTTCTCAAGGATATTCTCGGTCACGAGCAGCTGAATACCACTCAGATATACACACACGTCGTCAGCAGAAATATGGAAAACGCCATGAGCAACAATCCTTTAGCTGACGTAATTGTAAAAAAGCCGCCCCGTGGCTAAACGGTTGGAGAATACAAAATGACTATTGGAGAAAAAATACGCAACGCAAGAAAGAAAAGCCGACTTACTCAAGCAAAGCTTTGCGGAGATAAAATTACCAGAAATATGCTTAGCGCCATTGAGTGCGGCCACGCTATGCCCTCCCTTGATACTGCAAAATTTCTCGCGGAGCGGCTCGAGCTTCCCCTCGCCTATCTTCTTGCCGAGGACGATGACCTCTTCTTTTACGAAAAAAAGGAGGCGATTCCCGATATACGCCGCGCCTACGGAGAGGGACGGTACGAGGATGCGCTGATATACATATCAAAGCTATCGAGGCTTGATGACGAGCTCGCGCTCATACTTGCTCTCTGCCACTGCGAGCTCTGCCGAAATAAATTCTATAAGGGCGCACTTTACAGTGCGATAAAGCATCTGAAAAACGCTCTTCACTACTGTGAGAGCACTGTCTACGATACCTCTCGCATCAAGTGCGAAATGCAGCTTTTCGAGGCGTTATGTAAAAATATCCAAGCACCCCTGCTTGAATTTGACGTCACGGATTTCGAGCAACAGATTCGCGGAACGCTGAGCCTTGAGCTTTATAAATATATGACTCAGGATTACGGCTATGCATATACCGATCCTCTGTACAGCAGTCACATCGAGGCCAAAGCCCTGATCAAGGAGCGAAAATACGTTGCCGCGTTGGAGATCCTTACGGATATAGAAAACAAAAAATCCGTTTATCCTTATAACGCCTTCGTAATGTTCTCGGTATATGCCGATATGGAAAACTGCTACAAGCAGCTTGCTGATTTTGAGAATGCATACAGATATTCCTCGAAACGCTTTTCTATGATAGAGGGCTTCAAAAGTTAATTAGAATTTGGGGCTGTCGCATTTAGGGATAACCGAATAAAAATGAGTGGAGACATTATAAAATGTGCCTCCACTTTTGCTTTGCGCTTATTT
>CAZABU010000154.1:0-4505 GCA_964483225.1 uncultured Ruminococcus sp. | reverse complement strand
TCACCGGTTACTACCGTCCTGTTCAGAACTGGAACGACGGTAAGACTCAGGAGTACAAGCACAGAGTAGTTTACAGCGAGAAGAAGCTTGGCAACAAGCAGCCCCTCCTCGGAAGCATGCCCTTCTCCATGGAGGACACCGCTGACACCGCTCCCGCAGAAGCAAACGAGGAGCAGCTCCTCATTCTCTTCACCACCAAGACCTGCCCCAAGTGCAGAATGGCGAAGATGTTCCTTGACAATGCCGGCATCTCCTACGAGACCCTCATTGCCGAGGAGAATGCAGACCTCGTTGCCACCTACGGCATCAAGGAAGCTCCCACCCTTATCGTTCTGTCCGGCGACAAGGTTGAGAAGATTGCCAACCCCTCCAACATCAAGGCCTTCTGCGACAGACAGGCTGTTCACGCTTAAAAGAAAAAATCATTCGGCGGTCCCCGGACCGCCGAATGTGATATAAGAAAGGGAATTACGATGTACGATATAATCGTTGTTGGTGCAGGACCTGCGGGTCTTACGGCGGCACTGTATGCAAGACGTGCCGAAAAGAGTGTACTCGTTATTGAAAAGGACACCTTCGGCGGTCAGATAACCCATTCGCCGAGAGTGGAGAATTATCCCGGCTATCTTGAAATGAGTGGCAACGAGTTTGCCGACAAGCTCATCGAGCAGGTAATGGCTCAGGGCGCAGAGATCGACCTCGACGAGGTTATAGGCATCGTCGGCGAGCCCGGAAACTACACCGTTGCCTGCAACGGTGGTATGCACACGGCAAAGTCGGTTATTATTGCCACCGGCTCCCATCACAGAAGCCTCGGCCTTGAGGGCGAGGAGAAGTATATAGGCGAGGGCATCTCCTATTGCGCGGTTTGCGACGGCGCGTTTTACAGAGGCAAGAAGGTTGCCGTCATCGGCGGCGGAAATTCCGCTCTCCAGGACGCGGTGCTTCTCTCCGAGAGCTGTGAGAAGGTCTACGTTGTGCAGAATCTTCCCCATCTTACCGGTGAGGGTAGGCTCCAGAGTATTCTTGCGGGCAGAGATAACGTTGAGATCATCTGCTCCTCCGTTGTCAAGAGCATCGTCGAGGGCAACGGCTTTGAAGGCATTGTAATAGACACTGATGGAAACACCTCCACTCTTGAGGTTGACGGTATGTTCGTCGCCATCGGTCAGGTGCCGGAGAACGAGCCCTTTGCAGACGTTGCCGAGTTGAATGAGTACGGCTATATAATCGCAGATGAATCCTGCCTTCCCCGCGGCGCTGCCGAGGGAATCTTTGTGGCGGGCGACTGCCGCACCAAGAGCGTTCGCCAGGTGACCACGGCCACCTCCGACGGCGCAGTAGCGGCGCTTGCGGCCTGCAGGTTTATTGACGGTCTGAAATAATATTGCATAAAAAACACCCGATTTGTAAGCTTGGCATTACATTTCGGGTATTTTTGTTTTTAATCAGTTAGGAGTCCAGCCGTTAGGGTCCATGTTAAGGTTGTCAACGTCTACGTCATCCTGAGTTACCTCAGGAGGCGTCTCGTTCTTTACACAGGACGCCATAGCAAAGGTCGCTAGCGCCAGCAGTATCAAAGCCGCAATTATTTTCTTCATTTATAATCTCCTTTCAGACCCAGCCACCGGGATCAATGTTGTCGTTACCGGAGCCGTTATTATTGTTATTGTTGTCGTTACCGCCGCTGCTATTATCGTTGTTATTGTTGCTATCGTCGGTGCTGTTGCCTCCGGAGCTTTCGTTATCGCCACCGGAGCTTTCGTTGTTACTACTGTCCTCCTCCGGCTCCTGCCATTCGTCCTCAGGAGTGGGTGTGGGCGTAGTGGGCTCGTTCTCTACCGGTGGAGTAGTCGGAGTGGTCGGAGTAGTGGGCGTGGTGGGTTCACCTTCACCGGGCTCCTCGGGCTGCTCGCCGCCTTGATTAAAGAGGCAGGAGCTTAAAGAAAACGTAAATACCGTGATAAGCAAAAGCAGGGCTAAAAGCTTTTTCATATTATCACCTCCGCATAATCTTTTTATTTATTTTATCATATCCGGGCTCATTAGTCAAGAGCCTTTTGCGGTTGGTGACAAAAGTGCCTCTCTAAAATGTAAATTTTCTTATATACGCTTTGACATACAGAGTCTTTTGTGCTAAAATATTACGCGTTGAGGTGAAGAAAATGACTAAAAGTGAAATTAAGGATTTTACAAGCGGAGGGATAATGAAATCCCTTCTTATATTCTCGCTCCCCCTGTTCTTATCTAACCTTCTGCAGATCGTCTACGGAATGGTTGATATGATGGTGGTCGGTGCGGCTCACGGAGAGGTCGGTATTTCGGCCGTATCCGTTGGCGGTGATATAACTATGCTTCTGACCTTTGTCGGTATGGGCTTTTCGTCGGCGGCACAGGTGCTTATCGCTCGCTACGTCGGCTCGGGCGAGCGGAGAAAGATCGCACGCTTCGTGGGTACGATGAGCGGCTTCCTTACGGTGGCGGCATTAGTGCTTACGGTGCTGGGACTTATATTTAGGCATCCTCTGTTGAAGATGATGAATACTCCCACTGAGAGCTACGGCGGCGCCCTTGAATATTCGGTAATATGCACCGTCGGCTTGATTTTTATTTACGGCTATAATATCGTAGGCTCTGTTCTCCGCGGTATGGGAGATTCAAAGCACCCCTTCGTATTTATCTGCATCGCGGCAGGTATAAACGTCGTGCTCGACCTGCTACTTGTGCTCGTTTTCGAGATGGGCGTTGCGGGTGCTGCAATTGCCACGGTGGTCAGCCAGGCGGTAAGCTTTATTATATCTCTCGTATATCTTTATAAAAACCGCGAGCGCTTTGGACTTGCGATGGAACGGCGCGATCTGATATATTGGGACAGAGAGATGCTTCTCGATCTTGTTCGCCTCGGCACGCCCATGGCCATAAAGACCGCCTCGATCCAGGTATCTAAGCTCTTCGTCAATTCCTACATAAATAGCTACGGGCTGGACATTTCCGCCTTTGCCGGAATTGCAAACAAGATATCCTCGGTAGCAAATCTGATCTCCGCGGCTATGAACGCGGCGGGCTCCACCATGGTGGGGCAAAATATCGCAGCAGGGAAGTTTGACCGAGTCCGCTGTATACTCATCGACCTCGCCGTAGTAACTTTGGCAATAGCGGCGGTGTGCTCCGCCGTAATGATCCTTTTCCCGGAGGCAATATATTCAATATTCGGCGTTTCCGACGAGCTGCTGATAATCGGTGAGAAATACGTTTACATCGCAGTGATCCTGTTCCTTGCGGCGGCACTCCGCGCGGTTATGAACGCGCTCATCAACGGTAGCGGAAACTATAAGATAAACTTCGTTACCGCCATTCTCGACGGCATCGTTATGCGAATAGGCCTCTCGCTTCTCTTTGGTCTCGCCCTCGGTATGGAGCATTACGGCTTCTGGCTCGGGGATGCTTTGGCAGGCTTTACCCCCTTCCTTATCGGTATCGTGTTCTACTTTACCGGATTGTGGAAGCGCGGCGCGGTGAAGACGGAGTCAAAAGAAAAAACAGTATAAAAAACGGGCTTTTGCAAACAAAACTTTGCAAAAGCCCTATATATTTTCTTTATAGGCGTTATCAGGCGTTCATCAGACGCTCAAAGCAGGAGTTGGACTCCGGTGTTTCAAATCTGATCCCGAGTATTTTTATGAAACGTGCATAATCGTAGTCGTAGGTAGAGAGCGGCCTTGCGTAGGCGTTGTCGGTCTGGGCGGCAACGAGCAGGTCCTCGCCGTCAAAGCCCACCACAAGCAGCGTGTGATAGTAGCCCTCCTCCTCGCGGCCGAGCTGAATGACGTCGCCGATCTCAAGCTCGTCGGAGGTGGCAACTCTGCCAAATGGGCCGACGTCCGCGTTCCCGACGATGAAATTGTAGAAAAATTCTACCCCTGTCCATGATGGCGACCTATCGTCGAGGGATATGAAATACCAGCCGAAGGTGGGCGTATAGTTCATCTGACAGCCGCCGGCATAAATACATTGTGAAACGAAGTTGGTGCAGTTGCCGCCGATGCCTGCAAAATTCCCGAACAACGGATTTTGCGAGAAGGCGAATTTTCTTGCGTAAGCGACGGCGTTTTCTCTTTGATAGGGCTTTGTAACCAGCATGGAGTCTTTCCTTTTTGTACAGTAATTACAAATCAAATACAGATTCGGTCTTTAATATTTTATGCCCTTGTTTCGATTTTTGTTAAAAAATCTCTTGCATTTTCCCACTCGTGTGTTGTATAATAATTACATTAATACAAATTCGTTTTTTACGGGAGGATTTTTTATGGATTCCAACAAAAGACCCGATTCTATGCAGAGAATTACCACCAAGGAGCTTGCAGACGCGTTTATCGCAGAGCAGGTCGCAAACGTCCGCGCGACGGTAGGCGACAAGAAGGTGCTTCTCGCTCTTTCCGGCGGAGTTGACAGCTCGGTAGTTGCAGCTCTGCTTGTAAAGGCCATCGGCAAGCAGCTCGTCTGCG
>CAZABU010000153.1:0-4643 GCA_964483225.1 uncultured Ruminococcus sp. | reverse complement strand
TATGGAGATAGGCGACAGACTCTACGGTGTGACGATGCCTCAGAGAGGTATTTCTCAGGCCATAGAGCTTAACGTAAACGAAATAGAAGGAAAACAGAAGGAGCTTTTAGATGGGGTTCTTTGACAAGCTGAAGGCGGGCCTGTTCAAAACCAAGTCCGCGATCGTCGGCAAGGTCGACGCATTACTGAAAAAATTTGTAAAGGTTGATGAGGACCTCTTTGATGAGCTCGAGGAGCTTCTCATCTCCGCCGACATCGGCGTTAATACCACAGAGGAGATCCTCGACGAGCTCCGCGAGGTGGTGAAGGATAAGAGGATCAAGGATCCCGAGCAGGTAAAGGAGGAGCTGTTCGACATTCTTCGCGGAATGATCGGCGAGCACGAGCCTCTTGACCTTTCCACCAAGCCCTCGGTCATTCTCGTCATCGGCGTCAACGGTGTGGGAAAGACAACCTCCATCGGTAAGATAGCCGCAGATCTCAAGCATAAGGGCAAAAAGGTGGTCGTTGCGGCGGCGGATACCTTCCGCGCGGCGGCGGCGGAGCAGCTTACCGTCTGGTGCGAGCGCGCAGGCGTTGATATCATCAAGCAGGGCGCAGGCGCAGACCCCGCGGCAGTCGTGTTCGACGCGATCAATGCCGTGAAGAGCCGCGGAGCCGACGTGCTTATCATTGATACCGCCGGCAGACTTCACAATAAGAAAAATCTTATGGACGAGCTGGCGAAGATCGACCGCGTTATCGGCCGTGAGCTTCCAGAAGCGGCAAAGGAGACCCTGCTGGTTCTCGACGCTACCACCGGACAGAACGCCGTCTATCAGGCAAAGGAGTTCAAGGAGGCATCGAAAATTACCGGTCTCGTGCTCACGAAGCTCGACGGTACCGCCAAGGGCGGTATCATAATCTCCATACGCCGTGAGCTCGGCATACCCGTTAAGTTCATCGGTGTAGGCGAGCAGATCGACGATATGAAGCCCTTTGATGCAAAGGAATTTGCAGGGGCACTCTTTGAAGGATAAAATAAAGGAGCGGCTGCTTTAGCCGGAAATTTAATGCTGACAAGTAAACAAAGAGCCTATCTTCGCTCTCTTTCACAAAGCCTCGATACCATCTTCCAGATAGGCAAGGGCGGTATTACAGAGGAAATTTGTCTGCAGATCGACAACGCCCTGGAGGCGCGCGAGCTTATAAAGGCGCGAGTGCTGGATAACAGCGGCTATACCGCCAAGGAAGCGGCGAACGTCATCGCAGAGGTCATTGAATGTGACGTGGTTTCCTGCGTTGGCACGAAATTCGTGCTTTACAAGGAATCCGAGAAGAAAAAGCGCATCGAGCTGCCATGATGAGGCTCGGTGTATTCGGGGGCACCTTCAGCCCTCCCCACAAGGGGCATATAGAAGCGGCGAGGGCCTTTTCTGAGCAAATGAAGCTTGACCGTCTTCTCATAATCCCAACCAACATCCCTCCCCACAAGACCATCGACGGCATGGCGAGCGCCGAGGAGCGACTGCAGATGTGCAGGCTTTCCTTCTCGGAGCTTGAAAATGCCTGTGTGTCGGATATGGAGATAGCCAGGGCAGGGAAAAGCTATACCTACCTCACTCTCGAGGAGCTGACGGCGGAGGACTGCGAGCTTTATTTCCTCTGCGGCACTGATATGATACTCACCCTTGGGCAGTGGCTACGGCCTGAGCGTATTTTCGAGCTGGCGACGGTCTGCTATATCCGCAGGGAGGCCGACCCCGACACAGGGGCGGCGCTTGACCGGACGGTGGCGGAATACGAGCGACTGTACGGCGCAAGGATCAGAGAGATCGACTGTACGCCCATCGAAACATCCTCCTCGGAAATAAGAGCGGGGATATGCGGTGAGGGTGCCGAGTCCATGCTTGAGGAAAAGACCCTTGAATTTATAAGAAAGCGGGGTCTGTATCTATGAGCTTTTCGGAGCATCAGCTTGAGAGGCTGCGCGCAGCGGTAGAGGCTCGCCTCGGTGAGAAGCGCTTTCGCCATACCCTCGGCGTTGAGCAGGCGGCGATGCTGCTCGGTGAATATCTCTGTCCCGAGCGTGTGCCAGAGCTTCGGGCGGCGGCGTTGCTGCACGACATAACGAAGGAGCTGACTCCCGCAGAGCAGCTTGAAATATTGGCGGCTGAGAATATCAGCGATCCCGACGATCTTGCTTCCGCACCCGTTCACCATTCGTTGACGGCGCCGAGTGTGATAAAACGGGAGTTTCCGGAGTTTGCCACCGAGGACGTGCTGAGCGCTGTGAGAAATCACACCACCGGTGCATCACCTATGTCGGTTTTTGACGAGATAATTTTCATCTCGGATTATATTGAGGACGGCAGAGTCTATGAGGGCTGCAGGTCGGTAAGACGGGAGCTCCTCGACGGGCTCTACAGGGAAGAGAAACTGCCCGCACGGCTTACTCTTCTTCACAGGGCGGTGCTTTCCGCTCTTAACAATACGGCCGAGGGTATTCTCGCAAGGGGGCTACACCTCCACGGTCGTACCAATGGCGCAAGAAATTACGTTCTGGGCATTCTTGCCACAGAATCAAAATAATTTTTATCCGCGGAATTTTCGCGGAAAATCAGGAGAAAGCTATGGAAAACGAAAAGATTCAGGATCTCGTCGGCGCGTCCTCCGAGACGGTTGCCCGCGAGGCTGTAAAAATACTTCTTGAAAAGAAGGCAAAGAACGTTAAGCTCTTTTACGTAAAGGAGCATACCAGCGTTACCGATTATTACGTGAACGCTACCGGTCGCTCGGCTCTCAACGTGACCGCCCTGGCCGACGACGTGGACAGACTTCTCGGCGAGAGAGGCTGTAAGCCCCTTCGCACGGAGGGCAAGCAGGGTAAGGCCTGGATACTCGTGGATTACGGCGACGTTATCGTGAATGTGTTCGATAAGGAGTCCCGCGATTTCTACAATCTTGACCGCCATCTTCCCGAGGGAAGCGAGGTCGATATTGCGGATCTTGTGGCCGAGGTCGACCGCAAATTTGAAGGAAACGAAAATAATTAATTATATATACAAAGGAAAACAGAAAGATGCTTTACGATTACTCATCTATTGAAGCAAAATGGCAGAAAAAGTGGGACGAGGCAAATGCCTTTGAGGCAAAGCAGGACTTCACTCTTCCGAAGTACTTTGCTCTCGTCGAATTCCCCTATCCCTCGGGACAGGGTCTGCACGTAGGCCACCCCCGTCCTTACACCGCTCTCGATATCGTGTCGAGAAAGAAGAGGATGCAGGGCTACAACGTGCTGTTCCCCATGGGCTGGGACGCCTTTGGTCTGCCTACCGAGAATTTTGCTATAAAGAACAAGATCCACCCCCGTATCGTTACCGAGCGTAACGTGGCTCGCTTCAAGTCGCAGCTCAAGGCGCTGGGTCTGTCCTTCGATTGGTCCAGAGAGATCAATACCACCGATCCCGATTACTATAAGTGGACGCAGTGGATATTCATTCAGCTCTTCAAGCAGGGCCTCGCGTACAAGAAGGAGATGGCGGTCAATTTCTGTACCTCCTGTAAGGTCGTTCTTGCAAACGAGGAGGTCGTCGGTGGCGTTTGCGAGCGCTGCGGTGCCGCGGTTATCAGAAAGGTCAAGAGCCAGTGGATGCTCAAGATCACCGAGTATGCCGACAGACTTATCTCCGGCCTTGAGGGTCTTGATTTCATCGAGAGAGTTAAGACCCAGCAGATTAACTGGATCGGTAAGTCTACCGGTGCGGAGGTTGATTTCAAGACGACCGCAGGCGATACTCTCCGCGTTTATACCACCAGATGCGACACTCTCTTCGGTGCTACTTATATGGTTATCGCCCCCGAGCACGAGTACGTTGCAAAGTGGAAGGATATTATTGAGAATTACGGCGAGGTAGAGAACTACCGCGCAGAGGCGGCAAAGAAGTCCGACTTCGAGCGTACCGAGCTGGTTAAGGAAAAGACCGGCGTGGAGCTGAAGGGCGTTAAGGCCATCAACCCCGCAAACGGCAAGGAAATTCCTATCTTTATCTCCGATTACGTCCTCGCGGGCTACGGCACCGGTGCAATTATGGCGGTTCCTGCTCACGACGAGCGTGACTGGGCCTTTGCTAAGAAGTTCGATCTGCCCATCATCGAGGTGGTTGCAGGGGGCGACGTGCAGAACGAGGCCTTCACCGACGTGCAGACCGGCGTGCTTTGCAACTCCGGATTCCTTAACGGCCTTGAGGTCGCTGAGGCCAAGGAGGCTATGGTCAAGTTCCTTGAGGAGAAGGGAATCGGCGAGGCAAAGGTCAACTTCAAGCTCCGCGACTGGGTATTCTCAAGACAGAGATATTGGGGCGAGCCCATTCCTCTCGTGAACTGCGAGAAGTGCGGCTGGGTCGCTATCCCCGAGGAGGAGCTTCCGCTCACTCTCCCTGAGGTCGAGTCCTACGAGCCCACCGAGAACGGCGAGTCGCCTCTCTCCCTTATGACCGATTGGGTCAACTGCAAGTGCCCGAAGTGCGGCGGTAAGGCTCAGCGTGAGACCGATACCATGCCCCAGTGGGCGGGCTCGTCATGGTATTTCCTCCGCTACTGCGATCCTCATAACGACAAGGCTCTCGCTTCGCCCGAGGCTCTTAAGTACTGGATGCCCGTAG
>CAZABU010000152.1:0-4682 GCA_964483225.1 uncultured Ruminococcus sp. | reverse complement strand
AAGCCCGCTGCTGCAAAGGGTCAGTACATCAAGAGCTGTGTAGTAGCTTCCACCATGGGCCCCGGCATCAAGGTGAACTACGCAAAGCTTGGTTAATTTATTTAACTAAACAGCAAAAGCTCCCGAATTTCGGGAGCTTTTTATTTTAATATTTAAGAGCACGGCTTTTTATGGCCATGCTCTGTTTAGTATTAAATTACTGTCCTGCACGAAGAGCGTCAAGCTCGGCCTGAAGAGCCTCGATCTGTGCTTTCTGAATAGCATTCTCGACGCTGAGCGTAGCAACCTTATCGAAGAGCCCAGAAATCGTCAGCTCACCGAGCTCTGTGCCTTCGGCGAACTTCGCCTTCTTAGCACCGTCTTCGTCATTTGCGAATATAACGATCTCCTTATCAACGAATACGTGAAGCTTTGTATCGTCGAATATCGTATTGACCTCAGACGCTATGTTGTTAAGATTGGTATCAGCAGGAAGAAGCTGAATGAATCCACTCTGCCTGTCTTCCTCGGGAATGATATCGGAGAGTGTGAGATCGTCGGTAATGGTTCCGATATTCTCGAATCTAGTGCCCGCGATCTTGTTCATAAGAACGTGTACGGGTATATCGTACTCACCGGTTTCCTCGTTATAATCGTACCACTTTCCGTCCTCACCGAGCTGATAATCCATAAGCTCTCCCATCTCGGTCTCGTCGATCTTATCCTGAAGGCCGTCAAGCTTGGTGTCTGCAAGTACAGCCATAACTCCGGTAAGTCTGGTGGTACCGTCATACCAGAAGCCGTCCTCGCCAAGCTCATATCCAAGCGCATCGGCAACGGTCAGAGTTTTAACCTTCTTGTTGAGCTCTTCCTCGTTGGTCATATCCTCAACGCTTAGAGAAGCGAAGGTACCTAGAATACCGCCTGCAACCTTGTTCTCGGGAGAACCGGGCGCAACGTAAACCTCGTACCATACGCCCTCCTTCTCAGGGTCAGCATCGGGAACGTAAGTAAATTTGGAGATCTCACCGATCTTAATACCGTCTATCGTGGAATCAAGATTACCAACGGTGCTATCGGCAATAGCAGCCATTACGCCGTCAACCTTCTCGCCGGATTTATTATACCAATCGCCGTTCTCGTCCTGAGTATAACCCATAACGGTGCTGATCTCTACGGTATCAAGCTTACTGTCAAGCTCGCCGTTGCCGATCGCGCTGATGGTAAGATCGGAAAATTCTGCGGTCACGCCGCTCTGGGGAGAGAGGAGTATGCGCTCGCCGTTCTCACCGTTTTCATAGTCCCAGGAGTACCACTGATCCTCGTAGGATACAAAGCCTATAACATCGGCGATATAAAGCTCGTCAAGCTTGGCTTCGATATCGTTGATACCGTAACCTGCAATAGCGCCGATGATAGCATCCGCAACAGATCCACTCTCGTCGAGCCAAACGGTAATAGAAAGATCCTCAGCAAGTCTTACGCCGTCCTCTGTGGGAACGTACACCGGCAGACCGGCCTTTTCTTCAAGTCTGAATATGTCGGCAAGCTTCAAATCGTTAATGATACTATCCGCAGTAAAATCACCGCTGATAAGGTCGGATACGCAAATATTGGCAAGAGTAGCCTCCATATTACCGATCGGTTCACCGTCGATATACCAGAGGTATTCGGGCTCGTCGGGAGCGGTTTCTGCATTGTAAGCCGGGTTAGGTGCGGATGTATATTTGAGAAGATCGCCTATGTAAAGATCGGCAAGATAGCTGTCGACAAGATCGCCGGAGAAAAGATCTCCAAGAGGCTTAGCCATCATTTCGTCATCCATAAACTCCTCGATCTCCGCAGGCAAAATCAAGCCGTAACGAGTGGTAAGGGTGTTCATGGAAATCGTGTCCTTGATAGAGGCTATATACTGGCCCTCGGCAATCAGATCCTTGATGGTTGCGGAAGGCAACGAGTATTCAGCATCGGCGCTGAAAACCTTTTCCTCGTCAACATCAACGAGCCCCTTCTCCTCAAGGAAGCTGAGGGAGAGGTTGTTATAAGCCCAGAAGCCTGCACCTGCCAAAAACGCGGGGAAGGTCAAAAAGCCCAGCAGGAATATGAGCAGTGCAGCAAGAATCCTGGTCAAAACGGAAAATGTACGCATATTATTTCCTTTCTTGCGCTCATGCGCGTGTATTAGTATATATAGTATAACACTATAATTTCTTTAATGCAATAGTTATAAAGAAATTAATAAAACTAAATCAGTCAATATCCTCTGTGACCTTCTCGGCGGGTCTGTCAAGCACCTCGGGGTGGAGAAGATAACGCTTGATACGCTTAAACGCCGAGGCGTAATAGAAGCCGTCGCATATTCTCTCGTCGGTAACCACCTTAAAGGTAACGAAATGGTGGCGCTCCTTTGTACCGTCGCGCTTTATAGCGTCGCCGGTAAAGATGCTTCCGTAAGAAATAAAGCACGGAAGTGTTCCGAAGTCGTAAATATGGTGGTATATAGCGGGAATACCGATAGAGCCCATCGCCGTAATTATCATCGAGCCGTGGAACGGGCTGACATTCATAAGAGCCTTAGGCAGCCAACCGATATAGTCAAGGGCGCGAAGAACAGCCATCGCACCGCGGAAAATAAGCCCCGGCAGCTTTACGAGAGCGCCTGCAACGTTATCCATACCGGTATCGGCAGCAACCGCGGCGTGATATGCAAGCTGGAATTTTTTATATACGTTATAAATATCGTCACGGGGGTCAAACTCAACCTTTATACAGGTTTCCTGACCGTCGATGGTCATTTCCTTTTTGATGGCCATAACGCACTCAACGTTATTTCTGGCATAGATCTTCTGCCCTGCTATAAATCTGTTTATTCCCGGTCTTTCGGAAACGACTCTGACATACGCCGCCAAAATAACGTGCAAAAGGGTCATATCCGTATACCCCTCTTTGTGCTTGGCATCAAGATATCCCTCTATGTTAGTTATATCAATTACGTCCTCGAAGAAATTCTGCGAATCAGAGCGCCGGTTCATTATGTAAGGCATAACGTAGTTCATAGGTGGAAGCGTCCTTACCCGTCTTCCCTCCTTGCGGTCGCCTAATCGGCGCTTACGCTTCTTATACGCCGGGGTGTCATACTCGAGAATGTCATCGTACTTGGAATTATTCATATTCTGTCTCCATTACAAGTTTTTCGACAACTTATTTTAACATATTTTAATAAATAAGTCAAGAAAAATATTTTATTATACTCGCGTATGGATATTATGAATGAAAATATAATGTAAAAAGCCTGCCGTAGCAGGCTTTTTACTATAAGTTATGCCTCGCGCTTAGCCTCGGCAACGATCTTTTCGGTAATGGATGCGGGAACCTCATCGTATCTGATGAACTCGAAATCGAATCGTCCTCTTCCCTGCGTTGCCGCACGGAGAGAGATTACGTAATCCATCATCTCGGAGAAAGGAACCTCCGCAAGAACTACCTGAGTGCCGTCCTCTGCGGGCTCAATACCCATAACCCTACCGCGGCGCTTGTTAAGATCACCCATAACGTCACCCACGTAGTTTTCGGGAACGTAAACCTTCAGATCGCCAACGGGCTCAAGGAGCACGGGATTTGCCATAGGCAGTCCCTCGCGGTATGCGATGTTCGCAGCGAGCTTGAAGGAGATCTCGTTGGAGTCAACATCGTGGTAAGAGCCGTCGTAAAGGTTGGCGGCAAGGTGCACCACGGGATAACCGGCGAGCACGCCCTTCTGCATTGCGTCCTTGATTCCCTGCTCTACCGCCGGGAAGAAGTTCTTGGGAACTGCGCCACCGAATACGGACTCGGTAAAGGTAAGTCCCTCCGCCTCGCCGGGCGAAAAGGTAATCTTAACGTGACCGTACTGGCCGGAGCCGCCGGACTGCTTCTTATGCTTACCTTCAACATCGACCTTCTTTTTGATGGTCTCGCGGTAAGCAATCTTGGGCTTGGTGAGCTCAACGTTAGCGCCGAAGCGATTTTTGAGCTTGGAAACGAGGATATCAAGGTGAATATCGCCAAGACCGGAAACGGTCAGCTGCTTGGTTTCGGCGTTATTAACGTAAGCGACGGAGAGATCCTCCTCGAGCAGTCTTGCCATACCGCTGGAGATCCTGTCCTCGTCACCCTTTGCCATAGGCTTGATAGCCATAGTAAGATAGGGCTTGGGATACTTGATGGGAGCATACTTGATATCTGCAGACTTTGTGGTCAGAGTATCGTTGGTGTTGGTATTCTGAAGCTTTGCAACAACTGCGATATCGCCGCAGGAAAGCTCCTCTACGTCAACCTGCTTCTTACCGCGAAGCATAAACACCTTGTTGAACTTCTCGCTCACACCGCTGGTGGTGTTGCGAAGGACCATATCCTTCTTGAGAGTACCCTCCATAACCTTGAAGAAGGACATCTTACCAACGAAGGGATCGGCAACAGTCTTGAATACGAACACCGATGTGTCGGCAGACTCGGGATTGATCTCGATTTCGGTAAGCTCGCCGTCCGCGGATATGAGCTGCTCTACCTTTCTGGCGGTAGGTCTGGGGAAGGACTCTGCAATAGTATCAAGGAAGGTCTTGATACCCCAGTTTTTAAGTGCGGCACCGCAGAATACGGGTACGATATCACCGGTAATAATGCCCTGGTGGATAGCCTCGAAGGCCTCCTCACGACTGATAGGC
>CAZABU010000151.1:0-4710 GCA_964483225.1 uncultured Ruminococcus sp. | reverse complement strand
TTGCGAAAACAATGCTCACCGCGATATTTATAGGGGTATAGCCAAGCGGTAAGGCAAGGGACTTTGACTCCCTCATTCGTAGGTCCGAATCCTGCTACCCCTGCCAAACGGCACGTTTGTCACTATGCAAGCGTGCCGTTTCCAAATAATTATCACAGCGGGGGAGCGAGATGAAAATCCGTTTTACCGAATCCGTTTTCCAGGACTTTGGCAGAGTTGGTTACGACAACGTGACCATACGCTACAGGATAGTTGAGGATGCGGATGCCGAGCCATCCGACTTCAGCGTACCGGAAAGCTTTACAAGAGAGCAGGCGCTCGACCTCGCCTCAAGAATGGTGCGACTCATATATAACGAGGGGATCGGCTATTCCGAGGCGTACAACCGACTTGTCGGCAAGGCAAAGAAAAGAAGATAAAATCGGAGCAAGGGAGCTTTTGCCATTAAGGCGAGGGGCTCCTTTTACTTTTGACCGGGTTTAATCGTCCTCGAGCAGTAACGGTGTACTTCTAGCGATTTGCAAGAATCACCGCCGCTGTTTGACAATGATTATTTACATTTTTGGATTGTTTTTTATTTATACAATGCTTTTGGCAAAAATTTGTTTTATGGGAAAACTAAATATTTTTTGTTTTTTTACGGAAAAGACTTGACTTGAAATTACGGTTGTGCTAACATATTAGTTATTAAAGCCTATGCGTCAAAAAGGAGACGAAAATGGAAATTAAAATTACAAGAAATGCAAATAAAACCGCAATGCCCGAGGAGTCAAAGCTCGGCTTTGGAAAGCACTTTACCGACCATATGTTTGTGATGGATTACGTTGCAGGTGAGGGCTGGCAGAATGCGCGCATCGTGCCCTTTGGCTACATCAGCGTACACCCTGCATCCACCGTTCTTCACTACGGCTCTGAGATTTTCGAGGGCTTGAAGGCATACCGCACCGAATCCGGCGCAATACAGCTTTTCCGTCCTATGGAAAACGTACGCAGAATGAACAACTCGGCAAACCGTATGTGCCTGCCTGCTATCCCCGAAGAGGATATGCTGGAGGCTATCAAGGCGCTGGTGGAGGTAGAGCGGGATTTCGTGCCCCATTCCTTTGGCACTTCCCTTTATATCCGCCCCTTTATGTTCGGTAACGACGAATCCCTCGGCGTTCACACCGTAAAGAGAGCTACCTTTATGATCATTGCTTCTCCCAGCGGCAGCTACTATGCCGAGGGTATCAATCCCGTCAAGATCATGATCGAGTCCGAGGACGTCAGAGCGGTAAAGGGCGGTACCGGCGAGGCAAAATGCGGCGGTAATTACGCGGCCTCCAACAGAGCGGGCGAAAAGGCGGCGCAGAAGGGATATTCCCAGGTGCTTTGGCTCGACGGCGTACACCGCAAGTATATAGAAGAGGTCGGAGCTATGAACGTAATGTTCAAGATCGACGGCGAGATCGTTACTCCCGCGCTCTCCGGCTCAATTCTCCCCGGTATAACCAGAAAGTCCTGCCTTGAGGTTCTCCGTGACAAGGGATACAAGGTATCCGAGCGACTTCTCTCGGTTGACGAGCTTGTTGACGCTTTGAAGAACGGCAAGCTTGAAGAGGCTTGGGGTACCGGTACCGCGGCCGTCGTTTCGCCCATTGGAAAGCTTATGTATGACGGAGTAGAGTACGAGGTCGGCGGCGGAAGGATCGGCGAGGTTACTCAGATGCTCTATGACACCCTTACGGGTATTCAGTGGGGTAAGCTTGAGGACACCCGCGGATGGACCGTCAAGGTTTGCGATTAACTTTATACCCATGCCCTATAATCTATGCCCTCGCGTGACAGCATCGAGCTCGCGAGGGCTGTTTTTTGTTCATTTTTTATACAATTTCGGTTATTTCTCGCTATTCCCCGAGTTATTTAAGAAAAATTACATAAGTTTGTGAATTTTTTTCATTTTTTTATAAAAAAGGCTTGACAAACGGGATATTTTAATATAAAATACTGATATTAATAAAGGCAACGACGGGAATCCGTCCGGGATGCTTACATCACAGAGAGCCGTTATACGCTGAAAGACGGTATGCGAGCGCCCAGACTTCTCCTCCCCGAGCCGCCAACCGAACGCGATGCATATCGTCAGTAGACTTGGACGGGTTCTCCCGTTACAGAGAGATTCTGTTGTTAGACAGGACTAAAGCGGACGGCACGCCGTCAATAAGAGTGGTACCGCGGAGTATTCTTCGTCTCTTTTATGCACCTCGGGCGAGTTGCGTAAGGGAGGCTTTTTTGTTTCTCCTTTGCAAAAGCCCTCTATCACCAAGGCTACGTGCCAAACGCAAACGGAAAGGAAACCCAAGATGAAAAACTACGAAAAGTACAAAAAACAGTACTTCTGCCCCGAAGGGGTCAGCATGGACTGGACGAAAAAGGATTACATAGATAAGCCGCCCATCTGGTGCAGCGTCGACCTGCGCGATGGCAACCAGGCGCTCATTATTCCTATGAGCCTCGAGGAGAAGCTTGAGTTCTTCAAGCTTCTCTGCAAGATTGGATTCAAGGAAATCGAGATCGGCTTCCCTGCGGCATCCGAAACCGAATACGAGTTCTGCCGCACGCTGATCGAGAACGATCTCATTCCCGATGACGTTACCATACAGGTGCTCACCCAGGCAAGAGAGCATATTATTTCAAAAACCTTTGAAGCTATTGACGGAGCAAAGCACGCCGTCGTACATCTCTACAACTCCACCTCTGTGGCACAGCGCGAGCAGGTGTTCAGAAAGAGCAAGGAGGAGATCATCGGTATTGCCCGCTTCGGCGCGGAGCTTTGCAAAAAGTATAAGGCAACCGCAAAGGGTAACATCACCTTCGAGTATTCTCCCGAGAGCTTTACCGGTACGGAGCCCGAGTTTGCTTTAGAGATATGCAATGAGGTCATTGATATTCTGGAGCCTACTGCCGAAAGCAAGCTAATAATCAACCTTCCTGTCACCGTTTCTCACTCTATGCCTCACGTTTACGCAAATCAGGTGGAATATATGTCAAAGAACCTGAAGTGCCGTGAGAACGTCATAATTTCTCTCCACCCCCACAACGACCGCGGATGTGCCGTGGCGGACAGCGAGCTCGGCCTTCTTGCAGGCGGCGACAGAATCGAGGGTACTCTCTTCGGGAACGGCGAGCGTACGGGAAACGTGGATATCGTTACTCTGGCACTCAATATGTACTCGCAGGGCGTTGACCCAGGTCTTGACCTCTCCAATCTCCCCGAAATCACCGAGGTCTACGAGAAGGTCACGAGAATGCACGTTTACGAGCGTCAGCCTTACAGCGGTCAGCTGGTATTTGCGGCGTTCTCCGGCTCTCACCAGGATGCTATCGCCAAGGGAATGAAGTTCAGAGCCGACGGTCATTCCGACGTGTGGAACGTGCCTTACCTTCCCATAGACCCGACAGACGTGGGCAGGGTCTACGAGGCCGACGTTATTCGTATCAACTCTCAGTCCGGCAAGGGCGGCATCGGTTACATTCTTGAAACTCAGTATAAGCACGTGCTCCCCCCTAAGATGCGCGAGGCCTTCGGATATCATGTCAAGAGCATTTCCGACCACGAGCACAGAGAGCTTCAGCCCAAGGAGGTATATGACATCTTTATGCGTGACTTCGTGAACATCACGAGTCCCATCGACGTAAAGCGGGCCGTATATACCGACACCTCCGACGGAAATATAGTCGGAGTTATCAAGATCGAGAACGGAAGCACATTTACCGAGGTCACCTCGATGGGTAACGGACGTCTTGACTGTGTTAGTAACGCTATCAAATCGGTCATCAACAAGAATTACACTCTTGAATCCTACACTCAGCACGCTCTTGAGGGAACTACCAGCTCCAAGGCGGCGTCCTACGTCAGCATCAGCCTTGACGGCAAGCTTTATTACGGAACCGGTATCGACAGCGATATCAGCGCATCGTCGGTCAAGGCTCTTGTCAGCGCGGTCAACCGTATGCTTGCGGCAGAAAAGTAATCAAAGGAGAACCCATATATGAAATTAACAGGCGCGGAAATCATCGTTGCCACCCTCATTGAGCAGGGCGTTACCGATGTTTTCGGTTATCCGGGCGGTCAGATAATTCACGTATACGACGCCCTTTACAAATACAGAGACAAAATCAATCACATTCTTACGGCTCACGAGCAAGGCGCGGCTCACGCGGCTGACGGCTACTCGAGAGCTACCGGAAAGGTGGGTGTTTGTATTGCCACCTCCGGCCCCGGTGCAACGAACCTCGTTACAGGAATCGCTACGGCTATGCTGGACTCCATTCCTATGGTGGCTATCACCGGAAACGTTCCCTGCTCTCTTATCGGCAAGGACAGCTTCCAGGAGATAGACATCACCGGCGTTACTCTCCCCATAACCAAGCATAATTACTTTGTAAACAAAATCGAAAACCTGGCCGATTCAATCAGAGAGGCCTTCGCAATTGCAAAATCCGGCAGACCCGGCCCCGTGCTGGTTGACGTTCCCAAGGACGTGCAGGCGGCGACCTTCGACTTCGAGCCGGGGGCGATTGTAGAAAAAATGCCCCTGCCTGTTGCAGACGAGGAGTCCATCGACGAGGCCGTTAAGCTTATCGCCGAGGCAAAGCGCCCCTATATTTACATCGGCGGCGGTGCGGCGGGCCTCGGAATGGGTCGCGAGATCGTTGATTTTGCCAAGA
>CAZABU010000150.1:0-4749 GCA_964483225.1 uncultured Ruminococcus sp. | reverse complement strand
TGCATTTTTCTCTTTTTTGCCTTGATTTGCTTGAATTCTTAATGAGACAGCCCCTTTCTTAATATTCGCCCCACTCACAAATGAAAACCGCGGCATCGGCATTCCAGCCTGTCATGCTGCCGTCGCCATCATTTGGAACATCGGTGGCGGTATTCGTTTGATAAAATTCGACGTTATCGATTAGAACGCTTCCCGATGCGGCGCTTGTAGTCAAAATGCGCGCAACGGTTATATCAGAGGGGACGGAGGGATCGGGAGCGCTCGCCAAGTTCTTGGAGAATGCGTAGCTGCGGTAGCTCGTTCCCACGTACTTATCATTTACGAAAACGTTAACAAGCATCTTTTCGGGTGCGTCATCCGCGAGCATATACTCAAAGCGTATTTTCAAAAGCTCGCATTCCTCTCCGACGGCAGTCAGCAAATACCCGCCGGAGCTGTACCAGTCGTTTATAATAAGGTCGCCGCCCTCGTTTGCGGTAAGAGAGATGATCCACGCCTTGTTTCCGCTCGAATCCCTGAGGTAGAACTCCGTTTTGAAGTTCGTGCAGTAGGAATCGCTGTCAAGATAAATTTCTGCCTCAAATACGGTCACCTTAGCATTCGCGTGCTTTTCGCTATCCGTTATCTTGAAATCAACGTAATCGTTTCCGCCTGCTGCCGTTTTGAGGGCGAGGAGCTTGGAAAACGTTCCGTCAGGAAGCCTAAGTCCCTTAACTCCTGCCTGTGCGCCCGTGGTTGAAAGAATAACGCTCAGTCTTTCAGACCAGCTATCGCCAAAGCTTTTCTCAAAGGTGAGGTCCGGAGATCCGTTGTCGGTAACGACGTTGCTCACCTTTTCCTTTTTGTAAACGGCAACGTTGTTTTCCGCGATGCAATCGTCAACCGTAAGATCGGCGTTGCCGCCGATATTTGCTACCTCCACATACGCCGGAACGAGCCCCTCGTTTTCATAAAGATAGCCAAGGGAGAGCACGCCGACGCAAGCATTGTCTATATAAACGCATAGCAGACCGTCGCTATGGAAATATTTGAACGAAAGCGTGAATTCCTCCCCTACGGGTGTTCTGGAAACGGTCGCTCCCCTGCCGCCTGCATAGTATTCGACGAGAGATACCGCGTTGTCACGATAATCAAGCGCAAATGCAAAGACGGGGGTGTCGGAATCGTCGGTCAACGTAAAGACGTAGGTAGCGTACGTACCGTAAGCAGACAGCTTAGCTCTGAAGAGCGTAGCGGTTACTACCCTGTTCCTGTCGTTAACGCCAATTACCATCCGTGCGTTTTCGGGAAGTCGAGCCACTCCGGAGGAAACGGTCGCGCCGCCCGAAAGAGAAATGTCGGGATCGGAGCTCTCAAAATCGTGTTTCTTCTCCTCGCTATCAGGAGCAGATGCCTCCGTGAAGGATTTTCTGCTGCGCTCAAAGACAACATCATCGATATATATATCGGTGGTGCCGTCGGAAAGCCCGACGATCTCAAGCTTGCCTGCAGAATATTTGTTTGCACTCTTGCATATCGCATTGCTTATCGCAATCGGGACTCCGTCCACGTAGATAACGGTCACAAGCTCCCTCTCGTAGTACTCTAGACGGAGGTTGAATTTCTCTCCAACAGGCACGGCAACGCCATCGAGGGTCGCCGCGGGATTCCCGTCGGGAGATTCGGTTATCGTTACGAATCCGTCCTTAACGGTTAAATCAAAGGATATTACGGGAGCGTTTTCCGAGTTGTTTTCTCGGTAATATATCCTCGCCGCCGTTCCGTTTTTCACCATATCCACGATTACGTTTGAATCGAGAACGAGGCATTCGGCGCCGGAGGTTCTGACGTTTATCGGAAGCGAAATGCTCGCCGCTCCGTTCAGCTTGAGCCAGACGCCGTCAGAGCCATCGACGGTCGTCGCTTCCACCGTATTCTGTCCGGAGCTTACGGTGAATTCCTCGGGAATCTCGCCGTCGTCAAAGGTATATTTGATCTCCTCCTTGTCCGGAGGATCTACGTTGATGCCGGGCATAGTCGTACCTGCCTCGGGCTTATTGTAAGCCTCGCTCGTCTTGTACGCCGCGACGTTGTCCATAAGAAGCGTCGCGCTAAAGTTCGTCTTGCCCACTATGGTCATATACTCAAAGTTCTTCGACGGAGTGCCTCTCTCGGTAAGCTTCGTGCCGTCTGCGTCGAAATAATTATCGGTTACCGCTATAAGCTCATCGTTAAAGTATACTCTTATACGCACGGTGTCATGGTCGCCTATGAAATATTCGACCTTGACGTTGAACCATTCTCCGAGTGCCGCCGAGGCGTTGAGATTAGTTTCGCGCGCATTGCTCGGTGTGGTGGAGGAGGAATCGCGAATGTGAACTCTTCCGTCCTGCACCTTCAGCTCAAGCATATATACGGAAGGCTGCATTCTTATTTGAATAGATACCCCCTCGTCGGACGAAACCACGTTCAGATCCGATTCGAAAACAAAGCAGGTGGAGGTTAACGCTCCCCACTGATTGACCATCTTGACGGTTTCATAATCGCCCTTGACTGTGCTGAACTCCGCCACGCTGTTGCCGCCGCCCTTCGGATCGTCCACCACCGTGAAGCTTCCGTTCAAGCAGCTATGCGTAAAGCTACCCTCGGGCTCACTGCCTATCTCATAATCCTCGAATTCCTCGTAATACACCTCGGTATCCGCCTCATTCTTAACGATAGGTTCAAGCTCCTCGAGCATGGTAATATACCGCAGCCTATCGGTTTCGGTGAAATAAGAAGGGACGTAGCTCGAAATTCCGATGGCAGCGAGGCAGTTGCCGATAGTACCGCTGGTGCATATCGTGGTTGCGTTTACATCTCCCTCCTCGCTATACGGAACGGCAACTCTGACGCCCTGGCTCGTCCACTGGGAATACGTAGGCGTGAACGAGAAGGAACCGTCGTCCTTCTTGAAGGTGAGCTGCTTTTCCGCAGAGATCCTAATCGTTTCTGCGGCCGACTCCAGCAGACGGGCTTCTACCTCGTCTGCGAATTCAAGCGCACTGGGGAAGCTGGAATATCTTCTGAGATTCGAGATAAGTCTATCCAAAGACAGCCATACGTTATAAACGTAAACCGCCGACGACACCTCATCGGTAGATGTGAGCATTGTAATACAGGACTCAATCGCCAGATCCGGATTGGGGAAATCCGCCTCAAGATCGTGATAGATTACCACGATCTTTAAGAGTGCGTTGGTGTTATCGTATCCGACACCCTCATCCCAAAGTCCCGTTTTCTTATTTTGATGCTCTCCGAGCCACTCAAGAAGTATATCGCAAAGAGAGTACGTAGCACCTGCTGCCGCGAGCTTCGCATCACGGGACACGATTTGCGCCGTCTGGTTTGCTATTTCGTTTCCTATACTGTAAAATGAGCGATGCTTCGAATCATCGGCAGGAAGCGAGTTGAGCCGAACGAATTCATCGAGATATTCCCTAAACGAAGTGTCGTCCACAAGATAGCTAGGAACGGAGGATGCTCCCGCCGCCTGAACCGCTTTTGAAGCCGCAGCGACTGCCGAAGATCCGAGAGGTGACACGAGATGGGACGTCGGTATGATTCCATCCCCCTTGATACCGGTCGGAGTATCGTAGGTGGGTGCAGAGCCCAATGCCGCAAGTGCGCTGACCGCTCTCGACAGAGCGCGGGCGCGGTGATTGACGTTTGAGTCAACCTCATCCCTCGTCCACTGCGGATGATAGAAGAAGCCGTTGTCAGGATCTTGAAGTCCTTTAAGGAATACTATTATCTGCTTCCTCATCCATTCGGGTATAGTACCGACGAGAGAGCCTCCATTCGAGTCCGCAAGCCCCGACGTTATCCAGAAGTTGAGTGCCTGCTGAGTGGACTCCGCATCCGGAAGGAATCCGAGCGTGTTTCGGGCAGAGACGGAGTAATAATAGCCTCCGCCGCCGCAATACTGCGTCCCCTGACACACACCGTTACAAATACATATATTCGGCTCGTAAAGCTCGGCGAACCAGGGGATAAGATCGTCGGTGCATACCGCCTCGTAATAAAACTTTATTGCTGCGACTATCTTCTCACCGTCGCCGCCCTTGGAGTTAATATATTCCTCGTATATTTTCCACTGCTCAGCCTGCTTGGCATCGTCTACCGTCTGCTGATAGTCGAGCACGTCAAAACTGCCGGATGCCACAACGCCCACATCGAACTTGATTTCTCCGCGGTCAGTGATCATTTTCGCCAAGATGCCCGCCGACTTACTCAGAGCGGCAAACAGCCCGTAGCGATCCTCCTCGTAAGCAATGGCAACCGAGCTGCCGTCAGAATAGACGACGTAGCGCGCGTGTCCGTCGTTTTCCTTTCTCAGGTTAGCAAGACGTGTGTAGGCCTCCTTGGAAATATTGCGTGAGGTATTTCCTATGACCACCTCGCATTCCGTCTTTTCAGAAGTATCGCTAACCACCGTCGGTGCCATCGGATACACCCGCTCTATCGCCTCCGCAACGGCTATTACACCGGCAAGCTTCGGGGTCGAGGTAACTATTTTTATACTGGTCTGCTCATTCCCCTCGGGAGGTATTGTGTTTATAAGACAGGAGGA
The DNA here is from genome assembly GCA_964483225.1 of uncultured Ruminococcus sp. GTDB lineage: Bacteria > Bacillota > Clostridia > Oscillospirales > CAG-272 > UBA1740. The sequence continues at coordinate 158 of CAZABU010000150.1, read as the reverse complement.
AAGCAGTGTTACCGTTAACAGACAAAGCGTTAACGTCAAAAATTTCTTTATCATGGTGTTCTCCTTTTATTCGATTTCGTGTAAATGCTCATTTCGGGGATCCCCCGGTTCTCTGTCCTCTTTTCATAGATATCTGTTTTAGGTTTAACGGTCAATAC
>CAZABU010000149.1:0-4763 GCA_964483225.1 uncultured Ruminococcus sp. | reverse complement strand
ATCAAAAACTGCGCACAAGAAGCTGCCGTACCCCTGCGGCGTGACGGAAAAGGGCCCCTGCTGGCGGTAATTACAATATTCTCGGCAGGGGGCGTATATTCTGCGTGGTCTTATGCCACCGCTCCTATCAGCTCTGCCTCCACAAGCGCGAGCATTAATATGCCGGAATGGATCTATATTCCCGAGCAAGAGGTGGATATCGCCAACAAGTTTATGCATATCTTAAACAACGATATTGAATGTAATATCACCATCAACGGCACCACCTACACCGATAGCTTTGATGCTATGATAGCGGCATTTGAGAATTCGCCCAAGAGAAACCGAGTCACACTCCTTAACAATTCGTATATCGGTACGATGCAGCAAACCGGTGAAGACGTCGCCGCCGTGCGTACCCTTTTTGGTGATGTGCTTACCAAAGAGGAGGAAGAGGACGCCGAGTACTCCCTGATGATCAAGCGCGAACCTATTGATGGTAATAACGTTACCGGCCAGCATTACTTTATGGACGGCGACCACGGCTGGACCGAAGAGAACGCCTTCTATCCCGGTTCGGAGATGATTCTGTTCTCCACCAGCTGGGACGCCAGCTCCTACAACGGATACGTTACCGTATACGCGACGGTTTACACCAGATATCCGCAGACCGACGAGAACGGAAATTACATCTACGATCTGGACGAAAACGGAAATATTCAATATTTCACATACGTAAATAATTACAATCAGACGATTACTACGAATTATCCTTTATATAAATATAAGAACTGGGAACGTATCAGCGGAGACACCGCATTCGTCGGACAGGCTATGGTCGTTAACTATTCCACCGCAGATACGTCAAGATCCTTTGCTACCGGCACTTGGGTTTCTACCGAAAGCTACGGTGGAATGCCTGCCGGGGTAACTCTGGCGCAGATCATCAAGGCTCTGCAGTAATTCTACATTTGTATTGCATAATTTTACTGACTCGTACATACGATAAGAAAAAACGAGGTATTGAAATTATGCTTGAAAAGATAAAAAATTACGTTGTTTCTATTGCTATCCCACTTGCGATCGGTATTGCCGCCGCGGCACTTACGCGAGGTAGTATGGATATTTACGGCACGCTGAATCAGCCGCCGCTGTCGCCTCCCGCTTTGGTATTTCCCATCGTTTGGACGGTGCTCTACACTTTGATGGGTATCAGTGCGGCAATGGTATGGGAGCACAGAGAGCTCGATCCTGCAGAGGCCAAGCGAGGGCTAACCTTTTACGGTATCAGCCTCGCGCTGAATTTCCTATGGTCGCTGATCTTCTTTAACCTGAGAGAGTTCCGCCTCTCGCTGGTAATCCTTATTGCAATGCTCTACTTCGTAATACGCACGATACTCTCTTACAGAAAAGTGAAGCCTATTGCCGCATATTTACAGATTCCTTATGCATTGTGGCTCGCCTTTGCCGGATATCTTAACGCCGGATTAATGATTTTGAACGGATGACAAAAAGCTCGGTAAAATTACCGAGCTTTTTATTTTTATTTTGAGATAAACATCTGTGTGCAGTAATTGCCGTCTGCAACGTAGCCCACTCCTATCTGGGTATAAGTGGAATTAAGTATATTCGCTCTGTGACCCGAGGAATTCATCCAGCCGTTTACTACAGCCGCGGGAGTAGAATAACCTTTGGCGATGTTTTCGCCTGCGGTTTTATAAGTAATTCCAAAGCTCTTCATCATATTGAACGGGGAGCCGTAGGTAGGACTTGTGTGAGAGAAGTAATTGTTTTTTCGCATATCCTCTGACTTATACCTTGCAACTCTTGAAAGCTCCCAGTTTTCGGTAAGCGGTGAAAGACCTTGCTTGGCACGCTCTACGTTTACCAGCCTTATGACCTCCTTTTCGTAAGCCCTTACCGAAGAATCAGTGCTTGGTACATTGATGATCTGACCGGGATATATCAGGTCGTAATTCTTTATAGTAGGATTTGCAGCCTTGATTTCCGAGAGGCCGACCTGATAAGTAACGGCAATCTTCCATAAGGAATCACCGCTTTTCACCGTATGGCTTGTGGCGGCCGAGGATGAAATCGCAGTAGCGGATAAAAGAGTCATAACGAGGATGAGCTTCAGAAACGTTTTTTTGAGCACTTTCATAAGATACTCCTCCTTTCTTTTTTCAAAGCAAATAAAAAAGCCGTCGCAAAAGCGACGAGCCCCTCACCACTTTGATATCAGAGAGTCAATTCTGCCTCGAATTAACTTCCGAATATATTATACCATATAATTGGCAGCTTGTCAAATGTAATATATGGAAAAGGGTGAGCATAAACGGTGGCTCACCCTTCAGTTTTATCATTTGCGAGTATTGTGAGAGCATCGAATGCCAGAGTGTAGGCCTGCTGAACCGAGGAAATCTCAAGAAATTCCTCTGCTGTGTGATCGTTGTCACCGGCAGGCCCCATTCCGTCAATACATATCCTACAGTAGGGCGCAAGCTTATTAGCATCAGAGAGACCTCCGCGGGCTCTGAGAATGAGCTCCTCACCGCGAGCACTTACCATCCTTGAAAGTCGGTCAACAAATACGAGTGTATCCTCGGTAGGAGTGAGAGCCGGCGTATACATACGGTTCTCAATATCAACCTCTATACCTCGTTCCTTAGCACATCCGAGTAATTGCACGACGGTTTTTTCGATCCGATGATACTCGGAGGCCTCAGAAAACCTGATATCTGCCGTAAGCTCCGCCTCAGCGGCAACTATATTTTCTGCAGTACCACCGCTAACAACACCGATATTCACGCTTGTGCCGCGTTCCTCGCTTTGGAGAGAATCAAGAGCAACTATCCAACGCGCCATCTCGCTTATTGCAGAACGGGCACCGTTTTCAAACACGAATCCGCAATGACCGTCCTTGCCGATAAAACGTGCGCGTAAGGATACTCTCCCCTTACGTCTTATGCATCTCGCACCGTCAAGTCCCGCGCCCTCAAAAACGAGCACGGCGTCTGTGATCTTCGCATATTCGGAAGTTACCTTTACCGAGCAGGGACTGCCTATTTCCTCATCATGATTAAATACGGCAAGAATATTAAGGCGCTCGGAGATGTTAAGAGGAAGCTCCGAGAGGAGATGATACATAAGAACACAGCCCTGCTTCATATCGTACGTGCCCGCTCCGTAGGCCCTTGCGCCGTCGACCTCAAAGGGGCGCTCGATTACAGTTCCCTTATTAAAAACCGTATCAATATGACCGATTAGCATAACGTCGTAATGCTCTGCCTCTCTGTTCATACAGACCAGCGTGTCCCCCTTATCTGCGCCAAATCCGTAACGACGGGTTGTCCAACCAATAGCTTTGAACTTTTTCTCGAAGAAATCGGCGATCTGACGTTGCCCCACCGGGCAGTCACAGCCACTGTCGATATTTACTATCTCCGAAAGATCCGAGATGTAATTCTCAATTCTCATTTCAAGTCCACCTTGTCATAGAATAACAAAGACCGTGTTCTTGTAGCCGGGGGAGCGGGATCGAGCCTTTCATCGGCTATTCCAAGAACATCCTCAGGGCGACCCCATGGCTTATTCTGGATAGCGCTGGTCTCCTCGTGGGTAAGGTACCCCTTGTAAGCTGTCAGACTGCGGCGGAAAAATCCGTCCTTGATGCAGGTATCACGCACGCCGTCGTTGAGGATACCGAGTATCATAGGCAGCATCTCCGAGGCATATGCCACAGAAGTACTGTTTGCAACGGCACCGGGAATATTCGATACACAGTAATGAACTACTCCGTTGACGACGTACCGGGGATTATCGTGATGAGTTTCGTGACTCGACTCAATCGCACCGGGAGCGTCGTTTGATATATCAACGAGGACTGAGCCGGGCTCCATAAGCTTCAGCATCTCCCTGTCTATAAGAAAATCCTTGCGCTCCTTCTGCCACTTCACACAATTGAGCACCATATCGGTAGTGGGAAGCACGGATGCTATCGTTTCTCTGTTGCACATCATCGTGCTTATCTTACCGTTATACTTGTTGAGAAGCATGCGGAGAGTACCGACGTTGATATCCATAACGGTGCAATTTGCTCCGAGAGCGTAAAGTATTTCCAGCGCCCCCTGACCGACAAGTCCTCCACCGAGAATAAGCACGTTCATTCTGGGTGCACCCGCAAAGCCACCGACGAATTTACCCTTGCCACCGTTTATGGTAAGCATGGATTCAAGGCCGAAAAGAGCACCCTGCTTTCCTGCAGCCTCGCAGTTGGGAGAACCAAATCTATGCGCATCCTCTGCGGTAAATGCGACACACTTGCTTTTAAGAATAGCGTCGACCTCCTCAGGGTGACCTGCCGGATGAATACAACCGAGTATTACCTGATCCTCACGCATAAGCGGGTACTCTACAGGTGTAAATTCCTTTACCTTAGCTACCATATCGCAGCGTGCCCATATCTCCTCCATGCTGTCGACTATCTCTGCTCCGGCTTCTACGTATTTCGCATCGGGAAATCCCGCCATTTTTCCGCAATCATGCTGCGCCAGGACCTTATGGCCTGCCGCGACTATACTTTTAACCTCCGTAGGAGTACAAATAACTCTGTACTCGCCTTCCTTTATATCCTTGAGTATTCCAAAAATCATAATACTTCTCCCTTAAGTATTTAGTATATATATTTTATCACCAAATATGGTTAAAGTAAATACACAAATTAAGAAAAATGGGGCTGTCTCATTAAGAATTCAATAAAAATAAGGCAAAATCTTGGAAAATTC
>CAZABU010000148.1:0-4803 GCA_964483225.1 uncultured Ruminococcus sp. | reverse complement strand
GAGCTTGGTAAGGTAGATGCGGGCGGCGGCGGAACCGTTGCTATGTATATTGCAAATCAGAATATCGAGACCGTCGATCTTGGCGTGCCTGTAATTTCCATGCACGCGCCCTACGAGGTAGTTTCCAAGGCTGATGTATATTCCACTCACGAGGCTTTCTGCGCGTTCGTTAAGTAGTTGCCGACTCAAAAATCTATATTTTTGAGGTCGGTATGATATTAGGAACACTCGCAAACGCAGAAGATAGATCCAGCGAGATTGAGCAGATGCTCCCTCTCCCCGAAGTCGTTTCAAATAACAGTGAGTACTCAAGGCTTATAAAAGAGTACAAAAATCTTGAGCCCATAATCGAGAAGTATCGCGAGTATCTTTCGGCAGAGCGTAATATGCGCGAGTCCGATGAGATGATGCGTGACTCTTCGCTTGACTCCGACCTTCGCGAACTCGCGGAGGAGGATTTTCGTGAGAGCCGCGCCCTTTGTGAGCAGTTGACAACCGAGCTCAAGATCCTTCTTATGCCCAGAGATCCCAACGATTCCCGCAACGTGGTCGTTGAGATCAGGCAGGGCGCAGGTGGCGAGGAGGCGGCGCTGTTTGCTGCCGATCTTTACAGAATGTTTACTATGTATGCCACCGCACGCCGCTTCAAGACGGAAACCGTAAGCCTTAACGATACCGAGCTTGGCGGTATTAAGGAGATCACCTTCAATATCATTGGTGACGGAGCCTACTCAAGATTCAAATTCGAGAGCGGTGTTCACAGAGTCCAGCGCATACCGGTTACTGAGTCGAACGGTAGGATACAGACCTCTACCGTCACCGTGGCGGTCCTTCCGGAGGCGGAGGACGTGGAGGTTGAGGTAAATCCTGCGGATATAAAAATTGAGTCCTGCAAGTCCAGCGGTGTCGGCGGTCAGCATATCAACAAGACTGAGTCGGCTGTCAGACTTACTCATAAGCCTACCGGTATTGTAATCGAGTGCGATCAGGAGCGCAGTCAGCTCCAAAACAAGGAAAAGGCCCTGCGCCTGCTTTACACAAAGCTATATGACATAAAGCTGCGCGAGCAGGCAGAGGCGATTGCCTCAACAAGAAAAAATCAGGTTGGAAGCGGTGACCGTAGCGAGAAGATACGGACTTATAACTATCCGCAGTCCCGCGTTACCGATCACAGAATCAATAAGACGATATATTCGCTTGCTTCCTTCCTTGACGGAGATATGGACGTTATCGTTGACGAGCTTATAGCGGCAGATACGGCGGAGCGTCTGAAGGGAGAACAGAATGGTTACTGAGATCGTTGGGGTTGGCGCTATCGATTCTCCCGACGCAGATTCGGCTTTGCGTCGAGCCTCGGAGATCATACGTCGCGGTGGACTGGTAGTTTTTCCTACAGAAACCGTGTACGGACTCGGTGCTGATGCCACAAGTGCCGCGGCAGCCGAGCGGATTTATGCCGCAAAAGGGCGTCCGTCGGATAATCCGCTGATAATTCATGTGGCTACTCCCGCGGAAGCAGAAGAGTATACCTACACCTGCGAGCTCTACTATGAGCTGGCAGAAAAATTTATGCCCGGCCCCTTGACAGTTATAATGACCGCTAAGCCGACCGTTCCACCCGAAACGCGCGCCGGCCTTGCTACCGTTGCAGTGAGATGCCCGGAGCATCCGGTTGCCAGGAGGCTGATAAGTCTTTCCGGAGTACCGATTGCCGCACCTTCGGCAAATCTTTCAGGTTCCCCCTCGCCTACGTCTGCCGCCCACGTTATAGACGATATGATGGGGCGTGTGGATATGATAATTGATGGCGGAGAGTGTGACTTTGGACTTGAATCCACTATCGTGAAGATTGAGGATAACGGTACGCTCACCCTGCTTAGGCCGGGTAAGATCACCGCGGAGGAGCTCTCAGAGGTAGCACCCGTAAGAATTGCCGATGCGGTTACAGATAAGCTTCGCGAGGGCGAAACGGTTTTGTCACCGGGAATGAAATACCGTCACTATGCGCCACATTCCGAGGTAGTGTTGCTTGACGGAGATATAGTTTCGGCTATTGATTATATAAAAGAGCAGGGAAGTTACAGCGTTGCCGTTCTATGCTACGACGAGGATGCCGCAGAGGTGTCGGTAAGGCTTCCCGAGGCTACAGTTTACCGCTTTGGCAGCAGAACCGACGAATGCGAGCAGGCTCACCAGCTGTTCTCGATCCTCAGAGAGGCGGACAAGCACGATTTTGATACCATATACGCACCGTTGCCCGAAAAGCATGGAATAGGCTTGGCTTTGTATAACAGAATGATAAGGGCGGCGGCGCACAAAATAATTAAACTTAAGACGGTGGGAGATAATGGCTAAAAAGAAAAAGGTCGTAGAAAATCCTATGGAAAACGAGGCTGTGGCAACTCTACAGCCTATAACCGAAACTCTTGAAAAAAACTATATGCCTTACGCGATGAGTGTCATCGTATCAAGAGCGATCCCTGAGATCGACGGCTTCAAGCCCTCGCACAGAAAGCTGCTTTATACGATGTATACTATGGGGCTTATGAAGGGGCAGAAGACCAAGAGCGCGAATATTGTCGGTCAGACGATGCGTCTTAACCCCCACGGTGATGCATCAATATATGAAACGATGGTACGCTTGACACGCGGTCACGAGGCTTTGCTGCATCCCTTTGTGGACTCCAAGGGATCCTTCGGTAAACACTATTCAAGGAATATGGCGTATGCTGCCTCGCGATATACGGAAGCAAAGCTTGACCCATTCTGCCAGGAAATATTCTCGGGAATTGATAAAGACGCCGTAGATTTCGTTCCTAACTACGATAATACCACGACGGAACCGGTTCTTTTGCCGACCACCTTCCCGAATATTCTTATATCGCCCAACCTGGGTATCGCGGTAGGTATGGCCTGCTCGATATGCTCATTTAATCTTTCGGAGATATGTGACGGCACGATAGCTCTTATCAAGAATCCCAAGGCCACGGTCGACCGTATACTCGATATCGTGAAGGCTCCCGATTTTCCCGGTGGCGCGCAAATAATCTACGACAGAGAGCAGATGCGCAAGATCTACGAAACCGGTATCGGTAGTATTAAGATGCGCGCAAAATATGAATATAACAAAAAGGATAATTGCATCGACGTCCTTGAGATCCCTTACTCCTCGTCAATCGAGGCTATCATGAACAAGGCCACCGATCTGATCAAGGCGGGAAAGCTACGTGAGGTAAGCGACGTCAGAGATGCCATCGATCTCAATGGATTCAAGCTTACCTTTGATCTTAAAAAGGACGCAGATCCCGAGATTGTTATGCAAAAGCTGTTTTCCGCCACTGAGCTTGAGAATAATTTTGATTGCAATTTCAATATTCTCGTTGAGGGCACTCCGATGCAGCTCGGTATACGCGAGATACTTCTTGAGTGGATTAAGTTCCGTATAAAGTGCGTTACAAGAGAGCTGACCTTTGAGCTCGGTAAAAAGGAGGATAAGCATCACCTGCTTCTTGCGCTTGCGGCTATCATTCTTGATATTGATAAGGCGATACGCATTATACGTAACACCGAGAAGGATGCAGACGTTGTCCCCAATCTTATGGCCGGCTTCAGTCTTACGAAGGTGCAGGCGGAATTCGTCGCAGAGATCAAGCTGCGTAACCTCAACCACGAATACCTGATGAACAGACTCCGGGAGATCGATGCTCTCAAGGAGGAGATCGCCGATATCAAGGAAACGCTCAGGGACGATCTGAAGCTGAAGGCCAAGATAATATCTCAGCTGCAGGAGATCAAGAAAAAGTACGGTATGCCGAGAAAGACCGTGCTTATTGAAAAGGAAGAGGTCAAAAAGCCTGAGAAGGATATCTTCTTTGAGAACTACAACTGCCGTCTTGTGCTCTCTCGCGGAGGCTATTTCAAAAAGCTTTCCGTGCAGGCGATGCGCTCTGCAGACGATCAGAAGCTCAAGGAAGGCGATTATATCATTTACCAAGAGGATACCGATAACCGTGGTGAGCTTCTGTTCTTTACCGATAAAGGCCAGATATACAGAGCCAGGGTCGCAGACTTTGATCTTGCAAAGCCCAGCCAGCTTGGCGATTACGTGCCTATGAAGCTTGGAATGGACGATGATGAGCACGTGGTCACCTGTAAGATGATCTATGAGCTTAATCCCAACCATCATATGGTTTATATCTTTGAAAACGGCAAGGGTGTTAGGATCAGCCTCGGCGCATACGATTCTAAATCCCGGCGCCGTAAGATATCCGGAGCATATTCCACAGCCTCGCCTCTTGCCGGCGCGGTCTACGAGGGTGATAAGCCTGTTAATCTGTTTATTCGCAGTGACGGTGGCAGGGGAATGCTTATAAAGAGTAGTCTCGTCCCCGATAAGTCTACGAGAACGGCGGCAGGAGTTCAGATAATGAAGCTGCCGAAGAAGGGGAAGATAGATCTTGTTACGGACAGGATAGAGGATATAGGTGAGGATGCACTGAAGTGTAAGAAGCTTGCCTTGCCCTCTACAGGCTCGCCACTCGGACAGCTGACCTTTAATTTCTAAATAACAAAAAGAACGAGGTGCGCGGTCTGCGCACCTCGTAAAATTATAAATTAAAGAGTGGTTTCAAATTTGTAGCCGACGCCCCATACGGTCTTGAGAGACCATTTATCCGAAACGCCCTCAAGCTTTTCACGAAGTCTCTTTACGTGAACGTCAACGGTTCTGGAGTCACCGAGATAGTCAAATCCCCATACCTTGTCAAGAAGCTGATCACGAGTGAACACCCTGTTGCAGTTGGA
>CAZABU010000147.1:0-4807 GCA_964483225.1 uncultured Ruminococcus sp. | reverse complement strand
CGTGTAGTTGCGGGCGCGGTTATCGGTCTTCTTGCCGGCGATATTGCCGACGGAGCTGCTGTTTCCAACGTTTCCGTCAGCGGAAAGCTCATATTCGGCGATCGCTGCAACGGTCTGAAGAACGCAGATTTCAGAATTGGTCTGCTCTCCGCAAGTGAAAATGATTTTGGCGTTGATACCGGCTCTATCATTTGCGAAAAGGAAAATCCCTCTAACACAAAGTTCTCCGTCGAGATTACCGACGGCGAGGTAAAGCTTATTTTCACGGAATAAACCTTTACCATTAATTAAGTTTTTATTAAAATTTTTATACATTGAAAGGCAAGGTTACAAAAATGAAAAAAAGAATCATTTCGCTGATACTGTGCATCATCATGTGCTTCAGTGTCGTGTCCGTGCTTGCCGGCTGTGGAAGTAAAAAGACCGACGCCCTGGTTATTATGACAGATAACCTGGACGGTCTGTTCAACCCCTTCTTCTCCACCAGCGCGGCTGATAGCTCGGTCGTTTCTATGACCCAGATCGGTATGCTTACCTACGGCTATGAGAATGGCCAGGTTAAGGTTGCATGCGGCGACGACGAGGCCGTCGTTGTAAAGGCATACAAGCAGGAGTATGACTCCTCTGCCGATACCACCACTTACACCTTCGTTATCAAGAACGGCATCACCTTCTCTGACGGGCAGGCGCTCACCATTGAGGACGTTCTGTTCAACCTCTACGTTTATCTGGATCCCGTTTATACCGGTTCTTCCACTATGTACTCCACCGACATCGTCGGTCTTACCGAGTACAGAACTCAGCAGTCCCTCTCCGGCGATGACGGCGATGACGTTATCGTAAGCGCGGCTCGCGCAAAGGCAAACCTCCGTATCCAGGAGCTTATCACCCTCTTTGAGGATGTTAAGGAGGATAACGACAACGAGGCAACCTACGAGAAGATGGTTAGTGCCATCAAGGCTCACAACCCCTCCATCGGTTATCTTGAGGCTATATCCGCTACTCCCGAGGATGTTACCACCGAGGAGGCTCGCACACAGCTTCTCGCTGACTACGAGCGTACTCTCAAGCTCTTCAAGGATGAGCTTAACACAGATTACGAATCCGCAAAGGATGCATATACCGAGGCCCCCTACAATACTCAGGACGCCTTCACCAATGACAAAAAGGAAATAACCTCCTTCCTCTACATGGAGGGTATGGGCGTTGAGGTCGAGTTTGAGAAGAACGGCAGCAAGATCGACCGTACCAAGATCAAAGAGGTTAAGGTTACCTACTCCAAGGAGATAGATACCAAGGAGGAGGCTATCGACTACGTTTACAACGCAACTATCAATGCGAATCTCGACCAGGTGCTTATGTACTGGGCTACCGCAAACACTCTCCAGACCGAGTATATGGCAAAGGCTAAGGAGGTCGTCCTCAGAGAGAACATGGATGACGGCGAGCTTGTGTTCGACCACATCGAAGGTATCAAGTCTCTCGGTCACCACACCGACGTTACCACCGTTACCATCGACGACGTTGACTATACCGTTGCTCAGGAGCACGATACTGACGGTACTCCTAAGAACGAGGGTGAGTACGACGTACTCGAGATCACCATCAACGGTGTTGACCCCAAGGCTATCTGGAACTTCGCATTTGCAGTTGCTCCCCAGCATTACTACGGCGAGGGCGCAAAGACCGGCGTTGACGTCGCAAACCACAAGTACGGCGTTGACTACGGTGAATATGCCTTTATGACCGATGTTATCCAGTCCCAGAGAAATATCACCGTTCCTATGGGCGCAGGCGCATATAAGGCTACTAATGCCAAGAATACAGACAACCCCACCGGTACCGATTTCTTTAACTCCAACGTTGTTTATTACAAGGCTAACGATAGCTTCCTTCTCGGCGCTCCCAAAATCAAAAAGGTACGTTATCAGATCGTAAGCTCCTCTAACGCACTTGACGCTCTGGAGTCCGGCTCCGTTCATTACGTAACTCCTCAGCTCACTCCCTACAACGAGGAAAAGCTTGAGAATCTCAAGAAGAAGGGCTATGAGAGCATCTCCGTAAACCAGCTCGGTTACGGTTACATCGGTATTAATGCAGGCAAGGTGCCTAACATCTACCTCAGAAAGGCTATCCTCGCCGCAATGGATACCTCGCTTGCTCTCAACTATTACAGCGCAGGTACTGCAGAAAGAATCTTCTGGCCTATGTCCACCGAATCCTGGGCTTATCCCAAGAGCGAGGATGGCAAGAACAGCCAGACCAACGGCTTCAATTACCCTGCTGTAAACTTCTCTGAGGAATCTGCAAAGACTCTTATCGCCGATTATATGGCACAGGCCGAGGAGCACAACGGCGGCTACAAAGACAGCGATCTGAAGATCACCTTCACCATCGCAGGCTCTAACCTCACCGAGCATCCTACCTACGCTGTATTCCAGACCGCGGCTAAGATCCTTAACGATATGGGCTGGGATATCGAGGTTATTGCAGATACCCAGGCTCTTACCAAGCTCTCCACCGGCTCTCTCGCCGTATGGGCAGCTGCATGGGGATCCACCATCGACCCCGATATGTACCAGGTATATCACAAGAACTCCACCGCTACCAGCGTTTACTCCTGGGGCTACCGCGAGATTCTTGCGAACCCCTCCACCTATGCTATTGAGAACGACATTCTTACCGATCTGAGCGAAAAGATTGACGATGCACGTGAGATCGAGGATCAGGATGAACGTACCGCTCTCTATAAGGAGGCTATGGAGTACGTTCTTGATATGGCAACTCAGCTTCCCGTATATCAGCGTAAGGACCTCTTCGCTTACAACTCCAACATTATAAAGACCGAGTCTCTTCCCGAGAACATCAACCCCTATACCTCTCCCCTTGACAAGATCTGGGAGCTTGAGTTTGCAGACGACGTTATCGTTACCGAGACTGCGCCCGAGGGCGGCAGCAACGTAGGTCTTATTATCGGTATCGTTGCAGGCAGCGTTGTTGTAGCACTTGCTGCAGCTGTAGCTGTTGTATACTTCGTATTCCCTAACAGCAAGCTCGCTGCCCTTCTCCCCTTCGGCAAAAAGAATGCCGCAGCCGTTACCGAAGCAAAAGCGGTAGAGGCCGGCGAAGAGGAAGAAGAGTACGTAGAAGAAGACGGGGATAGCGAATAATCGCCGGGGTAAATTATGTTAAAGTATATAGTAAAGAGACTTGCGCAATCGGTGCTTATACTTCTCGGTGTTTCGCTGATCATATACGTTCTTATAAGATGTATGCCCGTCAGCTTCATCGATGATAAAATTGCGCAAATGAACCAGGGCGGAGCCACCATTCCTGAGGAAACTGTAAACGCTATGAAGGCACTTTACGGTCTTGAGGACGATTCCTTCGTAGGCATTCTCAGAGGATACTGGAACTGGCTTGTCAAGCTCTGTCAGTTTGATTTCGGCACAAGCTTCAAGTACGGCGAGCCCGTGCTTGCTGTAATCAGAGATTATATGGGTGTTTCCTTCGCGGTTGCGCTCATTGCTACCGTATTTGAATTTATGATCGCCATACCGCTCGGTATCACGGCGGCAACTCACCAATATTCAGTGCGTGACTACGTAGTCACAGTACTGGTAATGGTCGGTATTTCCCTGCCCTCCTTCTTCTTTGGTCAGCTGCTGAAGAACATCTTTGCCATGAAGCTCGGCTGGTTCCCGCCGTCGGGCTACATAGACGCAACACAGGACCTTGTTGGCTTTGATGCGTTACTGTCGAAGATGTGGCACCTCTTCCTACCCATACTTTGCGTTGTAATACTTAGTATCGGCGGACGAATGAGAATGACGCGAACAAATATGCTGGAGGTTCTGAACTCCGACTACATCCGTACCGCAAGAGCAAAGGGCCTTAAGGAGAAGGTCGTTATCTATAAGCACGCCTTCAGAAATACCATGATCCCTCTTGTAACATCGCTTGCCGGACTGCTTCCTTCGCTGTTCTCCGGAGCGATAATAACCGAGCAGGTCTTTGACCTGCCCGGTATCGGTAACATCGCGTATCAGGCGATGGTTGCCGCAGATATACCGTTCATTATGGGCTATAATATGTTCCTGGCATTGCTCAGCGTTCTCGGTGTGCTTCTTGCAGACCTTATGTACGCCGTAGTAGACCCCAGAGTCAAGCTCGGATAAGGAGGTCTTTATGGAAAACGAAAATAAGATAATCAACTCCGAAGAGATCTCCAGCGTCAATACAGAGGCTCCCTTCGAAAGCACCGAAAATGTGAACGGCGAGGTTTCTGCCCCCGAGCAGACCGAGGATCACGAGAGAGACATAAAGCTTATGTCTCCTATGCAGATGGTGCTTCGCCGTTTCTTCCGTTCGAAGCTCAGTATTATCGGTCTGGTTATGATCGTCAGCCTCTTCCTCTTCTGCTGGGTCGGTCCTCTTGTTTATACGAAATGGGAAGCTACCGACATCGATAAGTCGGGCAAAACCGATATCAAGCAGACAGAGATCGTCTACACCGACGGTGACGGCGAGGAGCACGTGTTCCAGCAGGTTATTGTAACTCAGAAGACCGACAATATTCTTGCCAAGCCCTCAGGCGACCATCCTCTCGGTACTGACAAGACCGGTAAGGACGTACTTGCAAGGCTTATGACCGGCGGTAGAATATCGCTGACGATAAGCTTCCTTGCCGTATTTATCATAACCGTATTCGGCGTGGTATTCGGCGGTATTGCGGGATACTTCGGAGGAGCGATAGATAACATTATTATGCGTCTGTGCGATATTCTGATGTGTCTGCCCGGCTTCC
>CAZABU010000146.1:0-4823 GCA_964483225.1 uncultured Ruminococcus sp. | reverse complement strand
TGTAAGGCTGGAGCAATTGTCGAACGCCCAATAACCGATAGAGGTAACGCTGTCGCCAATGGTAACGCTTGTAAGGCTGGAGCAATTGTCGAACGCCCAATAACCGATAGAGGTAACGCTGTCGGGGATGGTAATGCTTGTAAGGCTGGAGCAATTGTAGAACGCCCAATCACCGATAGATGTAACGCTGTCGGGGATAGTTACGCTTGTAAGTTCTTTCCATCCATAGAAAGCATAATACGGTATACGTGTAACTCCGTCGGGAATAACAAGCTCGGTAATAAGCTCACCGTTAAGATAGAGATTATCTGCATAGTAAAGCGGATTTGAGCTGTAATAAGCAAAACCAATATTACACCAAGCGGCAACATCCGTGATATATACGTTGGTAAGGCCGGTGCAACCGGAGAACGCAGAACCGCCGATAGAGGTAACGCCGTCGGGGATGGTAATGCTCGTAAGGCCGGTGCAACCGGAGAACGCAGAACTGCCGATAGAGGTAACGCCGTCGGGGATGGTAATGCTCGTAAGGCCGGAGCAACCGTAGAACGCATCACTGTCGATAGAAGTAACGCTGTCTGGGATGGTGATGCTTGTAAGTCCGGTGCAACCACGGAACGCCTCCCAGTTGATGGAGGTAACGCTATTTGGAATAATAAATTCCGAGGCCGTGCAGTCACAGCAAAGGCAATCAAGGATTCCGTGGCTGTTTCTGTGCGTATGCGTTAAAGCGGTGCATCCATCAAAAGCATAGATACCGATAGATTTAAGGTTGTCACCAAGCGTTATGCCGGAAAGGCCGGTGCAGCCTTGGAATGCATACGCGGAGATAGAGGTAACGCTGTCGGGAATAACAACCTGAGTGATATAATCGAGGTCTTTGAACGCAGAACCGCCGATAGAGGTAACCTTATATCCGTCTGGGGATACCGGCGGAATTATGATCTGCTTGTCGGTGCAGGTGCCGATACCGGTAACGGTACCGTAAGAGAATACCAGCCCTGTACTGTACTCGATAGCGTTACACATAGTGCAAACTCGATTTGTGTAATCGTGCTCTACGGTTGGATCCTCGTTGCATACCAATACGTCGTTACATTCAGAACAGCGCTTTACAACTATTCTGTCCGCACAGGTTGACAGCGCGGTTTCTACGTTATCGTAGTTATGCTCGCACGTCTCTTGGTTACCCGAGTTTGCCTTGTACTCGGTCTTTTCACCGTTTATGACCCAATAGCCGTCGTCGCTGACGTTAACGGTGGGCGTCACGCCGTCTTCGCCTTTTTCGCCCTGTGGTCCCTGTTCACCCTGGGGACCCTGCTCGCCGGTTTCACCCTTTTCGCCCTGGGGACCCTGCACGACCTCGTCGTCACAGGCAAAGAGCGACAGCGCGAGCAGAATGCAGATAAGTGCCAAAAATACTTTTTTCATCTTTCCTTCTCCTTTGTATAAAAAATAAAAGTGCGCCCGCAATGCGAACGCACCCCATAAAGCACCTCACATTGCTGCCACACAACCTTTCCAAAATAGGTATAGGAAAAGACGGAAGTACTAAATGGCATAGTACACCCTATTTTGGAAATATTCGGTTGTGTGGCACTCTCATTATAGCACAGCGCAAAGAAAAATGCAAGAGTAAATTAAAAAAGGAAGCGAGCTTTCGTCACTCGCTTCCTATAATTATATAACCGAACTACTTAACCAGATAAGATTTATCAATCTGAGCAGCCTCGGCAAGCCTTACGATACTGTCGATGCCGCGCTTGCAGTTGGATTTTGTTGAATATCCCGCCTTTGCGTGGCAGATGCAGCTACCGTTTGAAGCATAAAGCCTGAATCGGTACTGACCGGCCTTGTCTATGTAGACCTCCCACTTGGGGAAGGGCTGGGTGACGGGATTCTTCAGCGTGCTGTCCTCCATAGAAGCCTTGGTCGCGTTTGTCATAACGCTCTTGACACCGCCCACCGCGCTTTGCGCTGAGGTGTATATCTGCGACGTCGCAACGATGACGTGATTTGCATTGTAGAGATTAAATACGTAGCGTCCGTCCTTAGCCTTCTTTATATCAAAGGTACCGATTCTTACCTTCTTGCCGTTATTGGGAGCTTCCTCGGTAAGCGTAGCTTCATCCACGACCTCAAAGGATTCCTCGTCCGTGATCACGACGTCGTTTGCCGCAACTGATTCTATATCCACGGCGGGCTCTCGTTTAGCGGTGGATCTCGGCTTTGATACAGGGCCGCGCTTTGCCTCCTCGGGCTTTCCGTTTACTGCGGTAGAAATACCGAGAGCCGGCTCCTCGTCTTTTTTTCTCTTAAATAAAAAATCAAATAATCCCATTGGCTATCTCCATATGCTGCTTGAATTCTTGTAGGAATATTTTAACATATAATCGTTCAAAACACAATGGATTTTTGAAAATTTTAGTTATGTTTTTTCTCACTCTCGCCGCGTAAAAAATCCAGAGCGTCGCGTATTCCGCCAACAGCATCAATCAACCCGCATTCCACGGCCTCATAGCCGTCAAGAATAGAGCCGATATCATTGACCAATATATCCGTTCTGTTCATGATCTCGCGGAAATAGCCCTCGTTTACAGACGAGTGATGGGTGATAAAGCGTATAATGCGATTTTGCATTTTTTCGAGATAATCAAAAGCCTGCGGGACGCCGAGAACAACGCCGGTTGTCCTGACGGGGTGGATCGTCATTGTGGCACTGGGAACGATAAATGACCGCTTTGCACTTACTGCAAGCGGTACGCCGATGGAATGTCCGCCACCGAGTACGATAGATGCCGTGGGCTTTTTCATGCTTGCGATAACCTCGGCGATTGCAAGCCCTGCCTCGACGTCGCCGCCCAGCGTATTTATCAATATGATAACTCCGTCGATGCGCTCGCTTTCCTCCAAAGCGACGAGCGTGGGAATAATATGATCGTACTTAGTGGTTTTCTGCGTGTTGTCAAGGACGTAATGTCCCTCAATCTGCCCAATTATGGAAAGACAGTATATGCTTCCTCGCTCTCCCTCAACTACGGCACCGCCGTCGGTTATCATATCTCCGTCTTCAACGCTTTTCGTTTCCTTAATATCCATATCTATCTCCGTTTTGTAAAACCGCCAATAATTTTAAGTGCGCGGTACAACTTTTTTATATTTTTTTCGATAAACTTTGCTTTTATACATTGATTTTTCGGGAGCAATATGTTATAATATACGGTGAAATATTGTGGACGTGCGTTCGCAAATTAAATTGCAAGGAGAAATGCAAAATGAAAAAGGTTATAGTTGAAACCTCTGCAAGACACATTCACCTCAGCCGTGAGGCTGTTGACGTTCTTTTTGGCGCGGGCTATGAGCTCACCAAGAAGAAGGACCTTAGCCAGCCCGGCCAGTATGCTTGCGCAGAGAAGCTTACTGTTGTAGGTCCTAAGGGCGCTATCAAGGCTTCCATCCTCGGTCCCACCAGACCCGCAAGCCAGGTTGAAATATCCCTCACTGACGCAAGATCTATTGGCGTTGTTGCTCCTATCCGCGAGAGCGGTGACGTAGCCGGCAGCGGTGCATGCAAGCTTGTTAATCCCGAGACCGGCGCAGAGCTTGAGCTCGCAGAGGGCGTTATTGCCGCAAAGCGTCACATCCACCTCACTCCCGAGGCTGCTGCAGAGATGGGCGTTGCTGACAAGGAGATCGTTTCCGTTAAGATCGATTCCGAGCGCTCCGCTATCTTTGGTGACGTTGTAGTCAGAGTTTCCGAGAAGTTCGCTCCCGCTATGCACATTGATACCGACGAGGCTAATGCGGCTTGTGCATTTGGCGAGATCTACGGTGAGATCGTAAAGTAAGAAAAATGAAGATTTTATTCCAGGGGGACAGTATCACCGATGCCGGCAGAGATAGAAGAAATTATCACGATATGGGACTGGGCTACCCGAAGTACGCTTCGGAGCTTATTAAGGATGCTCACCCCGAGACCGACATTGAGTTTATTAATTTCGGCATCGGCGGCAACCGTACCGGTCAGCTTTTCGACCGCATCTATACCGACGGTATTGCCTTCCAGCCCGATATTATTTCCATACTGATCGGTATTAATGATATCTGGCACAGATACAATAGCGTCAGGATCGCTACGACTGACGAGCAGATAAAGCTCAATTATCGCTGCATTCTTCAGCGTATTAAAAACGAAACCAACGCGAAGATCGTTATGCTCGCGCCTTACCTTCTTGATTCAGACGATAAGGATCGTATCAGAAACGATCTGGTCACCGTTGGCCCTATTGTAAGAGAGCTGGCAGAGGAGTTCGCCGATGTGTACATTCCTCTCGACGAGCTGTTTGCCGAGGCTCTCAAGACCCAGCCCGCGTCTCATTATTATTCCAATGACGGCGTTCACCCCAATGAAAACGGCGCGAGGTTTATCGGAGAGCAGTATGCAAAGGCAGTAGAGGTACTGCTCAAATAATTGTTTATTTTTTGAAAAGGAGATATAAAAATCATGGCAGAACTTGTTTATTCCAAAGAAGTGGAAAACATGTGCGTTGTTGCCAAGGGCCCTAACCACGGTCCCGCTCCCATTCCCGAGGAGGGCAAGTGGGTAAAGGCAAAGGACATCGCAGACATCTCGGCTTACACTCACGGTGTGGGCTGGTGCGCACCTCAGCAGGGCGCTTGTAAGCTTTCGCTTAACGTAAAGGACGGTATCATCGAGGAGGCTCTCGTTGAGACCATCGGTTGCTCCGGTATGACTCACTCCGCGGCTATGGCGGCAGAGATCCTTCCCGGTAAGACTCTTCTTGAGGCTCTTAACACCGACC
>CAZABU010000145.1:0-4938 GCA_964483225.1 uncultured Ruminococcus sp. | reverse complement strand
GGCGATATAGTCGAGGAAGAACAGGGGCTTTGCACCAACGCAGATGATATCGTTTACACACATAGCTACTGCGTCGATACCGATGGTATCGTGCTTATCCATAAGGATAGCGAGCTTTACCTTAGTGCCGCATCCGTCGGTGCCGGAGACCAGCACGGGCTCCTCCATACCTGCAACAGGCAGGCCGAAGCAACCGCCGAAGCCGCCGACGTCATCAAGACAACCCTCGTTACGTGTACGCGCAATATGCGCTTTCATAAGCTCTACCGCCTTGTAACCCGCGGTAATGTCAACGCCCGCCGCAGCGTAGCTCTCGGATCTGGAATTCTTCACTTTTCAAGTCTCACTTTCACTTTTTATTTTCGGAAATTTTATTATCGTATTTATTTTCGCTCTTTTCGGGGATAGCCGTAGGATACTTTCCGTCGAAGCAGGCAGTGCAGTATCCGCCGGAGGTACCGGCCTTACATATCTCGGTCACGTCCTCAAGACGCAGATAGCCGAGAGAATCGGCACCGGTTATCTTGGTTATCTCCTCCACCGTATGGTTGCAGGCGATAAGCGAGTCCCTGGAATCAATATCGGTGCCGTAGTAGCAGGGATTGATGAATGCAGGAGCGGAGGAACGGAGATGAACCTCCTTGGCGCCTGCGCTCTTAAGGAGCTTCACCAGCTTTGCGCAGGTGGTGCCACGGACGATGGAGTCATCAACCAGCACTACCCTCTTGCCCGCAACGGTATCTCTTATGGGATTGAGCTTTATCTTGACCTTATCCTCTCTGACGTCCTGGCCTGGAGCGATAAAGGTTCTGCCGATATATTTATTTTTTATAAGTCCTATGCCGTAGGGGATACCCGACTCGCCGGCATAGCCTATAGCCGCGTCAAGTCCCGAATCGGGAACGCCGACGACAATATCAGCCTCCACGGGGTGGGCCTTTGCAAGAAGCGCACCGGCACGGCGTCTTGCCTTATGTACTGCACAGCCTGCGATCGAGGAATCGGGCCTTGCGGTGTATATATACTCAAAAATACAAAGGCTCTCGGGGCATTCACCGCAATGATCTCTGATCGATTTTACGCTACCGCCAGTGAACACTATGATCTCGCCGGGATCGAGCTCACGAATGAGCGTTGCTCCCACGGAGTCCAGAGCACAGGTCTCGTCCGCGATAACGTACTGACCGTCCTCGCGCTGACCGTAGCAGATTGGATGAAGGCCGTATTTATCTCTGGCGGCGATCATCTTCTGGGGGGACATAAGAAGCAGACACAAGCCTCCGGAGAAGCTGTTCATCGCCTTGGATACTGCCTCCTCAATAGATGCGGAGGTAAGGCGCTCCTTGGTTATGACACAGGAGACGACCTCGGCGTCTATGGTAGTGTGGAAGATATGGCCCTCAAGCTCAAGCTGACGTCTGAGCTCTGCCGAGTTCGACAGACGCCCCGAGGTGGCAATAGCCATTCTGCCCTTTACGTGATTTACCACTATCGGCTCGGCGTTTACCCTATCCTTTGTGCCGAGGGTGCCGTATCTTGCGTGGCCGATAGCCATATTGCCGCGACCAAGCATCGTAAGCGTGCTGTGGTCAAAAACGTCATCCACAAGTCCCGAGTCCTTATAGGTCGTGAACACACCGTCGTCGTTAACAACGATACCGGCGCTCTCCTGACCTCTGTGCTGAAGCGCGAAGAGACCGTAATAGACGCTGGATGCGACGCTGGTCCTCTCCTTGCCGATTATTCCGAATACAGCCATAAAATTACTCCGTTCTGCCTTTGCTATTGACTAAATTCCAAATTATACGTTATATTTTTCCTCAACGGCGCGATTCTTCTCAAGAACCTTCTGCATTCCGTCGAGGCGTGCCTGCTCCAGCTTTGCCGCCAAGACATCGTCGGAGAGGGCAAGGATCTCTGCCGCCAGGTGAGCCGCGTTAGCCGCGCCGTCGATAGCAACGGTGGCGACGGGAATACCGGAGGGCATCTGCACGGTTGCCCAAAGGGCGTCAACGCCGCCGGTGTTCTTGCAGGAGATCGGGATTCCTATAACAGGAAGCGTCGTATTTGCAGCAACGGCGCCTGCAAGGTGAGCCGCCATACCTGCCGCGGCGATGATAACGCCGAAGCCTGCAGCTCTGGCACCGGAAACGAACTCCGAGGTCTGCGCCGGAGTTCTGTGCGCAGAATATACGTGAACCTCGAAGGGGATACCGTAATCGCGCAAAACGTTTATTCCCTTCTCAACGATAGGAAGATCGCTGTCACTTCCCATAAGAATAGCAACCTTTTTCATAAATAAAAGCTCCTTTTTCAAAAAAATAAAATAGGCAGAGCTACCCCATAAAGGTAGTTCTGCCCAGACGGTCGACAATCACCGATTTTTGCTCCCTTGCGGTCTTTTCCGCTATCCGTCGGAGCCGCGCGAGAACCAAACTAACAAGCTTATTATTTACGATTTTTTGCATCCCTTTCCGATTTTTCGCTCATAAGTCACACGACTTATTTCTCTCAAACTCAAAAAAATCTGCTAAAAAATCGTTAAATACTAAGTGCGAGCAGCTTGCAAATAAGCAAAATTTTGATAGGCAAGGATGGGGTTTGCGGCAATATACGATATTGCAAAAATAACATCCGAAGTATATTGGGATTTTGCTATTTGAAAGCCTTGTTGGTTTGATTCTCGCGCGGCTACAAAAACCTTTACCGCCTAATATTTTAACATATTATATTTGTAAAGTCAATAGTAATAATAGCGACATTGGCGAAAAAAGTTGAAAAAGAGGAGGGACTTTTTTTAGTGATTTTACACAAAGTGCATACTTAATCCTCGGTCTTGCCGAAGAGGGTAACTAGATATATTTCGTTTTTCTTTACGGTAATGACGATCTTATCACCGACGATCTCCCTGGCCTCAGAGCGATACTCCTCGCCTGCACCGCGCTTGCCATACACTGTTTTTACCACACGGCAGGTAGTGAAGGGGCAATCCTTCAGTGCTATCTCCGCCTTACCGGCGTAATTGCGGGTAACCAGCATCAACTTACACACGTCGGAGTTATACGCAGCAAGTGAATAAAGCTCGCCGCGGTAATCGCTGCCGGTATCCACCGCGGTGCCGAGCCGATAGAGCTCGCCGAAATCGCGCATCACGTTATAGGAGGCGTAGTGGCGATGGGTGGTGAACTCGTCGATCGAGAAAAGTCCGTTTTCCGGCGAACTTACATCGGAGGCGGAATACATCATCATATCAACGCCGTTCTTTTGCGCAAGGATCAGAGAGGCACCGAAGATCGCGGGAAATTCCGGCTTCAGGGCCGGCGGCGTGCTCCTTGCATCGACGGCGTTATACTCGCAGATGATGCTCTTGGTACGACGGAAGCCGGCGGCATCAAGGTAGTTCCTGGCATATCTGATATGCAAGGCCACCTCCTCCGGAGAGGAAGCATAACAGGCCCAGGTGAAAAAGTCCAAAGGAGCTGCTGTTTCTTCCCTTTTTATATAAGAAAAGAACTGCTGCATAAAAGGAATACAGGCCTTTAGCTCCTCGCTCGCATCAAGCCTGTTGAGCGCATAAAATCCACGGGAGCCGTAGGCACCGATCTTCAGCTTTGGGAACCGCTCGCGCAGGTGGTTTGCGGTTATACGGTAGAGCTCGTAATATTCGCGGGGCTCGCCCGCAAAGCACTCACCGCTATCCGGCGCACTCCATATCTCCACGTACTTTATACCGAGCTTGAAGCCGTTTGCCCACCCCTCGTTATAGTGCATAAGTATGTGCTCGCATACGCGCGCCCATTTTTCGGGATCGGGCGGCATTTTTGCATAAAGCTTTCGACCGTAAGGCTCGGAGCTCTCACCGAGGCGATAGAATATCTCGGCGCCTGCATTCTTTATTGACGCAAGGTAGAGATCGGTAGGGTGGAAATTATACGACTCCTCAAGCTGCTCGTCGGCATCAAAATCCGGAAAGATCGCATGAACGTTAATAAACTGATTAAATCCGTACTCGCCCGCCGGCAGATCGGTTCTGACACAAGGAACACCTATCTCGACAAACTCATCGGTAAAATCATACCTCAACCCATATCCACCGGATCTCGGGGCCCCGTTTATACAGTGGAGAGGCTTTACCCTTCCACATCTTTTCCCAAAGTCGACAGACACTTTTTTTACATTCAGCATTTCGCACCGTCCGATTTTCATTTACATATATATTGTAACAATTTTTCCGCCGGATGTCAAGGGCGAGGGAAAGCGCTTTTTCTAAAACTACAAATTTCGCTGTCCTTTACCGAGGAAAAATTGTATATTTTGCGGTTTTTCGAAATTTTGCATTTTTTTTGGAAAAAGGTATGTACAATCGAATTTTTTTGTGCTAAAATATAGTCGTGAAAAATTTTTATTGCGATATGCAAAGGAGAAACTTCAATATGAAACTGCTTTACAAAGGCAAAACAAAGGACGTATACGCTCTCGAAAACGGCAACGTCAGACTCAAGTTCAAGGACGACTGCACCGGCAAGGACGGAGTGTTTGATCCCGGCGAAAACAGCGTTGGTCTTACCATTGACGGTATCGGTAGAGCTAATCTTGAGACCTCTGTTTACTACTTTGAGCTCTGCAAGAAGGCGGGCATCAAGACCCACTACGTAAGTGCGGATCTCGACGATGCTACCATGGAGGTTCTCCCTGCTGAGTGCTTCGGAAAGGCTCAGGGCGGTAACGGACTTGAGGTTATCTGCCGTCTGGTCGCTACCGGAAGCTTCATTCGCAGATACGGCGAGTACATAAAGAACGGCACCCGTCTTGAGGGTGGGTACGTTGAATGTACCTTCAAGAATGACGAGAAGGGCGACCCCCTCGTTACCGGTGAGGGTCTTGTTGCCCTCGGTGTTATGACCGCCGAGATGTTTGAGAGCCTCAAGGCTCAGACCC
>CAZABU010000144.1:0-4974 GCA_964483225.1 uncultured Ruminococcus sp. | reverse complement strand
TATGCAGAATTAAGCCTCTGCAGGAGCCTCGGTAGCCTCTTCGCCACCTTCGTTTTCCTTGTCGATCTTCGCCTGAAGTACGTAAGCGAAGCCGTAGAGAGACGACATAAGGCTGCCCATCATCTTAGCAACGAGAACCTCCTTAGAGGGAGTTGCTGCGAGGGACTCGACGCCGGCCTTATCAAGCACGCCGCCATCAACAAAGCCTGCCTTGATCTCGAAGCACTCGATCTTGTCTGCGAACTGCTTCATGATCTTTGCGGGAGCGATAGGATCGTCCTGGCTCATTGCGATTGCGGTCATACCGTTAAGATACTCCTTCATCTCGCCGTAGCCTGCGATGTCGCAAGCTCTGCCGGTGAGGGTGTTCTTCATAACGGTGTATTCTACACCTGCCTTACGAAGAGCAGCACGGAGCTCGGTGTCTTCGGAAACCTTAATGCCTTCATACTTAACGAGAACGCCGGCTGCAGCGGTCTGCATCTTGGCGGCAAGGGTCTCAACCACTTGCTTCTTCTCTTCAAGAATCTTATTGCTGGGCATTTTTCCACCTCCATAAAAAATAAATAAAAACATCCTTTTCCGAAAAAGCGCATAGCACTCCCGAGAAAAGGACAACGAAAATAAAAAAATTATTCAAGTTATTCTCACCTCGGCAGGAAAGCTGACGCTTTTACCGGAACCTGCTGTCTTAGGATACCTAAAGCATTATACTACTATTTTCCCCGTTTGTCAAGGGGTTTTATAAATTTTTTCAAAAAAGTTTTCGGCGGCGAAAATCGGCGCTTCCGCCGCCGTATATGATATTACTTTATTACTCTCCTGCCGCCGGTGGCTCTTTGTTCTGCGTATTCGGCGATGGGTATAGGGTACTTTTTCAGCCGTCTGTCGCCCCTTATCGCGCAGTAGATGGCAAAAGAACTGACCGACTCGGTCTTTGAGTAATGGGTGGGCGCCGTCGGCGCGGCACCGGGGCTGGAAACCCCGCCGAGGGTGTAGTCGGGATTTGCGGTATAATTATCGTAGCGGAGTTTTCTCTCCTGCCAATCGGCGTTGAAGGTCGGCATCTCAAATTTCTTTTTCACGGACTTCTCGGCCCCGGCCTCAGCGGCTCTCGCCACCTTGATCTCCTCAACCAATGTCATCTCATAATTTGACTTAAACTTTGCCATACCGTTATCTCCTTTTAATTTCTATTTATTTTCCGAGCATTTGTGCGATTTCCCTCTCGAAGAAGGGCATTACCAGCTTCATTCCCTCCACGTTCAGGTGACAGACGTCGCCGGGGCCAACACAGTACTCCGCACGGAAATCCGCATCGGTCATATCCACGGGGCAGTCTGGATTGTCATAAGCGTTGACGGTAAGAATACCCAGCTCGTCGCAGGCGGTCATCATAGCCTCAACGTACTCGTTGCTGGCCTTGCCGGTGGTCTTATTCGTGGTATTCGTCTTCCAGAAGGTGACGGCAATTATCGTAGCGTCGGGATACCTCTCGAGAAGTCCCTCAACGAGCATAGAAAGGGCGCCGAGGTAGGCGGTCTTATCCTTTTCGTCGATGCTGCCGATAAGCGCACCCTTGTTGAAATCGTTTCTGCCGCCCTCGATAACGATAAAGTCGGGCTGCTCCTGCGACATTTCGGTATACCTATCGATGATCGGGTTAGCACCGCCCTCGCAGGCGGAGAGAGTACAGCCGCTGATGCCGTAGTTCACGTAATTCATCTTATACTTATCGCCAAGGAGCCCTATCCAGCAATTCTCCTTGCCTATTCCGTGAGCGCCGAAAAGGCTGTCACCGATAAAGTATGCGGTCTTACCCTCAAGGACGTCGTAATATGCGCGTTCGGTATCCATTTCAAGGTACTCCAATCTTTCAAATTCTCCTGCCAGTGTGCCGACTCCGTCGGTCTGCTCAACCTTTATCTCCGGATAATCGCCGTAGAAGGTACAGCCCACGCGGTAGCAGAAGCGGATGCACTCGCCGCTGCGAGAGGAAACGTAAGAATAGGTAGTGACGCCGTTCTTTTCCGTGCGCACAAGCTCGCTTTCGTTATTTTGGTTAGGAGCGTAGGAGTCGAGCACCCACTCGCCGCCCACCTTTTTCCAAAAGGAAAGGAGATAGACCTCGGAATATCCTTCAATCCCTGGCTCTCGGTGAAGCTGACCTTGGTGCCGGCGGCACCAAGCTCGATTACGTCGGTGTAGATATACTCGTCGTCCGAGGTCTTCAGCTTTTCAAAATAATCGGCGTTGCCTCTTGAGCCGACGTAGCCCTTGTTCCATAAGCTGTCCTCGGGCTCCTCGTCCTCAGGGGTGCTTTCACCGTTCTCCTCCTCACCTTCGCCTGGTGTCTTTTCGGAAGGCACCGTGGTGATCAGGCAGGAGGTAAGCACGCCAAGAGATAGGGCGAGCATCAAAAGCAGAGCTAACCGTCTTCTCATAATACACCTCAAAGGAATTATTTATATTCGGACTTGCCTTTAAGAGTGCGCCAGATGGAACGGTAGGAGTCAAGTCGGCTCTTTGCTATCAGCCCCTCGGCACAGGCCTTTGCAACCGCACATTCGTCAGCCCCCTCGCCCACGTGAGCACAGTCGGCGTAGCGACATTTTCCTGTATAGGGTAAAATATCGCGGAAGGTGGGAAGCAGCTCCTCCAGAGTGAAGAAGTCAAATCGGGCAAAGTCGATGAGCGAGAAGCCGGGAGTATCGGCCAGCAGGCCGGTTTCGGCAGAGTCCTCTATATCAAATATTTCAACGTGGCGGGTGGTATGCTTTCCGCGCTCTATCTTACGCGAGATATCGCCGGTTGCAAGGGCGAGGCCGGGGAACAGAGCGTTCATCAGCGTGGATTTTCCAACACCGGAGGCGCCTGCAAAGGCGGCAGTCCTGCCACGGGTCACTTCCTTTTTAATATAATCGCACAGAGCCTCAACGCCGCTGCCGTCCTCAGAGGAGGTGACGAAGGCGTCAAGCCCCACGCCGCGGTAAAGAGCGAGGTATTCCTCAGCGGCGGAGCTGTGCAGGTCGGATTTGGTAATAACTATAACGGGAGTTATGCCGCTGTGCTCCGCTATTGCGACGAGCTTATCCACGGTTTCGATGACCGGGGCGGGCTTCGCGGCGGCGAACACGATAAAGAGGTAATCCAGGTTAGAGAGAGGTGGGCGTATGAGCGAATTTCTTCTCGGGAGCACCTCGGAGATTACGATACCGTCGGGTGTGGAATCGTCAATCGTGACGCGCACCTCGTCCCCAACAAGCAGCTTCTCGTCGTCACGGCGCAAAACGCCCTTGGCGCGGCAGGCGAGTCGGGTTATCTCTTCGCCCTCGCATATTCTGATCTCGTAGAGGCCGCCAAGCCCCTTTACTACCTTTCCGTATCTTTCGGTTATCAATCCGTTACCTCAAAGCTTTCAAAAAATTTCAGTCTTCCTTCATCTCACCGCGGCGCAGCTGACCGCAGGCGGCGTTTACGTCAGCGCCAAGACGGCGGCGCACCGTTGCCACAACACCCATACGGCAGAGAGCGGCGGCAAAGGCGTTTGCCTGCTCGGTGCTTCCCTTCTTGAAGCCGGTCTCCTTGACCTCGTTGACCCTGATGAGATTAACGTGGATAGGCGCACCGGTACCGCGAAAGGCGGAGAGCAGAAGCTCGCCGAGGGCCTTGGCATCTGCCTCGGAGTCGTTCTTGCCCGAGATGAGAGTGTATTCAAAGGAGATTCGTCTGCCCGTTACCTTATAATAACGCACGCAGGCGCCGAGCAGAGCCGCTATATTCCATTTATTGTTTACCGGCATGATCTCCGAGCGCTTCTCGTCGGTGGCGGCGTGAAGTGAGATGGAGAGAGTGATGGGGATATCCAGCTTCGCCAAGCGGTCGATGCCGCTGACAACGCCGCAGGTGGAGAGAGAGATATGTCGGTAACCGATGTTAAGCCCCTGCTCGTGATTGACAAGGCGGAGGAATTTTTCTACGTTGTCAAAGTTGTCAAGTGGCTCTCCTATGCCCATCATAACCACGTTTGACACCCGCTCGCCTGAATCGCGCTCGGCGGCGATTATCTGACCGAGAAGCTCGGAGGGCAGAAGGTCGCGCACCTTACCGCCGATGGTGGAGGCACAAAATCTACAACCCATACGGCAGCCCACCTGGCTTGAGATACAGAGGGTGTTTCCGTGCTTGTATTTCATAAGCACCGACTCTATGAGGGCACCGTCGCGGAGCTTGAAAAGGTACTTTACAGTGCCGTCAATCTTCGACACCAGCTTGCGATAAACGGCAGGGAGGGTATCAAGCGTCTGCTCGGAGAGCTGCCGACGCAGGTCCTTCGGCAAATTCGTAAGCTCCTCGATGCTCTCGCCCTTCATAAGACGGGGAAAGACCTGCTTCGCCCTGAATTTCGGCTCTCCGAGTGCAAGAAAGTACTCGGTAAGCTCCTCGGGGAGCATGGAGCGTATATCTGTTTTTTCTGTCATTTTAAGAGTCCTTTTTTCGCAGCTTTGCAATAAAGAAGCCGTCGGTATGATGTATATGAGGCAAAAGGGTCAGCTCGCCGCCCACGGAATCGAGCCCCGCCGCATGGAAATCAACGCGCTCAAAGTCTGAGCACTCGGAGAGAAAGGCGGCAACCACCGCAGAGTTCTCGGCGGGGTTGAGGGTACAGGTCGAGTAGACAAGCTCGCCTCCCGGCTTCAGATATCTCGCAGACTGACGGAGAATATCCAGCTGAAGGGGCGGGAGGGCGTCGATGGACTCGGCGCTCTTATAGCGAAGGTCGGGCTTTTTGGCAAGAACGCCAAGCCCCGAGCAGGGCACGTCGCAAATTACCTTGTCTGCCTTCCCGACAAGCGACTCACAGGCGGCGGTAGCATCGTGCTGTGCCGCGGATATGGAGCGAAGCCCAAGCCGCTCGGCACCGGAGGTGATAAGCGAGAGCTTGCTCTCGTGAAGGTCGAAGGAATATATCCT
>CAZABU010000143.1:0-4990 GCA_964483225.1 uncultured Ruminococcus sp. | reverse complement strand
TTTGCCGCAATATACGCGGCTCACGAATACGCAAACGCAAACGGACTTCCCGTAAGAGCGTGTGACGGTGCGCACTACTACATACACGACCCGAGAGTAAACGGCGAGGTTAAGGAAGCGATAATTAAAACAAACGTAAACTGGGGCACGGCACACTTCACTATTGACGACAGAGATATATCTGTTTATAAGAGTGACGAAACGTACGATTGGCACGGTAAAGCAATATTCAGAATCGACCCCGAATACGATATGGTACGCATCGAGGACAGAGAAACTCTTGATGCGGTGCTTGCCGCAGGACTCAACAAGGACACTGTGAAGCTTCCCCTTAAATTCGACTATCCCGTAATGATTATTCCTTATAACAGCGTGCACGGAGTTTACCGCCGTCGCGGCTACGGTGCGTGGGCAGGCGCTGCTATGCACGAGGTTATAGTTCTCGATACCGATGGCAACGTCAATGCGGAGACTCCCGTCATGTTCGATTATAACTACCTTGATTATATCGAGGTTTACAGGATAGACGAGAAGCCGTTGGTAATTGAGGGCGGTGAGTTCACGACACGCTCAACAAACGTAAATACGCTTTACTATAATGATAAGGGTGAAAAGGCATTTATCGGCGGATATCTTTTCCGCGGTCTTAACGTCAGGCGCTCAAACACCGTTGTTAAAGGCGTAAAGCATTATATTACGGACGAGCCGACTATGAGGCGTCAGGTTGACGAAAACGGCGAGATAGTGTTTATTGCAGCGTGCTACCGCGGATTCTTCTCGGGTACTAACGCAAACCATATCACTATCAAGGATTGCGTTCTCACGGGCAGAAGATGCTACAAGCGTCACGCTGGCGGCACGGGCGGCACCTACGACCTCTCGGTCAGCGGTGTAAATAAGATAGTATTTGACGGCTGTACTCAGTCGAACTTCTGGATAAAGGTTGACGAAAATTATAATATCACCCCAGCAAAAGAGGGTGAGCCGGGCGCAATGACGAGTATGTCCTCCTACACCATAGACGGAATGCCTGTAAAGATGCACTGGGGTATCGGCGGCACGAACTTCTGTAAGAATATGGAATACCATAATTCTACTCTCTCCCGCTTTGACGCTCACCAGGGTCTCTATAACGGAAAGATAATTAACTGTACCGTAAACTATATGGCAATAACCGGAAACGGCAAATTCGAGGTAGAGAACACCAGATGGTTCTCAGAGGGGCCGGGCTATGGCTCAAACTCTCTCTTCCATCTTCGTTCCGATTACGGCTCGACCTGGGAGGGTGATATCTCTATTAAAAACTCAAAGGCGTATATCACAACCTCAAACCGCTCTTATACCTTCTATCACTCATTCCATAACTGGTATTTCGGCTACGTAGCTCACTTCCCGAATATCTCGATAGATAATCTTGAGTATTACGATAAGGCGACCTTCAAGCCGCTTCCTGCGGGCTATGAAATTCACCTTGCCGGCGCGAGCATTCTTAACGAGCCTGCTCTCCACCTTTCCGAAACCTTAAACACACCCCCCGCATTCCCCGACGTTGACACAACGGGTGACGGATGCGTTGACGGAACTAAGATTCCGCGCGGTGACACGGTTAACAGACGAGGTATCGTTGACGAGTCGCAGAGAATAAACCTCAACCCGATAGCTCCACCTGAATATATCAAAATCACGAAGAATAACGGCGGTTATAAATACGTTGTTATCGATACCGCAAAGCAGGGTGTTGCTGACAGCGGCTTCTTCGGAAAAACAAGGTTTATAACCGATGCGGCAGAATACGTAGGAACAACCCATAAGGGCGATACGGAATTCTTCTGCTTCACCGACCCGGAGGAGCTTGTACAGCAATAAGGAGATGGCAATGTCAGACAAGAAATACGTAAGCTATGAGGACTTCGGCGCTGTCGGTGACGGCAAAACGGAGGACTTCGAGGCTATTTACAGAGCGCACGTATACGCTAACGAAAACCGCTTGCCGATAAAGGCGCGGAGCGGTGCTAAGTATTATATCCACCATACCAAAATCGACGGCGAGGTAAGGAGCATACCGATAAAGACCGACACCGATTGGACGGATGTCGAATTTATAATCGATGATTCCGACCTAGATTACTCCAAGGATTCCGACACTAAAATGTGCACGAGCTCTATATTCGCGGTGCTGCCAGAGCATCCGAGACTCGTCCTTGACGGTGAAAATTCCGCCGAGCTTTTAAAGGGACTCGGCAGTGTCGGATGCAGCCACGGCACAAAACGCCTTGAGCTCGGGCTCGATTATCCTGCGCTTGTTGTAATTTACAATTCAAACCACCAGATATACCGCAGATAC
Organism: uncultured Ruminococcus sp.; assembly: GCA_964483225.1. Lineage (GTDB taxonomy): Bacteria > Bacillota > Clostridia > Oscillospirales > CAG-272 > UBA1740. The sequence goes on along the minus strand of CAZABU010000143.1, from coordinate 2,646 downwards.
GGACCCTACGCCAACTCAAATAACGGAAAGGGTCAGTATTCTCCCGAGATGGAGCTGCTCGTTCTCGATAAGGACGGAAATATAAGTCCAGAGACTCCCTTTATGTTCGATTATCCCGAAATCACGAAGATTGAGGTTTACAGAAGCGACGACGAGCCCGTAACCGTAAGGGGCGGACTTATGAAAACCATTGCCTGCGATATCAACATAATTTATTATGACATTGCGGGCAAAAAGCGCCATTTTGGATACTACGAAAGAGGTCTTAGAGTTTCGCGCTCTCATACCGTGGTTGACGGCGTTGTTCACGTTATAGAGGGTGAAATATCCCTTGAGCGTCAGCTTGCGGGCGAGAGGGGAGCGCATTATTCCGGCTTCTTCCTCGCGGCAACTGCTGACACGGTAGTATTCCAAAACTGCGTTTTGCAGGGCAGAAGATACTATCATGTCTCCGGAACTTACGACTTCAACGGCAGACTTGTAAACAATATCCGCCTTATCAATTGCGACCAGCGCAATTTCTGGGTAGATGCGGACGGAAATCCCTCACCCACCGACACGGGCAGACTCTCAATGGAGAGAGTTGAGGTTAACGGAAGCTGGCCGAATTACTGCTGGGGCATCGGCGGTACGAACTTCTGTAAGAATATGGAGTATATAGGCTGCCGACTCTCCCGCTTTGACGCGCATCAGGGACTCTATAACGGAAAGGTTATAGACTCCACCGTTTCGGCATTTGAGCTTATAGGAAAGGGCGATTTTATAGTTAAAAACGTCTCCTGGTACAGCTACAATGCCAACGCGAGCACGGTCCTTGCGCTTCGCTCGGATTACGGCTCTACGTGGGACGGAAATATCTATATAGACGGCTTTAAGCTTTACGCATCCTGCGACTCCTTAACGCTCGTTCCTCACGTTTATAAGAACTGGGATTTCGGCTATACCTGCCATATTCCGAGCGTTGAAATTAAAAACGTGGAGATTTTCTATAAGGATTCAAGAAAGCCCGTTCCCGACGGCTATCCGGTAAGGGTGTATCCCACCACGATGGCGGCAGAGCCTAATATGCATCTCCCCGAAACATCTGTTACACCGCCTCTCTCTATTCAGTGGAGTGATGAGCGCGGAGAGTACGTGTTTGCTCCCGACGAGTCACGCGGTCTTTCAAACGATAATCCCATCACGCCCCCCGCGTACGTTAAGATAATTCTTGACGGCTCAAACGATACAACGGGAAAATACAGCTATCAGGTGCTTGATACTTCAATGCACGGGGACGGTGGCTTCTTTGGAAAAACAAGATTTATATGCGGCACGGACGAGGCTGTCGGAACGGCATCACCGTGCGGAATATTCGATTTTATAAAACCCGACAATAAATAACGAGGTAAAGCAATATGGAAAAAAAGCATATAACTTATGAAGAGTTTGGCGCAAAGGGTGACGGTGTTACCGATGATTTCCTTGCGTTTCGTGCAGCTCACGCGGCTGCAAATGAAAAGGGACTTCCCGTAAAGGCGCGCGAGGGCGCAACCTATTACCTGCACCACAACTTCCTTGACGGAGCTGCAACCACGATAATAATCAAGACCGATACCGATTGGACGGGTGCTGAGATTATAATAGACGACTCAGACATCGGATATTTTGACGGAACGAAAAGGGCGATAACCAACATATTTAGAGTTGAATCGGATTATCCGAAGCTCATTTGGCGCTCAACGGACGAGGAATATGCCGAAAAGCTCCGCACTATCGGCAGTGTCGGTGAGAAGTACGGAACCACGAAAATCGACCTCGGACTCGGTTATCCCGCAATGCTTATAATCTACAACAAGAATCAAGAGGTATATCGCCGTTCGGGTAAGGCTTACGAGAAACGCGGCAACGGCGGTGCTTATCAGCACGAGCTTATCCTCGTTGACAAGGACGGAAATATCGACCCCTCAACTCCCTTTATGTTCGATTACGACGAGCTCACGAGCGTTGAGATAATAAGAGACGATATAAAGCCGATTACCATCAAGGGCTGTCCTATAACGACCAGAGCCTGCGCTGTCAATGCGTATTCGACAGTGAAAAACGAGGACGGAACCGAAACTCAGAGAGTCGCAAGCTATTATGCCAGAGGCTTTGTAGTTAACCGCTCTCACACGGTGGTTGACGGTATCAAGCACATCGTTGTCGGTGAGATAACACCCGAGCAGCACAGAACGGGCATTGCAGGACCGCATTACTCCGCTTTCTTTAACGGTCAGGAGGCAAACGAGGTTACGTTTATCAACTGCATAGTTCAGGGAAGAAGATATTACAGAATTCAGGGCACGTACGACATCGGCGGCACTCTTGTAAACAAGATTAAGTTTGAAAATTGCGTGCAGTCTAACTTCTGGATAGATGCTGACGGCAATCCTACCGAGTGGGGCAAGGGCGACCTTTCTATGCGCGGGAACGATATAAACGGCGTCAAGATAAGACATTGCTGGGGCGTTGGCGGAACTAACTTCTGCAAGAATATGAGCTACATAAATTCCAAGCTCTCCCGCTTTGACGCTCACTGCGGCCTTTATAACGGAGAAATCATAGATTCTCACCTCACCTTCTTCGCTATAACGGGTAAGGGTGACTTCACCGTCCGTAATACGC
>CAZABU010000142.1:0-5128 GCA_964483225.1 uncultured Ruminococcus sp. | reverse complement strand
GTAAGAGGCGCGCCGGTTTTGCCGGGGGTCAACAGCTCAATTTCATCACCTACGCACATTTTATTACGTTGGGCAAGCTCGGCTATGCCGCTTTCCGGGTCGTAATCTGTGACGATGGCAAGATAGGCCTTATCCTTGAGATAGCCGTTGGTAGGCGCAAGGTTTGCGTCGGCGTGAGAGTCGGCAAAATAGTAGCCGGTGGCGTATTCTCTGTGGCTGACCGATTCAAGCTCGGTGTACCAGGCGGGGTCGTAGCGGTACTCTCCGCTGAAATAGGAATCAAGCGCCATTTTATAGGTGTTGGTTACAACGGCAGTATAGTAGGCAGACTTCATTCTGCCCTCTATCTTGAAGGAGTTTATGCCCGCCTCCACAAGCTCGGGGATGTGCTCGACGGTGCAGGTGTCACGGCTTGCCATAATGAAGGTTTCACCGTTTTCTTCCTCAATTGGGAGCCTCAGCTCCGGACGCTTTTCCTCCTCCAGCTCATAGCCGCGAAGGCGGTAATTCCATCTGCAGGGCTGAGCGCACATACCGCGGTTGGCATCACGGCCTATAATATGCCCCGAAAGCAGGCATCTGCCGCTATATGACACGCACATTGAGCCGTGAATAAAGCATTCGAGCTCCAGCTCATCGGGGATATTCGCGCGAATGGCTTTTATCTCCTCCAGCGTCAGCTCTCTTGCGAGCACTACCCTCTTTGCACCGAGCTCGTACCAGGCGCGGCAGGCGGCGGCGCTGGTGGCGTTTGCCTGAGTGGAGATATGGATTTCCATATGTGGCAGCAGCCGCTTTACAAGCATCAGAACGCCGATATCCGCAACTATCATCGCATCAATATCTATATGCGAGAGCTCGGTGAGATATTTCTCAAGAAGCCCGTATTCATACTCTCTCGGCATAGTATTGAGGGTCAGATATACCTTCACGCCCCGCTCGTGAGCGTATTTTACCGCCTCGGCCAGCTCCTCTACAGAAAAATTATCCGCAGCGGCGCGCATACCGAAGATATGCCCCGCAAGATATACAGCGTCAGCGCCAAAGTAGATGGCGGAGCGCATTTTTTCAAAGTTGCCGGCAGGCGAAAGCAGCTCTGGTCTTTTCATTACGGTTCCTTTCAATTTTCGGGAATTAACAGCAGATCAAGCTCCCAGGCGGGAACGCACTTGAGTCTGCGAAGATACAGCTTATAAAACGGATACTTTTCCGCAAGGCCGTTGATGATGGAAAAGATATCCCGGCTCCTGTGATAAAGGGACACCAAAAGCGACGGACGGTCACGGAGAATTACCGCTTCGCTACCAACAAGCGCCTCTGCCTCCGCCCCCTCCACATCGTACTTTATATAGTCGATGTGTATATCCGTGAGAGCGTCGAGGCGTATCAGCGAAACGACCTCCGCTCTGTGCTCAAAGGACGCGGTGGAGGACACCGAGGAGTTGCGGTTTCCGCTTCCGGAAAAGACGCCGTCAGCGCTATCGCACCAAGCGGCGGCATTAATTATTTCAAGCTCTATGTCATTTTCTGCCTCGTAATATTTTCCGAGTTTTTTGAAATTTCGCCCGTCAGGCTCGATTGCAAAGGCCTTTTTCAAATTAGGAAAATACGCCTTGGCCTCTCTTACCGTGTCGCCGTTATAGGCGCCTGCGTCAATAATATTTTTTATTTTTTCACGGGGCAAAAGTCCGTAAATATCGTCCCTGTCGGAGTATGCGCTCATAAGGTATTTCATTCTGCCGCTGAGCTTATAATTGACGACTGCCGAGAACGCCGCGCGCGATTTCTCGTCGCAAAGGCGACTGTACGCCTTCATGATCTCTGCATAATTCTCATTATAAAACGCGCGGTCAAAGTATTCCTCTACCCCGGCTACGGGCATATCGGGCACGTACATATCATACTGTGCGTCTATATCCGACAGCATTTTCAGCACCTCTTCTCTGTTTGAGGCGAAGGATAAAACGATGACAAAATCGGAGTAGCTTTCCTTGATTTCGCTGAAGGACTTGACGCGCATACCGTGAAAATGATGACCGCGGACAAATCCGTCGGAGGCGAAGAAATCCGCTATCCTTATTCCATACCTATCAAATCTGTCGATGAGCTTATCGGCGCCGTTTCCCATTCCGTAAACGACTATCGGGCGGGACTCGACGGCCAGCTCGTCCCACATATCGCGCTCGCAGGGGTATTTCGGCATATCGTAATGGATATACGGCATATCGGACTCCTTCCTGTTTTTATACAATTATTATATTATAATAAAACGCGAGAAAAGTCAAGAGATTTCGTCGCTTTTATGCCATCTTTTATGCCATCGCAACCGTGAGTTGACAATTTGACAAGCAAAATTTATTGATTTCAACCGTAGGTTGTGCTATAATGAAGCTACAAAAACAGAAAGGAGCTTCTGCTATGGAGCTACATGAAAAGCTTTCGAATCTAAGACGCGCGAAGGGCTGGTCACAAGAGGAGCTTGCCGAAAAACTCGGTGTTTCTCGTCAGTCGGTATCAAAATGGGAGGGCGGTCTTGCGGTGCCCGAGATAGATAAAATTATAATGCTCTCCGAGATATTCGAGGTCTCTACCGATTATTTATTGAAGGAAGAACCGAAAATCCCTGAAAGTGTCTCCGTCGCTGACACATCTAATTTGAGAAGAGTCACGCGCGAGGAGTGTGATGCCTACCTCAAACTGCGCGAGAGCGCGGCAAAGCTCATCGCTTTTGCAACTTTTCTTTGCATTTTATCGCCTATACTGCTAATTATTATGGCGAGCGGACTTGATGCAGGTATCCTTTCTATCTCCGAAGGGGCGGCTGTTGCTATTGGGCTCTTCGCCTTGCTTCTGATAATAACTCTCGCGGTCATAATCTACATATCCACAGGTATGAAGCACAGTCTCTACGATTTTCTCAACACGGGTGAATTTTCGCTGGAGCCGGTGGTAGAGGAGACTGTCAGGGAGAAAATGCGGGAGTTTACCGGAAGGTACAGAACTCTGACAGTTTCGGGCGTCGCGATCTGCATCCTCTCCGTCCTTCCCCTCCTTGCGACGGCGCTTCTCTCAGATAATGATTTTCACATTATTATCGGTCTTTGCTCTCTTATTTTTATATGCGCGGTCGGTGTATTTCTCATTATTTATGCCGGCGTTAAAATGGGCAGTATGCGAAAACTCCTCCGTATCGGAGATTTCACTCCCGAGAAGCTCCTCGCCGAGCACAAGGCGGAGAGAATCGGCGCGATTTATTGGCCTGTTATCACCGCGATATACCTCGGATACAGCTTTGTTACTATGAATTGGGCGTGGTCGTGGATCATCTGGCCAGTTTCGGGCGTGCTATTCGGCGTTGTCGAGGCTATTTGCGGCGGTAATAAAAGCGAAAAGAAGTAAATTTCTCTTGAAAAAATTCCTTTGATATGCTAAAATGAACTTACATAAGTTTTTTGTTTGAAAGGAATTTACTATGGACTGCTTATTCTGCGCTATAACCAAGGGAGAAATCCCCTCAAAGAAGGTTTATGAGGACGAGGCCTGCTATGCCTTCCTCGATATCAATCCCCAGGCTCCCGTACACTGCCTCGTGGTACCCAAGGAGCATATCCCCTCTGCCGACGCTATCTGCGCCGAGAACGCCTCCGCCGTTGCGGCAATCTTCACCGCCATTCCTAAGATCGCGGCATCTCTCGGTCTTGAGAACGGCTACCGCATCGTATCGAATATCGGCGAGGACGGCTGTCAGTCGGTAAAGCACCTGCATTTCCACATTCTCGGCGGTAAGAAGCTATCGGAGAATATGGCGTGATCGACTTAGATTACTCTTGCCATACAAAATGCGCCGTCTGCGAATTACGCAGGCGGCGCTCACACTTATTAGATTAAATACAAGCTCACGAACATTCCGATTGCCGAAACGAAGGTCAGGGCGTTCACGCTCGCAAGCGAGATCCCCACGGCGTGCGCTGCACCGCCCGACGTGCCGGCGATATTGAGCCAAAGCACAAATGCGACAAGTGCCAGAATTATATGAGGAATACCGAGTATCACCATATATACAACGCCGATAAGTATCTGCGCGGCGGCTCCTATTCCCTCGCCGGAGAGCACTCCGTCAACGGTCGTAATATAAGTAATAAGGTAAAGTACGAATGTAACCGCGGCGAGTGCTGTTACGGTTACCGTGCCTATAAGGCGGCCTTTTGATACGTTCATAGTGTTCTCCTTTCCTTTTCTGATTATATTATACCATATTCGTATTCACTTGTCAATAAAAGTCGGTACAAACAGTAATTAACTATTATAAAACAAAAAAAGCAGGCGATTGCCTGCTTTTTTTGCCGTGTAAGACAAACTTAGATCTTTTCCTTAACCTTAGCTGCCTTACCAACTCTCGAACGGAGATAGTAGAGCTTCGCGCGGCGAACCTTCGCCTCACGGAATACTACGATCTTGTCAACGTTGGGAGAATGAAGGGGGAAGGTCTTCTCAACGCCTACACCGTAAGAAACGCGTCTTACAGTAAAGGTCTCGGAAATTCCGCCGCCGTGCTTAGCGATAACGGTACCCTCGAACATCTGAATTCTCTCCTTCTCACCCTCGACGATCTTAACGTAAACCTTTACGCTGTCGCCGATGCCGAACTTAGGAACTTCGGTCTTAAGCTGCTCACTTACAAAAGCCTGGATCTTTTCCATTTTTATGGCCTCCTTTTAAACTTCGGACGTTCATACAGAGCATCGTAGAGGACCGTCCTGATAATATTACCGGTATGCAAAATGGCATACGCACAGTTATAAGTATTATAACATACTTGATTTTAAAATGTCAATACCTTTTTTGAAAGTTTTCGCGAAAGTTTTCCCATTTTTTAAAATCTATTGACTTTTTCTCTAAAATAAGCTACACTGTTATAGAAATACATAAAGGAGAAATAACAATGAAATTACTTATCGCTTCGGATATTCACGGAGATCTTGAAAGCGCTCAGCTTGTAATAGACGCATTTAATAACGAAGGCTGCGACAAGCTTTTACTGCTCCGTGACATCCTTTATCACGGACCAAGAAACGACCTGCCTAAGACCTACAACCCCAAGGCGGTAATCACTCTTCTGAACGAAAAC
>CAZABU010000141.1:0-5137 GCA_964483225.1 uncultured Ruminococcus sp. | reverse complement strand
CGGACTTGGAGAGTCAGGACGGCTTCCGCGTTGTAGTCAATACCGATGCTATCGGCAAGAAGTCCGGAAAGAAATCCCGGGAGCCCATAACTATCCGTGAGGAGGATATGAATCCACGAAGAACGGCCGAGCCGGACGTAAAGTGGTCGCTTACTCCTGACGTAAAGTGGTCGCTGACCGAGCAGAAGGCGGATTCGTCTATCAAGGTGAACACCAACGCCATCGACAAGAAGGGAAGAATCAAGAGCACCTACCGCCGCGCGGCTGCGGCCGGTACGGAAGTGCCGACGAAGCGCGCGGATAAATTACTTGACATTTACCGCGAGTTTATTTATAATGGTTATGTAAAGTTTTCTGAAAGGCGATTTGTATGAAGATTGTAATACTTGATAAGGCATCACTGGGAGAGGACACTCCGTTTTCGGTTCTGGACCGCTTTGGTGAGGTCGTTTCATATATGAGCTCGACGCCGGACGAAGCGATAGCTCGCGCAAAAGACGCAGACGTTATCATTATTAATAAGCTCAAGGTAACAAGGGCCTTGCTCACTGCGGCGAAGAAGCTGAAGCTGGTCTGCGAGTTCGCAACCGGGTACGACAATATTGATGTTGCAGCGGCAAGGGAGCTTGGCATCGGCGTTTGCAACGTGCCGGGCTACTCCACCGAGAGCGTGGCACTCTATACTCTTGCAACGGTTCTTGCTCTTTGCACCCATCTTACAGAGTATGACAGGTACGTAAAGAGCGGAGCGTACACCGCGTCGGGCGTGCCGAACAAGCTGACGCCGGTATATCACGAGCTTACCGGCAAGACCTGGGGCATCGTTGGATATGGCAATATAGGCAAGGCCGTCGGGCGGATGGCGCAGGCCTTTGGCGCGAAAATAATCGTAAATAAACGCACGCCGATAGAGGGCGTGGAATGCGTTGATATAGACACTCTTTGCAAGCGCAGTGATATTATCACAGTGCACTGTCCTTTGAACGAGGGCACGCGTGGGCTGATAAATGCCGAGAGGCTCGCGTTTATGAAGCCTGATACTATTCTGGTAAACGAGGCGAGAGGCGCTGTTCTTGATGAGGAGGCGGTAACGATGGCTGTCGAGGCTGGTGCTCTCGGTGGCTTTGGCTGTGACGTTTATTCCACCGAGCCCTTCGGAAAGGCGCATCCATATAACAGGCTCCTCGGGCTTGATAACGTGATCCTGACGCCTCACGTTGCATGGGGATCCTATGAATCAAGAGCCAGATGTATTGGCATTATAGCTGACAATATAGATGCTTATTTTAGTGGAAAAATCAAAAATCGCGTAGATAAATAAAGGCAGAAAACGACCGCAAAATTAATGCGGTCGCTTTTATCTTTTAGCTTGAGAACTTGTCCCAAGGTTTTACAGCAACAAAGCAGCAAACAAATCCGAGGGCAGCTATGACAAACCAGACGAGGACGGTGCCTCTCCAGCCGATCTGCTCGGAAAGAAGTGCGATAAGATAGGTGGATATTGCGGCGCCGATATAGGTGCAGGAATTGATAGCTCCGGATATCGTGGAGATATTACCGTATCTTTTGAAACGCTTCGGGACGTGGGTAATGAGCATAAGGTTTATTCCGTGCATACAGCCGTTTATCAGCATCATAAGTATGACCGCGAGGGCCACTCCGCTGTCAAAGAATACGTATAAAAGCAGAGAGGATACGGCGGCGATGGCGAAGATAATTCCACCGAGGAGCACCTCGTTTTTGAAGTACTTTTTATATACCGTACCCGATATGGAAAAGGTGATAATGCTGAATATTGCAAGGGAAACGGTGAGGAGTATGGACGCCTCGCTGGATAACTCAAACACCTCGGAAAGATAGGTGGGCATCCAGGAGGAGATACCGTCGCGAAGCATACCTTGAAGTATTATGGCGGCAGCTATGAAGATTATCGGGAAGATCGCCTCGGCGGGGAAGCCTAAGCTACGCTTTTCCTGCAACTCTGCTGTTTCGCCCTTCGTCACGGCGGTGTCGGTCGCAATTTTTCCTCGCAGGGTCTGCCAGATAATTGTTGTGACGGCACCGATGACCGAGGAGAATACGAATACCGCCTCCCAGCCTATGAGGGAAATGATCAGGGGCGCCGCGAGGTAGATAAGTATAGTTCCGAAGGAAGAGCCCCAGGAAACCCTTACCACCGAATAGTTATACATATCGGGGTCGGAGGAGGCCACTAATATTTTGACCATTGGCGGCCACATCATCGCCTGCGCAAAGCCGTTTATGCCCCAAAGCACCGACATAAGTGGTACGGAGGTTACGACGAGAGGGAACAGTATATTAGCGACCGTTGCAACGCAAAGTCCTATGAGGATCATTTTGTCAGGGCTGATTCTGTCGCCGAGCCAGCCGTTTATCAGCTGTCCCAATCCGTAGGTTATTGACAGCACGACGAGAACGACGGACAGAGCAGTCTTCTCATAACCGAGATCGATCACTATTTCTTGGATTATCGCCGCGAAATTTATGCGCGTGACGTAGCTGGCAAAATAGACTGCCGTCAGCAGCCACGCAAGCGGCTTTCCTGTAATGCTTTTCATTTTAACCTCTGTCTACCGTAATAACACAGTAGCAATTTTCTTGTTTTTTTTCGATTGCGTCGGAGATGCGCTTTACGACCTCCTGCTCCTCCAAGGGATATTCAAAGGGAATCACAACGTCGAAGATGAGATTGGTGTGCGTATTACCGACAACTGTGCGGAAATCGTGGATGTGCAGCTCCATTTCAAGCTCGGAGATAGTATCGGTAACCAGCTTTTTCAGTGCGTTGACCGTTTCGTCATCGGTAACGATAGGATCCATATGGATCGTGCAGGATATTCCGAGTTCCTCTTTGATCCTGCGCTCTACGTTATCAATCATGTCATGGAGCTCGTAGATATCCCCCTTGCCGTCCACCTCTGCGTGAAAGGATGCGATGAAGTGCTTGGGACCGTAATTATGCACCAGAAGATCGTGCATACCGATGATGTCGGGGTAGGATTCCACAATTTTTGATATTCCGTCTACGACCTCGTCTACCGGCGCCTCGCCGAGCAGGGCGTTTTTCATCTCGTTCAGAATCTTGATTCCCGCGATAATTACGATTATTGAAATGATTATACCTACGATGGCGTCGAGAAGCTTCCAATCGGTCAGCATTATTACGACCGAGGACGCGAGCACTCCGAGAGTAGATGCAGAGTCGGAGAAGGAGTCGGTAGCCGACGCCTTGATGACAGAGGAATTGATTTTCTTTCCTATTTTATTATAGAAGAGGCCGAGCCAGAATTTCAGAACTACTGACACGCCGAGAATGATGAGCGTTAGCGGAGAGATCTCGGTGCTTTTTGTGCCGCTGTTGTCAAAAATCAGCTCAACAGAGCTGAAAAGCAATTCCGCACCTACAAGCAGGATGATAAAGGAAACTATCATCGATGCGATGTATTCGATCCGCGCATGCCCAAAGGGGTGGTCCTTGTCGGCGGGCTTTGAGGACATTTTGAAGCTTATCAGCGCGATTGCTGAGGAGCCGGAGTCCGAGAGGTTATTGACCGCATCGGCGATTATTGCCACGGAGGCCGAAAGCAATCCCGCAATAAGCTTTATCAACGCTAAAAGAAAGTTTACGGCAATACCGACCACGCTGGCCAGAGTGCCGCAGCTCTTACGCGTTTTCGGATCGTCGGCGTTGTGGTGATCTTTAACGAATAATTTCAGTAAAAGTTCTGTCATTTAAGGATACTCCTGAAAAATAGGTATTTACATTTTACGCTTTTTGTGCTAAAATGTTTATACAATATGCAAAGGATAGGGAAAATGAAATATAAAAACTACCGTTTAACAAGTGAGACGGGCTCAAGTGTTTCTACCGAGCTGATGTTCGAAATAGCCTCGGCAAGGGTATCAGGAATAGAGCTTATCCGCTTTGAGCTACCGAAAAATGATGAAAAGCGGGCAGGGAAGCTCCGTGCCGCTGTTTTGCGCATTCTGCGCATGATGAAGGGTCGGGGGCAGATACAGTTCTTCGCCACGGAGGACGCCTTTTCGTCGTCGACCACCGAGGCACAGTTTCTGCTGAACAAATACCCGGAGCTGACAGAGGAGTTTTCTGCCGTGGATGCGGAAGCGCATAGGATATACGTGAAGCTATGATACCCGAATATATTATTTAAGGTTGCTGCGAATAACACAGCAACCTTATGTATTTTGTATCAAATTAATTCTGAGACTCAAGATAACGAACAACATCGCCAACGGTGTTGAGGTTATGAAGGTCGTCCTCATCTATCACAACGTTAAATCTTTCTTCGCACAGATACACAAGGTCTGCAAGCTCGAGCGAATTGATACCGAGATCTCCTGCCAGCTCCGCCTCCATCGTAATGTCGTCAGCGTTGACACGAAGCTCGTCTACCAAAAACTGCTTCAAATTTTCAAACATAGGTTTTCCTCCTTTGCTGTTATTTAAGTGTTGCATAACAACAACTGAATAATAACACATCAAAACAATTTTGTCAATAGTTTTTTGAAATTATGGTCAAACTTGTCAAAAAATGGTTAATAAATCGTTCATTATTGCGCTTTTATCACAACGCGTGTCAGAAAACGGTTAAAGTAAAGTTTAATTTAGGTTGACAAATCAAATTTCGTATGTTATTATAGTAAGGCAAGATAATTGATGGAGAGCCCCCCGGGGGGGAGGGCGTTATGTAAATATGAATTTGAAAAATCTGTTTCGTTTTGGAAAAAGCGCCGCATCGCCCGAGGCGGTGGTCGGTGAATATTGCACCGTTGTGGAGAAGGTAGACAGTGCGGCCGGCTGCGGAGAGGTCAAGGTTGGCGGCGGTGTCTGGTCTGCAAGAGGTGCCGCAGAGGACGATGTATTTGAGATCGGCGAGCGACTCAAGGTTGTAGCTGTCGAGGGCGTTAAGCTTATTTGCAAGAAATGATATTGCGGATAGAGCCGACAAACGCCGGAGCACAGCAAAAAATGTAAAAAAAGTTGCAAAAACATATTGACAAACGAAATTTGTTCTGTTATAATAAATGTCGTTGTCAAGTTTTGTGCCTTTAGCTCAGCTGGATAGAGCAACTGCCTTCTAAGCAGTAGGTCGGG
>CAZABU010000140.1:0-5228 GCA_964483225.1 uncultured Ruminococcus sp. | reverse complement strand
GGCTCTGTTATCCAGAAGATCGTTGCTGATACCGGCGCAAAGGTTGACATCAACGACGACGGTACAGTATTTATTGCAGCAGTTAACCGCGACAGCGCGGATATGGCTAAGGCTATTATCGACGCTATCGTATTCGAGCCCGAGGTAGGCGAGACCTACGAGGGTACCGTAACCAGAATCATTCCTATCGGCGCGTTCGTTGAGTTCGCTCCCGGTAAGGAGGGTATGGTTCACATCTCCAAGCTTCAGAACAAGCGCACCGAGAACGTTGAGGACGTTGTTGCTATCGGCGACACCGTCAGAGTTAAGTTCCTCGGCACCGACGAGAAGGGCAGACTTAACCTCTCTATGAGAGACGCTGCTCCCGCAGAGGCTTAATTTCATAAAGATTTCACTGTAAAAGGCCGAGCCGCGTGCTCGGCCTTTTTGAATTTTTTCGCTCTTTACGCTCCGTTGCGGGCGGCGCCGGTATCGCAATTTTTATTATTTTATTGCATTATTTTGTGTTTTTGAAAAATCTATTGACTTTTTGATATACTGTGCTAAAATAAACACGGCGGTATCCCCCGCCGATAAGGAGAAAGAAAATGTGGTATAAGGATATTGATAAGCGAGGCAGAGTGCTTTACATAGCCTATGCCGCCCTGGAGTATTTCGTTGCTCTGATGTCGTCCGGCGCGTATATTGCAATGGTCACAGAAACGCTCGGTATTTCCGACAGTATGACGGGTATAATCAGCTCCTTTGTGTCTTTAGGCTGTACCTTCCAGATATTTGCCATATTCCTCACCAGAAAAAAGAGGGTGAAGCCCTTTGTTGCCACCTTCGGTATCATAAACCAGGCCTGCTTCGGACTCGTTTACATAGTTCCGTTCTTCAACATCCCCGGTACGGCGAAAACTGTCGTATATATGGCGGCGCTCCTTATCGCAAACGCCCTACTCAACGTTGGCAGAGCGCCTAACACAAAATGGTTCTACTCCTACGTTGACGATAACCACAGAGGCGTTTTCACCGCCACCAATGAGATGATCTCTCTGCTCGGCGGTATGACCTTCTCCTTCATTATCGGAATCGTTATAGATAAATTCGAGGCCGAGGGTAACATTGAGGGCGCCTTCCTGTTCTGCGGTATCGGCATCTTCGGCTTGACCGTGATTCAGGCTCTGTGTTACATATTTGCAAAGGAAAAATCCTACGGAGAGATACACGACGAGAGCGTTGGACAGATCATGTTGGCTCTCGCAAAGAATAAGCGATTTGTAAAGGTAGTGGTGCTTCAGATCCTTTGGGCGATCACCGTTTACTCCACCACCCCCTTCTTCGGTACGTATATGAGGAAGGAGCTGGGCTTCTCGATGACCTTCATTTCGATAATCAGCATCGTCAGCGCTCTTTCCCGCTCCGTCTGCTCACGTCCGATGGGCAGATACGGCGATAAGAACTCCTTTATGAAGATGATGAACCTGTGCCTCTGCTTCTTCCTTGTGGCCTACGCCCTGAAGACGTTCACCGTGCCCGAAAACGGTCACGTAATGGTCGTGCTTTACACCATCGTTTACGCCATCGGCAGCGCGGGCATCAACAGCACTAAGATAAACCTGGTGTATGAATGCGTGGAAAGCGAGCACGTTATGCCTGCCATCGCGGTTGAAAATGCCCTTGCCGGAATCGCGGGTTTCCTTACAACTCTGGCAATAAGCCCCCTCGTTTCTCACATTCAAGACAACGGCAACCGTTTCCTCGGTATGAACGTTTATGCTCAGCAGGTCGTATCTGCTATAGGCTTCGTTCTTGTGGGTGTGACCCTTATTTATGCCAACTTTGGTTTACATAAAGGCGGCAAAAACGGAGAAAACACCGACGCAGATGGGGCCGATGCTTGCGAGAATATTGATGAAAATTCCGACACCGTCGGCGAAAATGAAACCGTCGCAGCGGAAACAGCGAAATAAATATGAGAGCCACACCGAATCGGCGTGGCTCTCGCTTTTGTTATATTCCGACAAAGGCGCCGTTATTTCTGAGTCTTTTCTGAAGCTCTGCAACGTTAACCTCGCGCGTGGTGACTCCGTCACGCGCAGCAAGTCCAATAGCTTCACCTGCCGCCTCTCCAAGACAGCAGACGATGTTCATTACGCGGTAGGAGGCCTGTGCCGCGTGGTCGGAGCTGATGCACCTTCCAGCCACCAGGACGTTCGACACACCCTTCGGTATCAGCGAGCGGTAGGGAATAGTGAAATATTCGCCTTTTTTGAAGTAGTGATGGCTTGTGCCCGTACCTTCGGGATTATGAATATCTATGTCGTAGTTGCAGGCGGCGATGGCGTCATCAAATTTCGTCAGAGCGAGGCAGTCCTGCTCGGTGAGCCTGTAATCGCCATCAATCATTCTGCTCTCGCGCACTCCCAGCTCCGCTCCCGTCATCATAAGGAAGCTGCCCTCAAGGCCGTCGGCGTGCTTTTTCATAAAATCGTATATCTCGTAGACCTGCCGTCTTGCGATGACCTCCGCCTCGGAGTAATCGTGGGGATCGGTAGGGTTTTTCTTTATCACACGCGTGGTGTTAAAATGGAGCACGTTCTTTATCGGTGTCTTGAATACCAGAATGTTCTCGCGTGGGTTCGAAAGCTCTCCGTTTGCGAGAGCCGCGGCGTGTATCTCCTTGAGGCGTGGGCGGCTGGCGTAGAATTTCTCCACGTCGCAGTTTCCGAGTCGGAAACAGAGTGTCATGGGCTGACAGAGATGGTCACCCTCTCTGCCGAGAGCGGTCGGTATGCCGGCAAGATAGGAGAGCTGAGCATCTCCGGTGGCGTCGATGAAGTAGTCGGCGCACAGCTCGATAACGCCGCCGCGAGTCGCAAGCCTGACGGCCTCAATGCGCTCGTCCGAGCGACGCACCTCGAAAAGATAAGCGTGATAGAGAAGATCTATTCCTGCCTCGACTGCCATCTCGTTCAGTAGATATTTCAGTTCTTCCTCAAGGAATGAGGGACCGCTCATAGCGCCCCTGGCGCGCATTTTCTCGACTATCTCTCCAAATATTCCTGCCGAAAGCTCGGTAGGCACGCCGTCTATTTCCGTGGTATAGGGCATAAAGGGGTTTACCAAACTGTTCACCGCTGCGCCGCCGAGGCAATTGCCCTTTTCGACGATGACGGCGGAAACTCCCGCTCTCGCCGCCGCAAGCGCCGCGCCGACACCGGCAAATCCCCCGCCGATAACTGCAAGTCCGTATTTTTTCATATCCGTGCTCCTTGTGTTTTTTATTTCATTTTAGCATTTATTCTTTCGTTTGTCTTGCACAAATGGAACGGAATACTTGCACAAAGGATATCTTTGTGCTATAATTGAGTAAAAAAGTATAATTTGGAGAGTAATATGCAGAGCTTGCAGACCTTGATAGATATGTTGACGAAGGGGCGACGGACACATATAAGCATACTCGACCTTAACGGGGTATTGGACTTGCCGAGGACGCAGATCGACTTTTGCAACGTTATACATTCAAAGAAATTTTGCAATATGGCAAAATCCTCGGAGCGCGGTTATCGCCTTTGCCTGCACTGCAAGAGCCTCGCCAATATGAAGGGACACTCGTCGGCACAGCCCTTTTGTGGGTATTGCTTCTTTGGACTTTACGAGGCGGCTTATCCCGTGGTGATAAACGGCGGAGTTTGTGCCATAGTTTACGTGGGAAACGCTGTGATAGATCCGTCGGAGAGCGAAAAACGCCTTCGGAGCACCTGCCGCTATCTTGGGACGGACCCGGAGCCTTTTTGCGAGGAGCTTTCGGAATGTGAGCGACTGCAGAATGGGGAGGAGCTTTTGCAGATAGCCGAGATAGTTGCCGATTACCTGCGGCTCCTCTTTCAAAAGACGCCAAAGACGGCTCCGGCTCCGCAGCTCCATTGGCTCGTTGTTACGCTTAAGCGCCACGCCGAGGAGGAGCTCGGCTCCGATCTATCCTTAAAAAAGCTTTCGCTTATATATCACAAGAATGAAAAATATATGGGCAGGCTTTTTCGGCGCGAGATGGGCGTGAGCTTCAGCGAATACTGTATGTCTCTCCGGCTTCGTAAGGCCGCGGGGCTCCTGCTCGACACCCGGGAGCGGGTGGTTGATATCGCCCTGGAATGCGGATTTAATACCGTAACTTATTTCAATCGCGTCTTTACTGCGGAATACGGCACATCACCCACCGAGTACCGAAGACAAAATACTTGATTTTTCAAAACAAAAGCGGCGAAAGGTCTTGCAAAATATATTTTTTAATGTTATAATGTTATTTAGATAACTATGGGCAAAATAAGGAGAGCACAATGCTTCACGAGCGCGTTTTTCTCGATCCTGCCGACAGGCGGGTATATATTGACACCTACGTTGCCGACGACCGCAGCGTGAAAAAGGACGCCATTCTGGTTATTCCCGGCGGCGGATATCACGGCGTATGTACCGCGCGTGAGGGCGAGCCTATCGCTCTTGCATATCTTGCTAAAGGCATAAACGCCTTCGTGCTTAATTACAGAGTCTCGGATTACAGGGAAGTGCCCGAGGCAGACGGCTATCCCGCCCAGCTTATCGACGCCTCCCGCGCTATCCTGAATATTAAGCAGAATGCGGAAAAATATAATATCGACCCCGAGCGCGTTTTCGCCGTTGGATTTTCCGCGGGTGGACATCTTGCCGGCTCCCTTGCCGTGCTCCATTCCGACCCCGCCGTCCTCGCCGCTCTCGGCTGTGACAGTGGAGAGAACCGCCCCCGTGCTTCGATCCTCGCCTATCCCGTGGTCACCGCTATGATGAATACCCACGAGGGGAGCTTTGCGCATCTTATGCGTATGCCCTTTGCCGAGATACCCGAGGCAGACCGCCGCAGGCTCTCACTGGAGGAGAACGTGGCTGACGATTCGGCGCCGCTCTTTATTTGGCACACCACAGAGGACAAGGTCGTTCCTCCCGTCGGCAGTCTGATGCTGGCGGCAAAATATACCGAGCGCGGGCTACCCGTGACGCTTCACCTCTACCCCTACGGAGGTCACGGCACCTGTCTTGCAAACGAGGTCACCGCCTGTGGCAACGCGGCTGCTATTCAGCCCCTCGCCGATGGCTGGCTCGACAGTTCCGTCGCCTGGCTTAAAACGATAAAAAACTAAAAAGGATATAGAAAAATGGAAAGAACCTACATTAAAGACGTTACCCCCGGCGTGTGACGTGTTTCGGGCTTT
>CAZABU010000139.1:0-5254 GCA_964483225.1 uncultured Ruminococcus sp. | reverse complement strand
TGCATTATTGGCCTTCGAGCCTATGGTGTTGGTCTCACGGTTCATTTCCTGCATAAGGAAATCAAGCTTTCTGCCCGAGGGCTCTGCCGCCGCGCAGATGTCGTAAAAGGCACCGAAGTGAGAACGGAGGCGCACAAGCTCCTCGTCAATGGCGATCTTGTCAGCCCAGATGGCACACTCGGTAAGAAGTCTGTTCTCGTCGACGGCGACCTCGGAATCTCCGAGGATCTGACGGATGCGGTTCTCCAGCTTGTCGCGGTAACCAACGGTATCCTCGGCAGAAATTTTCTCAACCTCATCGGCATAGGAGCGGATAAGCTCCACCTTCGCCTTTATATCAGCCTCGGCCTTTGCGCCCTCGGCGGTACGCATGGCGTTATAGCCCTCGACGGCCTCCGCAAGCACCTCGCGGAATATTTCCCACTCGGCCTCCAGGTCCTCCTCGGCGCGCTCGTAGGTGAAGATGTCCGAATTTCTCGCCACCGTCATAACGCTGATATCATCGGTAAGACCGAATTTCTCAGCAAGGGAGCGGAGCGCGGTAATATAGCTCTCGGCAAGGGCGTAATCCACCGAAACGGCAGAGGTGCCGGAGGTGTGGTTATCAACTGTGACGAAAACGTCTACCTTCGCCCTGGCGACGGCGTTCTTCTTCACGTAATCCTTGATGCGCTCCTCGAGGAAAATGTAGGCTCTCGGGAGCTTGACGTTACAGTCAAGGAAACGTGAATTAACGCTCTTTATCTCAATGGTAATATCCTTCTCGGCGCCCTCGCGCTTGGCTCTGCCGAAGGCGGTCATGCTCTTTATCATTTTTTATCCCCCTGGGAAGTGCTCTTTTTTCTCGGCTTCTTTGAAAGGCGGTTTATCTCGTCAACAAAGGACTCGATATCCTTGAACTCTCTGTAAACCGATGCGAAGCGTATGTAAGAAACGATATCGATATCGCGGAGCCTTGCAAGCACCATCTCGCCGATCTCCTTGGAGCCGATCTCGGTAACTATGGAGTTCTGGAGCTCGGTCTCGATCGCCGCGGCGATCTCCTCTGCGTTAACGGGGCGCTTCTGACAGGCGCGCTCGATACCAACCGCCAGCTTATGCTTATCGAAGAATTCACGGCGGCCGTCACGCTTCACCACAGCGATAGGCACGGTATCCACGACCTCATAGGTCGTAAAGCGCTTACCGCAGCTTGGGCACTCGCGGCGACGGCGTATGCTGGCCGCATCGTCAACGGGGCGGGAATCAAGAACTCTGGAATCGGTGCAATTACAAACGGGACACTTCATATTTTGCTCTCTTTCTTAAAACAAGAAAAATTATTCATATTATTTTAGCACAAATATATAAAAAAGTAAAGGGGTTTTGAAAAAAAGAATAAAATTAGAGCGAAGACACCGTCCCAGCGCCCTCGCTCTTTGATTATATCAGTGCATCGCACGTTTTTTTCAACGCGCCGGCAGGCCTATCAGCCCTTATATCCCCAGGAAACTCTGTGATATACGCAGCTGCTGTCGCTGGTGCCGGCGTAATGCCAGCTTTCCTTCCAGCCGTCGGGCTTGCTGTCCAGGGCGCAGAGAATGGACTTGGTAACGGCGGTATCCGTCTTTCCGGAGCGGATAGTGTATTCGAACACGCGACCGCCCATAGTACGCACGTTTATGGGAATGATTATCTCGTTATCGGCACAACCGCAGGCAAAGGCCTCGTAGCCGATCTCCTCAAGCTTTCTGGGGAGCTTCAGACCTACGATGTCACAATGATAGAATGCGCACTCGCCGATAGTTCTCAGGCTTTCGGGGAAATTGACAGTAGTGAGCGACTCGCACCAGGAGAAGGCACGGCGGCCTATTCTGACGAGGGTGGTGGGAAGATTTACGCTCTTGACGGTCTTGTTATACGAGAATACGTCGTCGGCGATCTCGGTAACGCCCTCGGGGATAACGACCTCGGTACGTGCCCCCTTGTAATTAACGAGCACGCCGTCCTTGATCTCAAAATCTCCCGCGGAGCTTGGCGAGGAATAAGCTGCAAAATCGGGGTCGAACTCGGAGAGATCCTCCTTGCCGCCGATCTTTTTCGCTATACGGATATTCTCGTCGATCTTCGGGTCATCGTAGCAGGTGTAGTTGCGGGTGGCAACCCGGATAAGACCCATATAGCCGTTCATATCCATGGGATCGTCAAATATCATACGCTCGTATATAGCGGCCGCGTCGTTCCAGAGCTCGCGTATACAGTAAGCCTTGGCGCGAGCGAGGTTCTTCTCATACTCCGCCGACTTATTTCCGCCTGTGGGCTGACCGGGGTCGGGCTGGGGATAGGTAGGACGCTGACCTACGGGATCGGGCTGAGGGTAGGTAGGACGGGGCGACACAGAGCCGGGATCGAAGCCGGTGGGTACCTGTGAGCCGCAGAACGGGCAAAATCTGAAGCCGCCCTCAAGTCTGCCACCGCAATAAGGACAAAATGCAAATGCCATAATTATATCTCCTTTTACACGTTTTTTATTTCTTCATCTGCGGTATTCTTGACGAAAATCCCTTTGATCCATACAAGAACCGCGGAAAGCTTCTTCACTACCGCCTCGCCGAAGGCATCAAGCTTCTCGCATTTAAGACCCGCGAACCACTTGAAGGTCATAGGCCAAAGGGCGCCGGCAAAGGCAACGACGAGGAAGTATCTGACACCCCGGGCCACAAACTCGTTTCCGAAAAGTGCAACCAGAGGAGCCGAGAGCCCGGCTTTTATGCCGAGGACTATACCAAGACCTACGGCAAGCTTTGCCACCTGGGAATACCAGGGAGCCTTGGTATCGAAGTTAACATAATTAGAATCCACGAACCAGACAAGAATAAGACCGACAAGGCAACCGAGGAGCGTGGATGCGTTTTTCATAGCGGAATAAAGATTATTCTCGTCAATTCCCTCGCGGGGAACGAGGAGCACGATCACCAGGAATGCCAGCGCCATAACGGCGGCGGTTATCACGATTATCGGCATAGAGCGGCGCATTTTCTCATCGTCGGCAAAGAAGGGCCGAAGCAAAAGCACAAGTCCCAGCGCCACAAGAAGCGAAACGCCGACGTCAAGGGGCGTATGAACGCCGAGATACATCCGGGAGAAGGCCACGAGGACGATGACGGTCACGCAAAGAGCAGTCCGTCCCTTAGAGGGCTTGAAGGCCGCTATCGCACCGAAGGTACCGGCAATATTCTGGGTATGCCCCGAGGGGAAGGAGTAGCCCGTGGCCTCCTCGATGGCGTCCTCAACGGGAGAGAAGCCGGGATCGATCACCCAGGGTCTTGGAATACGGAAAAGTATCTTCGCAGCCTGGTTTATGAGCGTACCGAAAAGGCCGGTGATAAGGATAAAATACCCCTCGCGCTTATTGACGCACCAGAAAAAGAGGATCGCCACCACGAGGAACACCGTTTCCTCTCCGAGGTGGGTTATGAGCGCGAATAAAAAATCAAGGAAGGGGTTTGCAATCGAGCGCAAAAAATGCAAAAACGGCATAAAGAATTCTGCAACTTTCATGTAGAAAAACCTTTCTTTTGACAACTGTAATTTACATAATTTGAATTTATACTACAAAATTCGCTCCTTGCTTCAGTCTTTTTATCACGCCTAAAGCGAAGGCGAGATTGACCGAAAAGACCAGCAGGAAGGAAATGGGATAGGCTATGTAAAGCATAACGGGTGTTTTGCAGAGTGGGTAAATAAGCATCATCCACAGAGTCCTGAAGCCGCAGATGCCTATGAGGTTGACTACCATTTGCAGAGTGGTTTTTCCCGCGGCCTGGAGTATACCGTTATTCACGTTGATAAGAGCGTGTATCGCCGCTACGGATATCAGGCAGTAAAGTCTGACAACGCCGAAATCTATCGCCGCCTGATTGTCACCCGCGATTATCTGCAGGAGCATCTTGGCAAACGGTAAAAGAAGCGCCGTGGCGCAAGCGCCGGCAACCGACCAGAACAGGTAGGATTTTCTCGCGACCTCAAGGGCGCGCTCCCGATTCCCTGCTCCGAGACTCTGACCAAAGAAGGCGGAAGCAACGGTAACGGCAGAGTTGGTGACGGCAAACATAGCGTTTTCCACCTGTATTGCCGAGGTGTTACCCGAAATACCCGCCTCACCGTAGGCATTCACCGCCGACTGTATCTGGATATTGGCAAGGGAGAAGCAAACCGAGGATATGGCCGAAGGTATACCAAGGCGGATTATCTTCAGCATAACGTCGGTTGACATTCTGAAGTCGAAGGGACGAAGCCTCTCCGGGCCCTTTGCCCTTACCATATGCACGAAGAGCATTCCCGCGGAAACGTACATTGACGCAACGGTGGCTATAGCTACGCTGGCGACGGGACTGTCGGTAGTGAGAACGAGAACCACGTTCAGTATCACGTTTACCGCGCCCGAGACCGCAAGATAAAGGAAGGGTCTGCGAGAGTCGCCGCTGCTGCGCATGATACCGGCCATAAAGTTATAGAAGGTAGAAGCCGGAACGCCGAGGAAGTAAATCCTCATATAAAGCTCGGCACCGCCGATTACCGATTCCGGACAGTCGGTGAGCCTCAGCAGAGGCAGAGTCAGGAGTTGGCCGAGGCCGGCGATAACCACGCCGAGGATAAGGCTGAAGGTATAGGTGCTGCGCACAAGACGAGCTATACGAGCATCGTCCTTAGCTCCGAAAACGCGGGCGGCAAGAATGTTACCGCCTGTCGCCACCGAGGTAAAGGTGTTAACGACGAAGTTTACGATTATCGTTGTCGCACCCACGGAGGCCACCGCGTTTCCCGTAGACAGATTTCCCAGCACCGCGATATCCGCGGCATTATAAAGCATCTGAAGCAGGGCGGCAAGCACCAGGGGCAGCGAATAGGAAATAAAGGAGGGGATCAGAGGACCCTCAAGCATATCGAGCTGCTTTTTTTCAGCTCTTTTTGCAAGTATGCTCATTAAAAATTCTCTCCAAAAGCCATAGGCTTTCTAAAAGGCAAACACAGAAAGGTATATAGCATAGGCGCACAGCCCTTTTGCTCGGAATGTGCGCCGTATCTGTTATAAAATTATTCAGCGAGAAGCTTCTCTACTGCCGCACGGATCTTATCGCACTTGCAGTTTGCAAAGAAGTACTCCTTGAAGTTCTTACCTGCGATAGCGCCCTTTACGAGGTCGCGGTCAAGGTTCTCGAGTATGTAGACCATATCGGTGTGGGTAACCTTCTTAACCTCGTCGAGGATCTTC
>CAZABU010000138.1:2419-5278 GCA_964483225.1 uncultured Ruminococcus sp. | reverse complement strand
TCCTTCTTTCCGGGTGCATAGCTATGTAACGTCGTTCCTCCATCAGAGTACAAGTTACCATCCACGGACGTATAAATAGCTCTATCAACGGATTTTTCCACGTTAAAACTTTTAGATTCACTTATGAAAATACTCACAAGGCTATCACACCCGACGAATGCGCGGTCGTCAATAAATGTTACACCGTCCGGAATTGTTACACTCGTAAGACTTTTACACCCCCAAAAAGCCACTTTGTCAATAGAGGTTACGGGTTTTCCGTCATATTTGCGAGGAATTACAATTTCCGTAGCCCGCTTTCCAAGCAGCCCAACACCTACCATCTTATATGACTCGCCGTCGTCTGATAATTCATATTCAAACTTTTGTCCCCAAACCACGGGACGGTTGCAGTTCCAATCGTCCGACCAGCCCTTGGGCTTCTTCGCAGCCTCGCAGTAAATCGTAAGCTCATCGCACCCCCAAAATGCCTCTTTGCCAATAGATGTTACGCTGTTCGGGATTGTTACGTTCGTAAGACTTTTACACCCCGAAAATGCTCTGTCGCCTATAGAGGTTACACTGTCCGGGATATTTACACTCGTAAGGCTTTTGCACCACGAAAATGCCCAGTCGCCTATAGAGGTTACACTATCCGGAATCGTTATATTCGTAAGGCTTTCGCAATCCTTGAATGTCCAAGCGCCTATATAGGTTACACTATCCGGGATCGTTATATTCGTAAGGCTTTCGCATCCCGAAAATGCATGGTTGCCTATAGAGGTTACACTATCCGGGATTGTTATGTTCGTAAGTCTTATGCAAAAATTAAATGCGCTGTCACCAATAGAGGTTACACTATTCGGAATGCTTATGCCCGTAAGGCTTTCGCAACGCGAAAATGCACTGTAGCCTATAGAGGTTACACTATCCGGAATCGTTATGTTCGTAAGGCTTTCGCAACACGAAAATGCGCTGTCGCCTATAGAGGTTACACTATCCGGAATCGTTATATTCGTAAGGCTTTTGCACCCCAAAAATGCAACGCCGACTATAGAGGTTACCGACTTTCCCTTATATTCTGCCGGGATTTCTATCTCCTTCGCACGCTTTCCAAATAGCCCTACGCCTACGACCTCGTAGCCCTTGCCGTCCTCTGTCAGCTTGAATTTTAATTTTTCCATATTTTCCCCTTTCGGATGATTATTCAGGAGTCCCCCACGGGGAGGCTAAAAAACAAAAGCCCTCGAGCAAAAAGCTCAAGGGCGAATATATCGCGGTACCACCTTGATTCATCGGCAAAGCCGATCTCAAAGCTCCGTAAGGGGGAGCGCCCCGGGCTCATCGCCCGATGCTCTGGAAGGGGAAAGCGCCGCGCTCTGCCCGCTCGCACCTACCGCGGACTCTCTGAAAAGAGCAGCATATACGCATTTTCTTCCGTCAATGCTCTTTTATTATACTATAATAAGTAGAGAAATTCAAGTGCTTTAGAAAAATTTCCCGAAATTTCCCGAAAAAACTTACACGCTTTTTTCGTTTCCGTCGTAAACGGCGTAGCCCTCATCGGCAGCCTCTGCCTTGACGGCGGTGTCACCGTCGGTGCCGTCCGTGGCGGCCTTCTGCTTACCGCGGCCGAGGGAGGCAAATATCCTTTTCCACTCGGCTCTGTCAAGGCGTATGATGCCGACTGCGATAAAGGCAAGCAGCACGCCGTGGGTCAGAATGGCCGAGGGGGCGTTTAAGATATCGTAAATGAGCCAGAGCAGGCAGTTGGTGGCAGAGCAGATACGCGCCTTATAGGAGGCGGTGCTGGTAATGCTGAGCACGAAGAAGCACAGCGCCGCAAACATCAGAACGTCGGTAAGGATTATCGCAACGGGCGTCCTGCCCATCGCGTCCGGACTGAAGAGCTGAGGAATAACTATAACCAGGGCGAAGGCGGCGATAAAGCCCTTGATGACCCAGCCGGGCAGCCTCTTGCCCTTTTCTGTATACACGAGGCTGATTATCGAGAGCGCGATCGCAAAGGGCAGCGTATAAGCGGCAGACCACGCCTGCTCCAGCACGTACTGCAAGCCGAGCAGACCGTTTGACACCAGCTGACCTGTGATAACGTACTTCATTTTTTTGCACTGCATTCCCCAGATCGCCGCGGCGGTGGTGAGAATACTGATTATAAAGCCGAGGATATTTACTCCGTCCATAAAAGACACTTCCCTTTTTTTCAAAGATTTCAATTCACAACGAAGATTTTAGCATATAATGCCTTGCATGTCAATGGATAATTTCCGCAAAAATATAGAATATTCCCGAAAAATTTGCTCTCCCACTTGCATATCGCGGCGCTTTATGGTAAAATGGAAGAAAAAAAGATAGGCGGTTTTATAAAATGTTCGTATTTAATAATGATGTTGCGCTCACCGACCTCGGTGGCGGTGTATCCAGAAAGATCCTCTCCTACGGCGAGGAGCTGATGAGCGTTGAGGTAAGATTTGAGAAGGGTGCCGTCGGCGCGGTCCACACTCACCCCCACGTGCAGATCTCCTACGTTCTGGCTGGCAAGTTTGAGGCTACCATCGGTGACGAAACCAAGATCATCGGCGTCGGCGACACCTACATAACCGACCCCGACGTTCCCCACGGCGTAGTTTGCCTTGAGGCAGGCGCCCTTCTCGATATATTCACTCCCATGAGGGCTGATTTTCTTAAATAAATATGGAAAATCACTTGATTTTCCCTGTCGAATCCTGTATAATAATCTGGTAAGTAAATTTTAAGGAGATATAAATATGTTAGTTTCTGCAAAGAAGATGCTTGAGGACGCTAAGGCGGGGCACTACGCCGTAGGTCAGTTCAACATCAACAACCTTGAGTGGGCTA
>CAZABU010000138.1:0-2409 GCA_964483225.1 uncultured Ruminococcus sp. | reverse complement strand
CTCCCGTTATCCTCGGTGTTTCCGAGGGTGCAGGCAAGTATATGTGCGGCTACAAGACCATCGTCGGTATGGTTGAGGGTATGATCGAGGGACTCGGTATCACCGTCCCCGTTGCTCTCCATCTTGACCACGGCTCCTACGAGCACGCATATAAGTGCATCGAGGCGGGCTTCAGCTCGGTTATGTTCGACGGCTCCCACTACCCAATCGACGAGAATATCGCAAAGACCAAGGAGCTTGTAGCTGTCTGTGCCGAAAAGGGTCTTTCCCTTGAGGCTGAGGTTGGCTCCATCGGCGGCGAGGAGGACGGAGTTATCGGCGGCGGTGAGGTTGCCGATCCCGCAGAGTGTAAGATGATCGCCGACCTCGGCGTTACCATGCTGGCGGCAGGTATCGGTAATATCCACGGCAAGTACCCCGCAAACTGGGGCGGCCTCCGCTTTGACGCTCTTGAGAAGATCAGCGAGCAGACCGGCGATATGCCCCTCGTGCTTCACGGCGGCACCGGTATCCCCGCAGATATGATCCAGAAGGCAATTTCCCTCGGCGTTTCCAAGATCAACGTGAACACCGAGTGCCAGCTGGCTTTCGCCGCAGCTACCCGCGAGTACGTTGAGGCAGGCAAGGATAAGGAAGGCAAGGGCTTCGACCCGAGAAAGCTTCTCGCACCGGGTGTAGAGGCTATCAAGGCTACCGTAAGAGAGAAGATCGACCTCTTCGGCTGCGCAGGCAAGGCTTAATTTCTTTGTAAATATCGGAAAGCGACGGGTGCTCCCCGTCGCTTTTGCGTTGTTTATTAAAATTCCGTAAAATTCGGGAAACCCTGTTGACAAGAGGAAATCTTTATGCTATAATAGTCGACGTTGAGGGAGTAGTAAGTGCGGTTTCGCGTAGTAAGTCAAAGGCAAGAGCAACCTAATTCGAACACGCCTGAAGCTATAGAATCCACGCTATTCCTCGAAATCTCGCTCACAAAGTCCACACTTTGCTTCGCTCAATTTCAAAAAATATCGAAAATTTCTATTAGCTTGAGGTAAGAATTATTTTAATCTTGCAAATTTTCTCGGAAGAAAAGCTGAAAATTTGAAGTAATATGCGGATATTGCAAGAATTTTCAGCGCATTATTACGGAAAATTTGCAGATTAAAACGTATTCTAATTAGGTTGCTCTTGCCTTCTGACCGATAAGGGTCTGGCTTGCTTCAAATTGCGAGACTCATGTAAGGCTGCAACGCCGCACATGGGGTCTTTTTATACTCTGACACCAAGGTGAGCATTGCCGCGCCTTGGATTTTTTATTTTTGGAGGACGAAATGACTCTGGACTTTTCCTTTTTCTTCACCAGCATAATGCTCGGCGTCGGCCTTGCCATGGACGCCTTTTCGGTCTCGCTTGCCAACGGCCTCGGCGAGCCCTGCATGAGCCGCAAGCGGATGTGCGGCGTGGCGGGAATCTTCTCCGCCTTCCAGTTTGCAATGCCGATGATAGGCTGGATATGCGTATCCACCATCGCCCAGCTTTTCGGCGCCTTTGAAAAGTTCATTCCCTGGATCGCCCTGGGGCTTCTCGGCTACATAGGCGGCAAGATGCTCTACGAGGGCATCAAGTGCAAGGCGGAGGATAACTGCGAGTGCGGCTCCGTCGGTCTTTCGGCTCTGCTGGTGCAGGGCGTTGCCACCTCTATCGACGCGCTGTCCGTAGGCTTCACGATCTCGGACTACAATTGGCTTGAGGCGCTCCTTGCCTGCGGCCTTATCGGCTTTGTCACCTTCTTTATCTGCTACGCCGGCATCGCCATCGGCAAGAAGGCAGGCACGAAGCTTGCGGGAAAGGCCGGCATCCTCGGCGGCGCCATCCTCATCTTCATCGGCCTCGAAATATTCATAACCAGCTGGTTTTGAAGCACCGCTGTTGGCACCTCTGCCCGTTTTTTATTTTGGGCAGCCTGAATGCGACAGCCCCGGGCGAACGGATGAAGAGTTAGCGAGGCATCTACAATTAAAAGAGCAATCCATGGCGGATTGCTCTTTTTGTATACTTTTATTTACAATTACCGCCTAAATATACCCAAAAGGTCGCCGAAGCGGCGCTTCTTGATTACAAACCAGAAGAGTGAGAAGCCGCCAAGGCCGACTGCCGCCGTAAACGTAGGGTTACTTAATTATACCATTATTTTGTGAAATTTTCAAGTCGCGACGGTAGCAATAAAAACTCATAACCGCCACAGACTTGCATCCGTGGGCGGTGACTGATTATTCATTGTACAAGGTTTCGATACAGTATCTGTTCGCCGAAAAACAACATATACTGTAATGGTGCTTCACCAAAATTTACAAAGGAGGTAATTTTATGAACAGACAAAATCCGTTTATGCGAAGTACCAACGATCGCTATTGCAATGACTGTCAA
>CAZABU010000137.1:0-5342 GCA_964483225.1 uncultured Ruminococcus sp. | reverse complement strand
CAATCGTTTTCTTAGACCCTCAGGCCGCTTCGCTACTCGCTGCGGCTCATGTTTGCCGCTCGCTCAATACTTTGCGATGATTACTATGTAAGTGCTGATTAAAGCTATCATCTGCTCGCCTGGCAATATACCGCAAGCGGTATGCACCTTTTTGGCTTCGTTTTTTATAGGCATCCTCCGAGCTCCGGTGGGTGCTTTTTTCTTATCGGTTTTGATTTCATCAAAGGCTCCGACTTTTTGAATAAAATTTCTCCACCCGCGTTATGCTATTCCACTTGAAAAACGGAGAGAAAGTTGATATAATTAAGTCGTCGGTGCGAAAGCTTCGAAAAGAAAGCTACTATTTCTATAACGATGGCAAGCCCATAGCAACCGACGAATACTGATAAGCGATTGGAGAAAAAATGAAAAGATTAAAGACCGGTGTTGCTTACCACGGCAACAGACTTTTATCTCACGCGATTGCAGATATGCGCGAAATCGTAGAGGCGGATATGGACATCGTCGTTCATATGTTCACCCACAACGACTGGGATCGCCACGACAAGGTTATGACCGATATATTCCGCGCCACCGAGGACGCAGGCCTTGAGGTCTGGGTTGACAACTGGGGGATCGGAGGTGCTCCCGGCGACAAGTCACATTTTCTCGGCTATCACCCCGAGGCGCACAGCTACTACGGCGACGGTATTATGCACCCCTATCAGATCTGTCTGAATTCTCCCGCTTACCGCCAGTTTGTCAAGGACTGGGTAGACAAGGTGGCTTCTATGGGAGCTAAAACCGTCTTCTGGGACGAGCCGAGAATCCCCGCTACGCCCATCGACGACACGAAAACGAGCCACTATTCCGCCTGTACCTGCCCCACCTGTCGGGCAATATTCGAGGAGCGCTTTAACAAGAAGATGCCTGTGGTGATGGACGCCGACGTGGCGGCCTTCAACGATGCCACGATGATAGATTTCCACGCCTTTATCACCGACTACGCGGCCGGCGCAGGGCTAAGCAGCGTCATCTGCTTTATGCCGTATCAGCTCCAGGGCATCGGCAGCTCTCCCAATCCCCTGCTCAACACTCTTGACATAGGACGTATCGCGAGTATGAAAAATATTGCCAACGTGGGCACCGACCCCTATTGGTTCGGAAAGCCTGCCGGCGAGGGTATGCCCTATAAGTACGTCTATGATGCAACCCGCGCCTGCGTTGAGGTGGCAGACCGCCACGGCAAGGACCACAACATCTGGATACAGGCCTACAACGCGCCGAGAGGTCGCGAGGACGAGATCATCACCGCTACCGAGGCGGCATACGATGCCGGCGCGCGAAATATACTTTATTGGAGCTTCCATGCCGGAGAATCAAACAACTACCGCTCCGCCTGCCCCGAGCGCTCCTGGCAGATGACTCTCGAGGCTAACCGCCGGATAAAAACGATGGAGCGCGATAGGCTTCATGAGGAAAACAAGAAAAAATACGCAAAATAATAAAATTCGCGGGAAGATGTGTTTGACATTTTCCCGCTTTTTATTTCATATAAAGCCGCTTCTTTTCGTCTGCTTTCGGTATTCCCCGGTGTCCCGAAGCTGCGGCGCAGATAAGAATTGGTGACAGCGTTAACCTCTGCCGCGAGGAGTTTCCGGACGAAAAGTATACGGAAATAAGAGAAAACGAATACAAAAAGGCGAGCAATTGACAACTTGAGTATACAAAAAAGAGCCTATGTACAACACTCGGACAAATGCGAGTGCTATACGTAAGCTCTTTATTTTATATGCTTTTCAAGCCTTTTCACAAGGAGTCCCGAGGCCACGCCAACGGCGATTCCCGCAATAATTCCCGAGAGCGCAAGGGGCGCAAAATAGGCCGATATTGCCGCATTTTCCATAATCAAACAGGCGGCTATCACCTGACCTGCGTTGTGCATAACGCCGCCCGCAACGCTGACTCCGATCTCCGAGAACAGGCCGAGGCGCCTCAGAATTATCATCACCGCGAGGGCAAGCACGGCGCCGGACAGACTGTATATAAGCGATACGAAATTTCCGAACAGCAGGGCCGACAGACACACACGGACGAGAGAAACCGTCACCGCCGCAGGGGCGCCCAAGGTGTAGAGAGCAAAGACCGTGGCGATATTTGAAAGGCCAACCTTTACGCCCGGCACTGCAACGAAGGCGGGTATCAGCGACTCCACGTAGGAGAGGATCATCGCGACGGCGATCAGCGCAGAGAGTGTCGTCAGCCGCTTTACGTCCATACCTTTTTTCATCTAACGCACCTCCAGCTCCACTTCCGCATCGCCGCCAACCACCTTTATCATAACGCGATTGGGAAGACAGACGACGGTTTGACCCGCACGGGATACTCTGCCCTGCCCTATACACAGGCCGTCGGGGCAGTCGGCGTATTTCATATATGCCTCTCCCCCCGAAATAACCAAGAGATTCGTGCCGCCGTTCAAGGAATACTCGCCGTCCTCGGAAAGAGGATACTCGGCAACCACATGCCCGTCCACGGACACCTGCACGCAGACTCCGTCGGCGCGGGTAAGCTCTATTACAAGAAAAACGGAAAGGGCCACGACCAGCAGCGCACCTATCAGCAGAAGATCGGCAATCAGTTTTCTTTTGCCTACGTTTCCGCCGTTTTGCATTGCTTTCGTTTTCCTTTCCGTTTTTTGTGAGTCTGATTATAAAACTGTTTTTAGGGGATCTTGTTAAATATCAAATCGCAGGCACCGCCGGCCGCAGAAACCTACGGCAAGCGGGCTGTAACACAGCGATTCGCAAAATCCAGAATTTTGAGGGAATTTTGCTAAAGATCAAGGCGCGGGGGCCGCCAGCCGTAGAAACCTACGGCAAGGTGACCGCAACGCAGAGATTTACAAAATTCACCAAAATCACTCGAAATGAGCGCCGCAGATGAAATTCCCCGCATGAATACACTTGACGGGACAAACCTCGTGACACTTGCCGCAACCGGTGCACTTCTCGTAATCTATGGTGGCAAGGTTGTCTACAACCTTTATGGCATCGTGAGGACAGTTCTTCTCACATTTGCCGCAGGCGATACAGCCGTTGAGGCAAACCTTTCTTACCTGAGCACCCTTGTTATGGCTGCTGCACTTAACGACCACGCGAGAGGTGTCGTTTACAAGATGTATAATACCGTTGGGACAGGTCTTTACGCACAGACCGCAGCCGATACAACGGCGGGGGTCGATCTCGGCGATGAACTTCTCCTCGTTGATGCAGATGGCATCTCTCGGACAGACCTTCACACAGTCACCATAGCCAAGGCAAGCGAAGGTGCAATCTCTGTCGCCGGAGTAGCTCATATTTGCCGCCACGCAGGTCTTGGGACCTACGTACTCATACTTTCTCTCGGAGGGCTGGCAGGAGCCGTTGCAGGCAACGTATGCCACCTGCTCCACAACGTCAGCCGCCTCAAGGCCCATAATAGCCGCGATCTCCTTGGCGGTATTGTCGCCGCCGGGAACGCAGAGGCTGGGGTTGTCGGTTTCACCATCGCCGAGAGCCTTTGCATAGCCGTCACAGCCGGAGAAGCCGCAGGCACCGCAGTTGGCGCCGGGAAGGCAATCTCTGACCGCCGCTACACGCTCGTCCTCCTTCACTCCGAAGAAAACGGAGGACACGGTGAGAAGCACCGCGCAGAGGACGGCAATAATTACAAGAACCAAAATAGGGATTAAAATTTCCATAGTCTACCTCCTTACATACCAAGCAGGCCTTCGATAACGCCGGAGAAGCCGTAGAAGGCGAGAGATACGATGGAAGCCGCAACCAGCGTAATGGGAAGGCCCTTCATCGCCTCGGGAGCGGGACCGTTCTCAATTCTCGAGCGCACGCCGGCAAAGAGCACCATGGCGAGCAGGAAGCCGAGACCAACGCCCAGCGACGAGAACATAGACTCGATGAAGTTATAGCCGTCGGTGATGTTGTTGATGGCAACACCGAGCACGGCACAGTTCGTGGTGATAAGGGGAAGATATACACCCAGGGATTTATGAAGCGCGGGGATGAACTTCTTCAGCACTATCTCAACAAACTGAACCAGCGCCGCTATAACGAGAATGAATACTATTGTCTGAAGATATCCAAGACCTGCCGCATCGAGAACGTAGGTCTGGATAGGCCAGGTTACCGCCGTCGCGCAAAGCATAACGAAGATAACCGCAACACCCATGCCTGCGGCCTGATCGAATTTCTTCGATACACCGAGGAAGGGACAGATTCCAAGGAACTTCTGAAGAACGTAGTTGTTTACAAACACGCCCATAAGAAGAATATAGAGAAGCATTTTAATATCCATTACTCTTTATCCTCCTTCTCTGCAGTAGGTTCAACGGGAGCAGTTCCGCACTCGCCGGTGCCCGCCTTGCCGCAAAGAGCAGCAGAGGGACAGCCCGCGCAGGAGAACTCTTTCCTCTTCTCCTCGCCCTTCTTGGGGCCGATCTTGTTGACCACGGCGATAAGGATACCGAACACGAGGAATCCGCCGGGAGCCTGGACGAGAATAGGAATGTTATAATCAATAAGGAAGGGAATCTCGATACCCGCGAAGGTTCCGGCGCCGAGCACCTCACGAATGGTCGCCATAGCGAGAAGCGCAAGCAGGAAGCCCACGCCCATTCCAAGGCCGTCAAGAGCCGAGTCAACGACGTTGTTCTTTCTGGCAAACATCTCTGCTCTGCCGAGAATGATACAGTTAACGACTATCAAGGCAAGGTAGACGCCCATCATCTCGTAAAGCGAGGGCAGATAAGCGTGCATCAAGAGCTGAACGACGGTAACGAAGCCGGCAATAACGACGATGTAGCAGGGGATTCTTACCGTATCGGGAATTATCTTACGAAGGGCGGAGATCGCCGCGTTGGAGCAAACGAGAACTATGGTAGCCGCGATACCCATTGAGAGCGCCGCTATAACGCTACCGGTCTGCGCCAGGGTGGGACAGGTTCCAAGCACAAGGACGAGAACGGGGTTCTCGGCGATGAGACCCTTTAAGAATATAGCAAGCTTATTATTCTTCATTATTTTCTCCTCCTTTTAACAAATATTACAGCAACGGCGGTACCGAGCACTGCAAGAGCAATTACGACAGCACCCACAACTCTGGCAGTGGGGAAATCGGTGGGGATATAGGGCATCGCCGCGGCAACGGCATTTCTGAGATCGGCCGAGGTGGTGGTAGCCGAGGCTACAAGCTCCACGTCAGCCATATCCTCCGCGGTAAGTCCCACGAAGCTCTCGGCAAAGTCGCCGGGCTCAACTCCGTGACCGACCGTCCAGACGAGGATATCCATATCCTTGATGCGACCC